>NZ_MUKA01000557.1 GCF_002150735.1 Streptomyces africanus
GTTGGTGGCCTTGGAGTCGTCGACGTACGCGACCCCGTCCACGTCGGCCACGTGCGCGATGCGGTGGGCGTCCGGGGTGAACGCCCGCAGGCCGTCCCGTACGGCCTTGGCGGGCACGCCGTAGGCCCGCGCGAGGGCCGCCGCCGCGAGGGCGTTGGCGATGTTGTGCGGGGCCGGCGGCCTGACGTCGGCGACCTCGGCGAGCTCCTGGGCGTTCTTCTGCCGGTTCTCGACGAAGGCACGGTCGACGAGGATGCCCTCCACGACGCCGAGTTGGGAGGGCGCGGGTGTGCCGAGGGTGAAGCCGACGGCCCGGCAGCCCTCCTCGACGTCGGCCTCGCGGACCAGATCCTCGGTGGACGGCTTGTCGGTGGCGTCCGCGTTGTAGACGCAGGCGACGCGATTGCCCTCGTAGATACGGCCCTTGTCGGCGGCGTACGCCTCCATGGAGCCGTGCCAGTCCAGGTGGTCGGGGGCGAGGTTGAGCACGGCGGCCGAGTGGGCGCGCAGCGACGGCGCCCAGTGGAGCTGGTAGCTGGACAGCTCCACGGCCAGCACGTCGTACTGCTCCTCGCCGAGCACCGCGTCCAGCAGGGAGACGCCGATGTTGCCGACGGCGGCCGTGCGCAGGCCCGCCGCCTTCAGGATCGAGGCGAGCATCTGGACGGTGGTGGTCTTGCCGTTGGTGCCCGTGACGGCGAGCCACGGGGCCGCGTCGGGGCCGCGCAGGCGCCAGGCCAGCTCGACGTCGCCCCAGACGGGCACGCCCGCCCGCTCCGCGGCCGCGAACAGCGGCTTGTCGGGCTTCCAGCCGGGCGCGGTGACGATCAGCTCGGTGCCCTCGGGCAAGGTGTCGCCGTCACCGAGGCGCACGGTGATGCCGAGCGCCTCCAGCTCGGCGGCCTGCGCCCGAGCGCGCTCGTCGGCGCCGTCGTTGACGGCCGTGACGGTCGCGCCGAGGCCGTGCAGCACCTTGGCCGCCGGGACGCCGGAGACGCCGAGCCCGGCGACGGTGACGTGCTTGCCCTTGAGTTCCGAAGACACCGAGGAGGTCACTTGTCCGCTGCCCATCCTGCATAGAAGAGGCCTAGTCCGACGATCACACAAATGCCCTGAATGATCCAGAAGCGGACCACGACGAGCACTTCGGACCAGCCCTTGAGTTCGAAGTGGTGCTGGAGTGGCGCCATCCGGAAGACGCGCTTCCCGGTGAGGCGGAAGGAGCCGACCTGGATCACCACGGACATGGTGATCAGGACGAACAGGCCGCCGAGGATGGCCATCAGCAGCTCGGTGCGCGAGCAGATCGCGAGGCCGGCGAGCACACCGCCGAGCGCGAGCGAACCGGTGTCACCCATGAAGATCTTGGCCGGCGAGGTGTTCCACCACAGGAAGCCCAGGCAGGCACCCATCAGCGCGGAGGCGACCACCGCCAGGTCGAGGGGGTCGCGCACCTCGTAACACGCGCCCGGGTTGGTCAGCGTCTGCGCGTTGGCGCAGGACTCCTGGAACTGCCAGACGCCGATGAAGGTGTAGGCGCCGAAGACGAGCACCGAGGCGCCGGTGGCCAGACCGTCCAGACCGTCGGTCAGGTTCACGCCGTTCGACATCGCGAGGATCATGAACAGCGCCCAGACCACGAACAGCACGGGTCCGATCGTCCAGCCGAAGTCCGTGATGAACGACAGCTTCGTGGAGGCGGGGGTGTTGCCTCGGTTGTCCGCGAACTGCAGCGAGAGCACCGCGAAGCCGATGCCGACGATCAGCTGGCCGGCCATCTTCGCCTTGGCCCGCAGACCCAGCGAACGCCGCTTGACGATCTTGATGTAGTCGTCGAGGAAGCCGACCAGGCCCATGCCGACCATCAGGCCGAGCACCAGCAGACCCGAGAAAGTCGGCGCCGCGTCGACGTCCGGGTCGAGATAGCCCGTGATCACCTTGGCCAGGAAGTACGCGGCGACCGTCGCCAGGATGAAGGCGATACCGCCCATGGTCGGCGTCCCGCGCTTGCTGGCGTGCTCGCGCGGGCCGTCGTCGCGGATGTACTGGCCGTAGCCCTTGCGCGCGAGGAGCTTGATCAGCAGCGGGGTGCCGACCAGCGTCAGGAAGAGGCCAATGACTCCTGCGAACAGGATCTGCTTCATCATCGGGCGGAAACCTCACCCTCGGCACCGGTCTCGAGCAGCGCCTGGGCAACGCGCTCGAGGCCGACCGAACGGGACGCCTTCACGAGTACGACGTCTCCCGGGCGCAACTCGCTGCGCAACAGGTCGATCGCCGCCTGTGCGTCGGACACGTGCACCGACTCCTCACCCCACGAACCCTCGTTATATGCGCCCAGTTGCAGCCAGGCGGCTTCCCTGCCACCGACCGCGACGAGCTTGCTGACGTTGAGCCGGACGGCGAGCCGTCCGGCTCAACGTCAGCAAGCTCGTCGCGGTCGGTGGCAGGGAAGCCGCCTGGCTGCAACTGGGCGC
>NZ_MUKA01000558.1 GCF_002150735.1 Streptomyces africanus
GTCATCCAGGTCCGCCCCTCCCTTGAGGCGTTCCAGGTCGGAGGGGCGGACCTGGATGACGATCAGGGCGATCAGCGCGGCGATCGCGGTGAAGATCGCCGCCATGACGAAGGCGGCCGAGACGCCGGCGGTGAGGATCTCGTCGGACCAGGGTTTCGGCAGTTGCCCGGTGCGTTGGAAGCGCAGGCGCTCGGCAGGGGGCGCCTGCCGGAGGAAGAGCGGGATCTGCTTCTCGGCCTCGTTGGTGCTGGCCGTGCCGTACATGGTGACCAGGATGGACAGGCCGAGGGAGCCGCCGACCTGCTGGGTGGCGTTGAGCAGCCCGGAGGCCGCGCCGGTCTCCGGCGTGGGCACGTTGGACAGCGCCATGAGGGTCAGCGACACGAACTCCATGCCCATGCCGAGGCTGAAGACGAGCATCGGGCCGAGGACGCTGCCCGCGTACGTGGAGTGCACGTCGGTCAGCGTGAGCCAGGACAGCCCGGCCGCGGCCAGGAGCGCGCCCACCACCAGGAACGGCTTGGGCCCGTAGACGGGCAGGAACCGCGAGGCCAGTCCGGCGCCGATGGCGATGACCGCGCTGACCGGCAGGAAGGCCAGTCCGGCTTCGAGGGGGCTGAACCCCAGCACGTTCTGCACGAAGAGCGTGAGGAAGAAGAACATGCCGAAGATCGCGGCGGCCAGGCACAGCATGATGCCGTATGTGCCCGCGCGGTTGCGGTCGGCGAACATGTGCAGGGGCGTGATGGGCTGTCTGGAGCGCCGCTCGATCAGGATGAAGCCCGTCAGGACGACGACCGCCGCGGCGAACGAGGCGACGGTGAGGGCGTCGCGCCAGCCCTCCTGCGCGGCCCTGATGAACCCGTAGACCAGCAGCACCATGCCCACGGTGGAGGCGAGCGCGCCGGTGACGTCGAAGCGCCCGGGGTGGCGTTCGGACTCCCTGATCCAGCGCGGGGTGGCGAGCGCGATGAGCAGGCCGATGGGCACGTTGACGAACAGCACCCACCGCCAGTTCAGCCACTCCACCAGGATGCCGCCCGCGAGCAGGCCGATCGCGCCGCCGCCCGCCGAGACCGCGGCGAAGACGCCGAAGGCGCGGTTGCGTTCGGGTCCTTCGCGGAAGGTGGTGCTGATCAGGGCGAGGGCCGTCGGGGAGGCGATGGCGCCGCCGACGCCCTGGAGGGCACGCGCGCCGAGGAGTTGACCGGAGTTCTGGGAGAGCCCGCCGAGCAGGGAGGCGAGGACGAAGAGCAGCACGCCGAAGATGAAGACGCGCCGCCGTCCCAGGATGTCGCCCGTCCTGCCGCCGAGCAGCAACAGGCCGCCGAAGGTGAGGGTGTAGGCGTTGACCACCCAGGCGAGGCTCGTGGTGGAGAAGTCCAGCGCCGTCTGGATGTGCGGCAGGGCGATGTTCACGATCGTGATGTCGAGGACCACCATGAGCTGGCACGAGGCGATGACGAAGAGTGCCATCGCGTTCCCGCCACCACCGGATTCCCTGGTGGTGGTCGTCTGTGGTGTAGCCGGCTGCGGGCTGCTGCCTGCGGTGTCCACCGTTCGACGGTACGTCCGGCTCCCGGGCCTCACCACTCGATCAACGTGGGTGTCTCCCGGACTGAAATCGCCGGGGTCTGCGGTGATAATCCGTGCAAGGGAGGGCGAGGAGATCACCGTCCGGGGCGAGCTGCGGGCGGGGCTGCCGGAGTGCCGGATGCTGCTGATGATGGCCTCGACGACGCCCGAGCGGCTGCGCCGCATGCTCGATCTGCACGCCGCCGGCGTCATCAGCACCGATGCCCCGCCGGACCGGCTGGTCCACGGGGTGCGCAAGCTGGTGCGGGGGCAGCGGTTCGTCGATCCCGAGTTCGCGCCGGCCGCCCTGGACGCGGGCGCGAACCCGCTGACCCGGCGCGAGGTGGAGGTGCTGCGGCTGACCGCCGACGGCACTCCCATCCGGGAGATCGCGGAGCGGCTGTGCCTGTCCGTGGCGACGGTCCGCAACCATCTGTCGGCGATCGGCAGGAAGACGGGCGGACGCAATCGGATCGACGCGATCCGGATCGCCGTGGAGTCGGGCTGGGTGTGAACCGGGCAGGTCATCGAGGTGAACCTGCCCGGCCCCCGCGGGCCCGCGCCCTGTCCGGCCGATCTTCGGGAAGCATCCGCCGATCTCTGTCGAGCATCGCAGAGCGGGAAGCCGCGCAACAGCACCGTTCGTCACGCGTGCGGCGTGAGACCGTCACCCCCGGACCGGGAGGAACGCTGATACGCCATGGGTGTGCCGGCCCCGGCGCCCGGTCAGCGGCCGCCGCGGATCAGGCCCGTCAGATAGCGCCACAGCGAGGAACGCTGCCGGGCGGACCGGTCCGGCAGGACCTCCTCGGCCACCTCGGGCGCGGAACCGTCCGCCGAAGGCCGCGCGGGCGCCGCGGAGAGGTCGTAGCGCACGGGCAGCGAGCGCAGGCCGCGCATGAACGGGGAGGAACGCCAGGGCAGTTGGTCGGCGGGCAGGGCGAGGGCGAGGTGGTCGAACCGCTCGAACAGCCGCCCCACACCGGCCGCCGCGACCGTCGAGGCGAGCTCCCGTGACGGGCACTGGCGCGGTCCGGCTCCCCAGGACAGGTGTGCCCGGGTGCTGATGGTGGTGCCGGAGGCGACGTGGTCGGCGAAGAGCGGGTCGGCGTGCGCGGCGCCCGGGGAGACCCATACCGGGTCGCCGGCCCGGATCGTGTAGTTGCCGAGCGGGGTGTCCGCGGCCGCGAAGCGCGGGACGAAGTTCACCAGGGGCGGCTTGCGCATGACGGACCGGTTCATGGCCTCCCTGACCATCCCGGCGGACAGGCTGGCGCGCACGCTGCCCTCGCCCGAGATGACCTCGACGACCGTGTTGGAGATGAGGATGCCGACGTGGTCGGAGGTCATGCCGAGCAGCATGAACAGCTCGCGGGCCAGCTGGTCGAGCGACAGGTCGGGGTGCGCGGCCAGCAGGTAGGAGGGGAAGTCGTCGCCCGGCTTCTTAAGCTTCGTCGCGGCGAGTTCCGCCAGTGTCGCGAGCAGGCGTTCCAGTGCGGCTTCCGCGTCCGGGCCGGCGTCGAGGACGCGCCACATGTCCATCAGGGCGTCGTCGCCCTGTGAGCCGGGGAAGCCGAGCAGGTGGCTGGCCACCATCAGCGGCAGCGGCCGGGAGAACTGCGCGGACAGGTCCGCCACGCCCGTCTTTCCGCCCTGCCCGATCAGGGTGATCAGCTCGTCGGCGTAGGCGGTTACGGCGGCCTTGAGGCGCTTGGCCTGCGGGTGGCGCGGGTCCTGGAACGGCTTGAGGGCCACGTCCCAGGCCATGCGCAGCGGCCGGTATCCGGGGCCGCCCTGGATCAGGATGTGGTTGACCTCCAGGGACGGGCCGAGCGGCCAGTCGGCCGGCACCCGGCCCTCGGAGCGGGCCCGCCAGTTCTCCAGCCCCTTCGGGAAGCCGTCGTCGTCCTGGAGGACCTGGAGCGCCTCGCGGTAGCCGAGGACCAGCCAGGCGGGCACGCCGAGCAGATCGACCGGCGCGACGGGGCCGTGCTGCTGCCTCAGCCGCTCGTACACGAGCGCGGGGCGCGTCTCGTAGTCACGGGTCAGCAACGGCTGGGGACTCAGCGCCTCCAGCCGCGTGTCGTCCAGGTCCACTGATCCGCCGTCACCCCACTGGGAGTCCATCGTCTTGCCACCCTCCGACACGCCCCGTACCGGCGCACCATCAGCCGGTAACCGGAAACGGTGGGGACCCTACCCCAGAGGCAACCGGCGGGTAACGACGGGGGGTGGGGTGACGCGGGGTGGCCCGGCGCGTGCGACGCGGATCAGGCTGCGGTGTAACCGAGTTGGCGCCGCATGTAGGGCGTCATGAGGGTCTTCGCCTTGGCCATGACCGTCGTACGGCTGCCGAGGACCGCGGACTCGCCGCCCGGTACGGGCAGCACGGTCAGTCCGTCGGCCGGGCCGAACGGCACGATGAGCGGGGTGCGCTGGACCGGCCGGTAGAAGCGCGGCTCCTTGCGGTGCTTGCCCGAACTCTGCAGGTAGGCGCGGATGTTGTGGGCGGCGATGTCCGCCTGGGCGAGCGCGGCGGGGGTGATCTTGAGTTCGCTGACGTCGTTCACGTCGCCGACGGCGAACACGTCCAGCCTGCCTTCCACCCGGAGTGTCCGGTCGACCTTGACGTGTCCGTCCCGGTTCAGCCAGTCACCGTGTCCGGCCAGGCGGAGCCAGAGCGTGTTGGGTGTGGTGCCCGTCGCCCAGAAGGACAGGTCGGCCTCGATGACGGTGCCGCGGCCGTCGCGGTAGGTGCCGAAGTCGTTGCCGGGCGACATGAACGAGTCGAGCCGGACCTCGATGTCATGGGCCTCCAGCCACGCGAGGGCCTTGCGTCCCGGCCGCGCGCTGCCCGTGGAGTCGAGCAGGGCCGGTCCGGAGTGGGCGAGCGTGACGCGGGCGTCCGGCCGGGCGAGGCGGATCTCGGCGCTGAGTTCGACGCCGCCGGGGCCGCCGCCGACGACGAGGACGTGCTCGGCCGTGGCGATGTTGCGCTGGTGTTCGGCGAACGACTTGGCCGCTTCCTCGACGGCGGTGCCCAGGAAGCGGGCCGGTTCGGGGTAGTCGGCGCCGGTGGCGATCACGACCACGTCGTAGGGCAGCCGTTCGCCCGTGGCGAGGACGACCTGCCGTTCGGCGGTGTCGATACGGACGGCCTTGCCCGCGATCACGCGCCCGCGGTGCAGCAGCCGGTCGTACGGGATGAAGGGCGTGTGCGTCCACTCGGGGCGCACGCCCGCGCGCAGGGAGGCGACGCGGTGGAAGAAGACCTCCTTGCGGTCCACCAGCGTGACCCGGGCCGTCGTGTCCAGTCGCTTCGCCAGCCGGACGCCGCCGTAGCCGCCGCCGATCACCACTACGTCGCCGTCGTACACACCCGGTCTCCTGTGCTGGTGGGGGGTTGCGAGTGCCGCCGCGGAACGGGCCCCGCTCGGATCGACCCCGGCGGCCACTCGACTGACGGTGAGATTAGCGCTTGAAACTTAAAGGGATTTCGAGGTTCCGTGCATGTTCGGTGAAGGGATCGGCACCTGACCGGGCGTCACTTCCCCCAGATCTTCCGGTACGCCTCCCGGTAGCCCGACGGGTCCCAGGTCGTGGCGCCCTCGCTGTTGCCGGCCGTGGCGATGTGGACGGGGGCCGTGTACCCGCTGGCCGGGCGGCCGGAGAACGCGCGGTTGAACTCGTCGACGATCTGCCAGCCCTGGAGGGACAGCGGTTCGGGCACGGTGGCGGCCTGGTACTGCCTGCTGCTGACGCGCTGGAAGGCGGACGGATCGCCGTCGCCCGCGCCGATGTTGTACGGCGGGCCCGAGCCCTTCTCGCCGGCCGCGCGGAAGGCGGGGGCGGCGTCGGCGAAGTACAGGTCGTTGATGGCGACGGAGTGGGTCCACCGGTCCCGGAAGCGGGAGAGCAGCGAGGAGATCTCCCGCGGGGTGCGGCTGCTCGCGTCCGGGATCGGGATGTTCTCGACGGACAGCAGCCGCACCCCGCGGCACCTGGCGAGTTCCTTCCTGATCAGGTCGGACTTGTTCCTGGCGAAGGGGATCGACGCGTCGGTGATGAGCACGACCCCGGCGCGGCCGTCCGAGTCGGAGACGATCCACTGCGCGCTGATGCGGGCCACGTCCTGGACGCGGGTGGTGACGTTGGTGAAGAGGTCGGGGTCCCGGCTGGGGCCGGGCTCGGGGACCGCGTGCCAGCCGATGAGCGGGATGCGCTGCGCGCCCGCCCGGGCGACCTGCTGTGCCGTCGAGCCGGGGTCGAAGCCGCCGATGACGATGCCCGAGGGCCTCAGGGCGACGGCCTCGCTCATGGCCGCCTGGATACCGGCCGGGGTGCCTCCGCCGTCGATCACCCGGACGTTCCATCCGATGACCCGCGCGGCTTCCCGCACCCCGTTCGCGGCGCCCGCGACGCCGGGGTTGGTCATGGTCTGGGCGACGTAGACGATGGTTCTGCCCGACACCGCCTCCGGGCCGCTGGTGGGTCCGCCCCAGGGGATGTCGGTCCGCTCGGCCCGGGTGACGGCGGCCCGCGCCCCGGCCTGGACGTCGGGGCAGCCGCTCGGGCCCGTCGCGGTCTCGTCCGCGCCGTCCGATGAACCGCGCTCGCAGCCGACGAGGGCGGTCGCCGTCGCCAGCAGGGCGCAGCAGGCGAGCCGCGCGGTGCGGGCTCCGGGGGCGGCCTTGCGGTTGCGGTGCACGGGGGCTCCTGGTGAGGGGATCGGCGCGGCGGGACGTACCGAGGGGTCAGGGTGGTGTGCCCGCGGAGCCGCCCTCCGGCGTCGGGGAGGACGGCGGCGGGGTGGAGGAC
>NZ_MUKA01000081.1 GCF_002150735.1 Streptomyces africanus
CAAGGACGACCCGACCGGCAGCAAGAACGCCGAGAAGCCGGACGAGGCGAAGGTCCGGGCGGCCACCCGGGATGTGCAGCACGCCAAGTCGGCCCAGTCCAAGGCCCAGTCGGACGTGTCCGACGCGCAGGACGCTCTCGCCGCGGCCAAGAAGATGGCCGAGGACGCGCGCAAGATGCGCGATGAGGCCGCCCGCGAGGCGAAGTCGAAGATCGACGAGGCCTCCGACGCCGGTATTCAGAACCGGTCGTGGTGGGAGGAGGTCGGCGACTGGTTCACGGACAACTGGGACAACATCGTCGCGGTCTGCAAGGTCGTCGTGACCGTCCTCGGGATCGTCGCGATGATCATCGGTGGGCCGATCCTGGGCGCGATCGTGCTGATCGCGGCGGCGGTCGTCCTCGCGGACACCCTCTACAAATACTCAAAGGGGCAAGCGTCCCTATGGGATGTCGGGTTCGCCGCGCTGGACTGCATACCCGGCATGAAGGGCCTGACCACTCTGGGCGGACTCGCCAAGGGTCTGAAGGCCTTCGGCAAGACCGGTCTCAAGGGCATGGCACTCGGCGTCAAGGGGTTGGGTAAAGGCACCCGAGCGCTCAGCCGACAGATGAAGAAACTCGTCACCTGCGGCGACCCGATCGACATGGCCACCGGCCAGATGGTCATGTCCGAAACGGACTTCGTCCTGGACGGCGTACTCCCCCTTGAACTGGAGCGCCACCACCGCACGGGCCTCCGGTCCGGCCACTGGTTCGGACCCGCTTGGGCGTCCACGCTGGACCAGCGACTGATTCTCGACCCCGACGGCGTCCGCTTCACCACGGCCGACGGCATGGTCCTCACCTATCCGGTCCCGGAGCAGGGTGTCCCTGTTCAGCCGGTCGAGGGGCCACGCTGGCCGCTGGAGTGGGACGGATCGGACGACGGCACGATGACCGTGCGCCAGCCTGACTCCGGCCTGACCCTCAACTTCCGGCCGCTGCCCGCTCGATCGGCCGCCGAGCTGCCGCTGACCATGGTCAGTGACCGCAATGGCAACGCCATCGAGCTGGCGTACGGGTCCGACGGGGGCCTCCAAGAGATCACGCACACGGGCGGCTATCGCATCGGCGTGGCCACGGACCAGGACCGGATCACAGCGTTCACTCTGCTCAGTGACCCCGAGCAGCCGATTCTCATGCGTTATGCATACGACGCCGAGGCCAACCTCACGGAGGTCTACAACGCCTCCGGGCTGCCGCTGCGGCTCTCCTACGACGCCCAGCGCCGCATCACCGGATGGGACGACCGCACCGGGACCTGGTACCGCTACACGTACGACTCTGCGAGCCGCTGCACCCGCACCACCGGCAAGGACGGCATCCTCGACTACACGTACGTCTATGACACGGAGAACCACACCTCCGTGGCGACGAACTCACTCGGCCACAGCACCACTTATCGCTTCAACGACGCCTATCAGCTCGTAGCCGAGACCGACCCGCTCGGGCACACCACGACCCGTACCTGGGACCGGTACGACAATCTCCTCTCCCTCACCGACCCGCTCGGCCGGACCACCTCCTACGAGTACGACGCGATGGGCAATGCCCTCCGGGTCGTCCACCCCGACGGCAGCTTCGCCGCGTACGCGTACGACACCGATGGTGCACTGACCTCGACCACTGAACAGGACGGTGCCCGGTGGCAGTACGCGTACGACGAGCGTGGAAACGTCGTCACGATCACGGACCCCGCCGGCGCGACCACTGATTACGGCTATGACGAGCGCGGTGCGGTCGCTTCGGTCACCGACGCGCTCGGCAACGTGAGCCGGGTGCGCAGCAACGCCGCGGGACTTCCGACGACGGTGCTCTCTCCACTAGGGGCAGCCACGCGCTTCGCATACGATGCGTTCGGCCGTGTCCGGGAGGTCGTCGAGCCCGACGGCGGAACGACCGTTGTCCGCTGGACGACCGAGGGGCGCCCGGCGCAGCGGGCTCATCCCGACGGTTCCGTCGAGCGGTGGACCTACGACGCCGAGGGTAATCTCCTCACCCACACCGACGGGCGGGACCAAGTCACCTGGTTCGAACCCGCCCCCTTCGACAGAACTGCGGCCCGAACGGCCCCGGACGGCAGCCGGATCGAGTTCACCTACGACACCGAGCTCCGCCCCGTGTGCGTCCGTAACGCCCTCGGCCAGACCTGGACGTACGAGTACGACCCCCTGGGCAACGTCGTCCGTGAGACGGACTTCAACGGCAGGGTCGTCACCTACCGCTACGACGCGGCGAACCGCATCACCGAGCGCACCAACGGCGCTGGGCAGACCGTCCGTTACCGCCATGACCTCCTCGACCGGGTGGTCGAGCAGCAGGACTCGGAAGGCCGTGTCACGACCTTCGAGTACGACCAGGCCGGAGGCCTCGTCCGGGCGGTCAACCAAGATGCGGAGCTCCGCTTCACGTACGACCCGCTCGGCCGCGTGCTGACGGAGAGCTGTAACGGCCGGACCCTGACCAACTCATACGACGCCGTGGGTCGCCGTCTGCAACGTCGGACCCCTGGCGGAGCGCTCAGCGAGTGGCGGTACGACGCCGCTCACCAGCCGGTTGAACTGCGCGGCTCCGGCCGGACGGTCGGGTTCGGGTACGACGAGGCGGGACACGAGGTCCTGCGGTCCCTTCCAACGGGAGCGTCACTCCTCCAGGAATGGAGCGCCGCCGGCCATCGACTGCGCTCCCAAACCGTGCGGACACCGGAAGGCGCGGCCCACGGCATCGACCGGCGCTACTCCTATCGGCCCGACGGCCTGCCCAGCGCCATCACCGACTCCGATACGGGCGCCGTGGCCTACGAGCTCGACCCGACCGGACGCGTCACCTCGGTCACTGGCACGAACCGGCGGGAGACGTACGCCTACGACGTCCTGGGCAACCTGATCCATTCCGACACGTCCGCGACGGCCGGCGACAGGGACGCCGAGGTCCAGGGGCCGATGGCCTACAGCGGCACACTGGTGCATACCGCCGGACGGTCTCGGTACGAGCACGACGCCCAGGGACGCGTGGTCCGTCACACGCGCGCCCTCCTCTCCGGCGGGACCCGCACCTGGCTCTTCACCTGGGATGCGGAGGACCGTCTGCGCTCCGTGACGACCCCCGACGGGCGTCACTGGCGTTACCGGTACGACCCCCTGGGCAGACGCATAGCGAAGGAACTCCTCTCCGCGGACGGCACGGCGGTGGTCGAGCGCACCGCCTTCGTGTGGGACGGCACACGGCTGGCCGAGGAGAGCTGCTCTGACGGTGAAGGGGACGGCGAGAAGCGCCTCACCACTTGGGACTGGGAACCGGGCGGGGACCGGCCCCTGGTCCAGCGCACCCGTTCCGGCCAGCGGCAGGCCGACGACGCGTCGGTGGACGAGCGGTTCTACTCCATCGTCACCGACCTCGTCGGCACGCCCACCGAGCTCGTCGACGAGTCAGGACACACGGCATGGCGTTCCCACCGCACCCTCTGGGGCCTGCCGCTGCGGGACCCGTCCCCGGGCACGGCCGACTGCCCGCTGCGTTTTCCGGGGCAGTACTTCGACGCCGAAACGGGGCTGCACTACAACCACCACCGCTACTACGACCCGGCAACGGCCCGCTACCACAGCCCTGACCCGCTTGGTCTGGAACCGGCACCGCACCACCACGCCTACGTCGTCAACCCGCTCGTGTGGATCGACCCGCTGGGCCTCGCGCCTTCGTGCAAGGCAGTCATCCGGCACTACACGGACAAGACCGGCTACAACAAGATCATGGGTGGTGGCGGCAAGGACGGCATCACCCTCAAGGTCCCGAGGAACACCAAGAGCAAGAACGCGACAGCGGTCTATGTAACGCCCATGAGCCCGGCCGACATCGCCAAGAAGCCCGGCGGCTTCAAGTCCTACCTCGGTCTCACCAAGGAAAAGAGCGAGTACATGATCGAGTTCGAGGTCGAGAAGAAACTCTTCTCGGGGCGCCTCAGGGGTGGTCGCGATCACATCTGGTTCTCCAACAGCGACGTGGCCATCCCTCGCGACGCGATCAGGTATCACGGTCCGACATCGGGCTGGAAGGCCTGAGCGAAGCACCGGCCGCAGACACTCCACACCACCGCGAGGCACTCTCATGGATCTCACAGGACATTCGACCGACTTCGTCGTGGACGCGTCGTTCCCCGAGGGTATGCGTCGTTTCGTGCGACTCGGCCAGCAGCGGTGGCCAGGGATGTTCCTCTACGGGGAACCGCTTGCGCCCGGCGTCCCGGCCGACTGGCGGTTGCCCGAACCGGAGGAAGATGGCCTCTCGGGCATCGTCACGTTCAGCTCCGGCCAAGAGATGGAGGATTTCTGGGAGGAACACGGCTACGCCCTCGACACTCAGGGACAAGGGCCCTATGCCGTCTTCTACCGTCATCACGCGCAGCCTCTGCACGCGACGACGGTTTCCGGGGTCCATGCTTCCTCCCCGGAGGACGAGGCAGCCGTCGAAGGGACGGTGCTCCTCCTGTCCGAGTACTACGCCGTCAGCATCGTCACGCCCGAGGACCCGGATACGGACCCGTTCTCCAGGAGTGTTGTCGATGACTTCCTGGCGTCCTTCGGCGGGCCCACGGCCGCCTCGGTTTGACCTACGTCACCCCCGGGGTATTCTCTCCGGCTCGATTGGCGTCCGCCGTGCCCCGTATGGCAGACTGTCCGAGTTGCTCGGTCGAGTGTTGATGCTGCGCGCCTCCCGCCGGGGGGACCGGAAGCGAGTCCCACAGTACTCGTCGCCCTAACTGCCACACGGCAGCGCTGGGGCGGACGTACGGGAATCTTTCGGGAAGTGTCAGTGCGGCGCCGGCCAGGCACCCGGTGGGCTTTCGCCTCCGGCTCGCGGTACCGGAAGGGCCGTGTGCAATCCCGCAGGGATGTTCGAACAAGGGACATCTGTGTCAGCGGGAGAGCGACACGCCCGACCGCGTGGGTCGGAGAGGGAAGAGAAATGGAACACCGGGTTCCAGAGCGTTACGAGAGACAGGACTACTGAGTAGCCATGGCGGGACAGAAGATCCGCATCCGGCTCAAGGCCTACGACCACGAGGTCATCGACAGCTCGGCGAAGAAGATCGTCGAGACGGTGACGCGTACTGGTGCGTCGGTCGCGGGCCCGGTGCCGCTGCCCACTGAGAAGAACGTGTACTGCGTCATCAAGTCGCCGCACAAGTACAAGGACTCGCGCGAGCACTTCGAGATGCGCACGCACAAGCGCCTGATCGACATCCTCGACCCCACCCCCAAGACCGTTGACTCTCTGATGCGACTCGACCTCCCGGCCGGTGTCGACATCGAGATCAAGCTCTGAGGCCGGTGATCTGAGAGATGGCTAAGCAGATCAAGGGCATCCTGGGCGAGAAGCTCGGCATGACGCAGGTGTGGGACGCGAACAACCGCGTCGTCCCGGTCACCGTCGTCAAGGCCGGCCCCAACGTCGTCACCCAGGTCCGTACGAACGATGTCGACGGCTACGAGTCCGTCCAGATCGCTTTCGGCGAGATCGACCCGCGCAAGGTGAACAAGCCCCTCAAGGGCCACTTCGCCAAGGCCGACGTCACCCCCCGTCGCCACCTCGTCGAGATCCGCACCGCGGACGCCTCCGAGTACACGCTGGGCCAGGAGATCACCGCTGAGGTGTTCGAGGCCGGCGTGAAGGTCGACGTGACCGGCAAGAGCAAGGGCAAGGGCTTCGCCGGTGTCATGAAGCGCCACAACTTCCGTGGCCTCGGCGCCGGACACGGCACCCAGCGCAAGCACCGCTCTCCCGGTTCCATCGGTGGCTGCGCCACCCCGGGCCGTGTGTTCAAGGGCCTCCGCATGGCGGGTCGCATGGGCAACGAGCGGGTCACCACCCAGAACCTGACCGTCCACGCCGTTGACGCGGAGAAGGGTCTGCTGCTCATCAAGGGCGCGGTTCCCGGTCCGAACGGCGGCCTCGTCCTGGTCCGCACCGCGGCCAAGGGGGCCTGAGGTAATGAGCACTGTTGACATCCTTTCGCCGGCGGGCGACAAGGCCGGTTCCGTCGAGCTCCCCGCGGAGATCTTCGACGTCGAGAAGGTCAGCATTCCGCTGATCCACCAGGTCGTCGTCGCACAGCTGGCCGCTGCCCGCCAGGGCACGCACAAGACCAAGACCCGTGGCGAGGTCCGCGGCGGTGGCAAGAAGCCGTACCGCCAGAAGGGCACCGGTCGCGCCCGTCAGGGTTCGACCCGCGCGCCGCAGTTCGCCGGTGGTGGCGTCGTGCACGGTCCCGTGCCGCGTGACTACTCGCAGCGGACGCCCAAGAAGATGAAGGCTGCCGCGCTGCGTCACGCCCTCACCGACCGGGCCCGTCACAACCGCATCCACGTCGTCTCCGGCGTGATCGAGGGCGAGACGCCGTCCACGAAGGCCGCCAAGAGCCTGTTCGGCAAGATCAGCGAGCGCAAGAACCTGCTCCTGGTCGTCGACCGCGCCGACGAGGCCGCGTGGCTGTCCGCCCGCAACCTGCCCCAGGTCCACATCCTGGAGCCGGGCCAGCTGAACACGTACGACGTTCTCGTCTCGGACGACGTGGTCTTCACCAAGGCCGCTTTCGAGTCCTTCGTCGCCGGCCCGAAGGCCAACGACACCGAAGGGAGCGAGGTCTGATGGCCATCCGTCACCCCGCTATCGCCTCGAAGGCCGCGAAGAAGGCCAAGGAGGCTCGCGTCAAGAAGGCGCGTCGCCACGCCACCGAGGGCAAGAACACCGTCGAGACCCCGCTGAGCAAGTCCTTCACGGACCCCCGTGACGTGCTGCTCAAGCCGGTCGTCTCGGAGAAGAGCTACGCGCTCCTCGACGAGGGCAAGTACACGTTCGTCGTGGACCCGAGCGCCAACAAGACCCAGATCAAGCAGGCCGTCCAGGCGGTCTTCTCGGTCAAGGTCACCGGGGTCAACACGATCAACCGCCAGGGCAAGCGCAAGCGGACCCGCACGGGCTTCGGCCAGCGCGCGTCCACCAAGCGCGCGATCGTGACCCTCGCCGAGGGCGACCGTATCGACATCTTCGGCGGTCCGACCGCGTAAGCGGTCAGGATCGTCCGGAATCGGACGAGGACTGAGAAATGGGTATCCGCAAGTACAAGCCGACGACTCCTGGCCGTCGTGGTGCCAGCGTCGCCGACTTCGTCGAGGTCACGCGGTCCACGCCGGAGAAGTCGTTGGTCCGCCCCCTGCACAGCAAGGGTGGCCGTAACAACTCCGGTCGTGTGACCGTCCGCCACCAGGGTGGTGGCCACAAGCGCGCCTACCGCGTGATCGACTTCCGTCGTCACGACAAGGACGGCGTGCCGGCGAAGGTCGCGCACATCGAGTACGACCCCAACCGCACCGCGCGCATCGCGCTGCTGCACTACGCGGACGGCGAGAAGCGCTACATCCTCGCGCCGCGTGGCCTGTCGCAGGGCGACCGCGTCGAGAACGGTCCCGGGGCCGACATCAAGCCGGGCAACAACCTGGCCCTGCGCAACATCCCGGTCGGTACCACGCTGCACGCCATCGAGCTGCGTCCGGGCGGCGGCGCGAAGTTCGCCCGCTCCGCCGGCGCCTCGGTGCAGCTGCTCGCGAAGGAGGGCTCGATGGCCCACCTCCGCATGCCGTCCGGTGAGATCCGCCTGGTCGACCAGCGCTGCCGCGCCACGGTCGGCGAGGTCGGCAACGCCGAGCAGAGCAACATCAACTGGGGTAAGGCGGGCCGTAAGCGCTGGCTGGGCGTTCGCCCGACCGTGCGTGGTGTGGTCATGAACCCGGTGGACCACCCGCACGGTGGTGGCGAAGGCCGTACCTCGGGTGGTCGCCACCCGGTGTCCCCTTGGGGCAAGAAGGAAGGCCGTACTCGTTCGCCCAAGAAGGCGTCGAACAAGTACATCGTCCGCCGCCGCAAGACGAACAAGAAGCGCTAAGGACGGGTTGAGATGCCTCGTAGCTTGAAGAAGGGACCCTTCGTCGACGACCACCTGATCAAGAAGGTGGACGCGCAGAACGAAGCCGGTACCAAGAACGTCATCAAGACCTGGTCCCGTCGCTCGATGATCGTGCCGGCCATGCTCGGCCACACGCTCGCGGTGCACAACGGCAAGACCCACATTCCGGTGTTTGTCACCGAGTCGATGGTCGGCCACAAGCTCGGCGAGTTCTCGCCGACGCGCACCTTCCGGGGTCACGTCAAGGACGACCGGAAGTCGAAGCGCCGCTAAGCGCGGGGTGGAATGACCATGACAGACACTGGAAGGACAACCATGGAAGCCAGGGCCCAGGCGCGGTACATCCGCGTCACGCCCATGAAGGCCCGCCGCGTGGTGGACCTCATCCGTGGCCTCAACGCCACGGAGGCTCAGGCGGTCCTGCGTTTCGCCCCGCAGGCCGCGAGCGTGCCGGTCGGCAAGGTGCTGGACAGCGCCATCGCCAACGCCGCGCACAACTACGACCACACCGATGTCGACAGCCTCTACATCTCCGAGGCCTACGTCGACGAGGGCCCGACCCTGAAGCGGTTCCGTCCGCGCGCCCAGGGCCGTGCCTACCGGATCCGCAAGCGGACCAGCCACATCACCGTGGTCGTCAGCAGCAAGGAAGGAACCCGGTAATGGGCCAGAAGGTAAACCCGCACGGGTTCCGGCTCGGCGTTACGACCGACTTCAAGTCGCGCTGGTACGCCGACAAGCTGTACAAGGACTACGTCAAGGAAGACGTCGCCATCCGTCGGATGATGACGTCCGGCATGGAGCGCGCCGGCATCTCCAAGGTCGAGATCGAGCGCACCCGTGACCGTGTGCGTGTGGACATCCACACCGCTCGTCCGGGCATCGTCATCGGCCGCCGCGGCGCCGAGGCCGACCGCATCCGCGGTGACCTCGAGAAGCTCACCGGCAAGCAGGTCCAGCTGAACATCCTCGAGGTCAAGAACCCCGAGACCGACGCTCAGCTGGTCGCCCAGGCCGTCGCCGAGCAGCTCTCCTCCCGCGTCTCCTTCCGCCGCGCCATGCGTAAGAGCATGCAGTCGGCGATGAAGGCCGGCGCCAAGGGCATCAAGATCCAGTGCGGTGGCCGCCTCGGTGGCGCCGAGATGTCCCGCTCGGAGTTCTACCGCGAGGGCCGTGTGCCCCTGCACACGCTCCGCGCGAACGTGGACTACGGCTTCTTCGAGGCCAAGACGACCTTCGGCCGCATCGGCGTGAAGGTCTGGATCTACAAGGGCGACGTCAAGAACATCGCCGAGGTCCGCGCCGAGAACGCCGCTGCCCGTGCGGGTAACCGCCCGGCCCGCGGCGGTGCCGACCGCCCGGCCCGTGGTGGCCGCGGTGGCGAGCGGCGCGGTCGCAAGCCGCAGCAGGCTGCCGGCGCCGAGGCCCCCAAGGCCGAGGCTCCCGCGTCCGCCGCTCCGGCTGAGAGCACCGGAACGGAGGCCTGACCGACATGCTGATCCCCCGTAGGGTCAAGCACCGCAAGCAGCACCACCCCAAGCGCAACGGCATGTCCAAGGGTGGCACGCAGGTTGCGTTCGGCGAGTACGGCATCCAGGCGCTGACCCCGGCCTATGTGACGAACCGCCAGATCGAGGCCGCTCGTATCGCCATGACGCGTCACATCAAGCGTGGTGGCAAGGTCTGGATCAACATCTACCCGGACCGCCCCCTCACCAAGAAGCCGGCCGAGACCCGCATGGGTTCCGGTAAGGGCTCGCCGGAGTGGTGGGTGGCCAACGTCAAGCCCGGACGCGTGATGTTCGAGCTGTCGTACCCCAACGAGAAGATCGCGCGCGAGGCCCTGACCCGTGCGGCTCACAAGCTGCCGATGAAGTGCAAGATCGTCAAGCGCGAGGCAGGTGAAGCGTGATGTCGGCCGGTACCAAGGCGTCCGAGCTGCGCGAGCTGGGCAACGAGGAGCTGCTCAACAAGCTCCGCGAGGCCAAGGAAGAGCTGTTCAACCTCCGCTTCCAGGCGGCGACGGGCCAGCTCGAGAACCACGGTCGGCTCAAGGCCGTCCGCAAGGACATCGCGCGGATCTACACCCTGATGCGTGAGCGCGAGCTGGGCATCGAGACGGTGGAGAGCGCCTGATGAGCGAGAGCAACGTGACTGAAGAGACCAAGACGGACCGCGGATTCCGCAAGACCCGTGAGGGTCTGGTCGTCAGCGACAAGATGGACAAGACCGTCGTCGTCGCCGTCGAGGACCGCGTCAAGCACGCGCTGTACGGCAAGGTCATCCGCCGTACGAACAAGCTCAAGGCGCACGACGAGCAGAACGCCGCCGGCGTCGGCGACCGGGTTCTCCTGATGGAGACCCGTCCGCTCTCGGCGACGAAGCGCTGGCGCGTCGTGGAGATCCTCGAGAAGGCGAAGTAACCAAGCGGGGGGCGCGAGCCCCCTGCTGACCCCCGCCGGGGGCGGCCATGCGGCCCCCGGTGTGGGTTTTCGCCCGAAGAGGCCTAAGTAATTCCTTCGGGGGCTACCCCGCAGGACAGTTCCGCCAGGCTCGCAGGTGCGTCCCGAAAGGGCCCTGCGGGAACCGGCAGACAACCAGGAGATAGACGTGATCCAGCAGGAGTCGCGACTGCGTGTCGCCGACAACACGGGTGCGAAGGAGATCCTCTGCATCCGTGTGCTCGGCGGCTCCGGTCGCCGCTACGCGGGTATCGGTGACGTCATCGTCGCCACCGTCAAGGACGCGATCCCCGGTGGCAACGTGAAGAAGGGTGACGTCGTCAAGGCGGTCATCGTTCGCACCGTCAAGGAGCGCCGCCGTCCGGACGGCTCGTACATCCGCTTCGACGAGAACGCCGCCGTCATTCTGAAGAACGACGGCGACCCTCGTGGCACCCGTATCTTCGGCCCGGTCGGCCGTGAGCTGCGCGAGAAGAAGTTCATGAAGATCATCTCCCTCGCGCCGGAGGTGCTGTGAGCATGAAGATCAAGAAGGGGGACCTGGTCCAGGTCATCACCGGTAAGGACAAGGGCAAGCAGGGCAAGGTCATCGCGGCCTTCCCCCGTGAGGACCGTGTCCTGGTCGAGGGTGTCAACCGGGTCAAGAAGCACACCAAGGCCGGTCCGACGGCTCGCGGTTCGCAGGCCGGCGGCATCGTCACCACCGAGGCGCCGATCCACGTCTCCAACGTCCAGCTGGTCGTGGAGAAGGACGGCAAGAAGGTCGTGACCCGCGTCGGTTACCGCTTCGACGACGAAGGCAACAAGATCCGCGTTGCCAAGCGGACGGGTGAGGACATCTGATGACGACCACCACCACTCCGCGCCTGAAGCAGAAGTACCGTGAGGAGATCACGGGCAAGCTGCGTGACGAGTTCAAGTACGAGAACGTCATGCAGATCCCCGGTCTCGTCAAGATCGTGGTCAACATGGGTGTGGGCGACGCCGCCCGCGACTCCAAGCTGATCGAGGGCGCCATCCGCGACCTCACCACGATCACCGGTCAGAAGCCGGCCGTCACCAAGGCCCGCAAGTCCATCGCGCAGTTCAAGCTGCGTGAGGGCCAGCCGATCGGTGCCCACGTCACGCTCCGTGGCGACCGCATGTGGGAGTTCCTGGACCGCACCCTGTCGCTCGCGCTGCCGCGCATCCGCGACTTCCGCGGCCTGTCCCCCAAGCAGTTCGACGGCCGTGGCAACTACACCTTCGGTCTCACGGAGCAGGTCATGTTCCACGAGATCGACCAGGACAAGATCGACCGCGTCCGGGGTATGGACATCACCGTGGTCACCACGGCGACCAACGACGCTGAGGGCCGCGCGCTCCTTCGTCACCTCGGCTTCCCCTTCAAGGAGGCGTGAGCGAGATGGCGAAGAAGGCTCTGATTGCCAAGGCTGCTCGCAAGCCCAAGTTCGGTGTGCGTGGCTACACCCGCTGCCAGCGCTGCGGCCGCCCGCACTCCGTGTACCGCAAGTTCGGCCTGTGCCGCGTGTGCCTTCGTGAGATGGCTCACCGTGGCGAGCTGCCGGGCGTGACCAAGAGCTCCTGGTAATCCCCTCAATCAGGGATTAGCAGGGCTCTCGGTAAGCATCTGGGGCGGCAGGACGTCCAGCTCACATGCCTTAGGCTTGTGGGGTTGGGCGTCTGCCGCCGCCCTTACGACTTACTACGCCGTAGGTCCACCGCGCCGCACCCGTCCCGTCTCGGATCGGGGAGAGGGATGGCGCACCAGGAAACCCCGGCGAGAGAGGCCGAAGGCCAATTCATGACCATGACTGATCCGATCGCAGACATGCTGACGCGTCTGCGGAACGCGAACTCGGCGTACCACGACTCCGTGGCGATGCCGCACTCGAAGATCAAGTCGCACATCGCGGAGATCCTCCAGCAGGAGGGCTTCATCACGGGCTGGAAGGTCGAGGACGCCGAGGTCGGCAAGAACCTCGTCCTGGAGCTGAAGTTCGGCCCCAACCGTGAGCGCTCCATCGCGGGGATCAAGCGGATCTCCAAGCCCGGTCTCCGGGTGTACGCGAAGTCCACCAACCTGCCGAAGGTGCTCGGCGGCCTGGGCGTGGCCATCATCTCCACGTCCCACGGTCTCCTGACCGACAAGCAGGCGCAGAAGAAGGGCGTGGGTGGGGAAGTCCTCGCCTACGTCTGGTAGTTCGGGAACGGAGGAGAGACACAATGTCGCGTATCGGCAAGCTCCCCATCCCGGTTCCCGCCGGCGTGGACGTCACCATCGACGGCCGTACGGTCGCGGTCAAGGGCCCCAAGGGCGAATTGACCCACACCGTCATCGCGCCGATCGACATCGCCAAGGCCGAGGACGGCACCCTTCAGGTGCTGCGGCCCAACGACGAGCGGCAGAGCAAGGCCCTGCACGGCCTGTCCCGCACGCTGGTGGCGAACATGATCACCGGTGTGACCCAGGGATACGTCAAGAAGCTCGAAATCAGCGGTGTCGGCTACCGCGTCGTGGCGAAGGGCTCCAACCTGGAGTTCTCCCTCGGCTACAGCCACCCGATCCTGGTCGAGGCCCCCGAGGGCATCACCTTCAAGGTGGAGTCCCCGACCCGTTTCTCGGTCGAGGGCATCGACAAGCAGAAGGTCGGCGAGGTTGCGGCCAACATCCGCAAGCTGCGCAGGCCCGACCCGTACAAGGCCAAGGGCGTCAAGTACGAGGGCGAAGTCATCCGCCGCAAGGTCGGAAAGGCGGGTAAGTAAGCCATGGCATACGGACAGAAGATCCTTAAGGGCGACGCCTACAAGCGCGCCGCGATCAAGCGCCGCCACATCCGGATCCGTAAGCACATCAACGGTACGGCGGAGCGTCCGCGTCTGGTCGTTACCCGCTCGAACCGCCACATCGTGGCCCAGGTGATCGACGACATCAAGGGTCACACCCTGGCGTCGGCGTCCACCCTGGACAGCTCGATCCGCGGTGGCGAGGGCGACAAGTCCGCGCAGGCCAAGCAGGTCGGCGCCCTGGTCGCCGAGCGCGCCAAGGCCGCCGGTGTCGAGGCCGTCGTGTTCGACCGTGGTGGTAACCAGTACGCGGGGCGCATCGCCGCCCTGGCGGACGCCGCCCGCGAGGCCGGACTCAAGTTCTGAGTCCTGGTTCCGTAGCTAGCGGAGACAGAGAGAGGTAATTCCAATGGCTGGACCCCAGCGCCGCGGTGGCGGTGCCGGTGGCGGCGAGCGGCGGGACCGGAAGGGCCGTGACGGCGGCGCAGCTGCCGCCGAGAAGACCGCGTACGTTGAGCGCGTTGTCGCGATCAACCGCGTCGCCAAGGTTGTGAAGGGTGGTCGTCGCTTCAGCTTCACCGCGCTGGTCGTGGTGGGCGACGGTGACGGCACCGTGGGTGTCGGATACGGCAAGGCCAAGGAGGTGCCGGCCGCCATCGCCAAGGGCGTTGAGGAGGCCAAGAAGCACTTCTTCAAGGTCCCCCGCATCCAGGGCACCATCCCGCACCCCATCCAGGGTGAGAAGGCTGCCGGCGTCGTCCTGCTCAAGCCCGCGTCGCCCGGTACCGGTGTTATCGCCGGTGGTCCGGTGCGTGCCGTGCTCGAGTGCGCCGGTATCCACGACGTGCTGTCGAAGTCGCTCGGCTCCGACAACGCGATCAACATCGTGCACGCCACCGTGGAGGCCCTGAAGGGCCTGCAGCGTCCCGAGGAGATCGCGGCCCGCCGTGGTCTGCCCCTCGAGGACGTCGCCCCCGCGGCTCTCCTGCGTGCGCGTGCCGGGGCGGGTGCGTAATCATGGCGCAGCTCAAGATCACGCAGGTCAAGTCCTACATCGGCAGCAAGCAGAACCACCGTGACACCCTGCGTTCCCTTGGTCTCAAGGGCATCAACACGCAGGTCGTCAAGGAGGACCGCCCCGAGTTCCGCGGCATGGTGCACACCGTCCGCCACCTCGTGACGGTCGAGGAGGTCGACTGATCATGGCGGAGAACAACCCGCTCAAGATCCACAACCTCCGTCCCGCCCCGGGCGCCAAGACCGCCAAGACCCGTGTCGGTCGTGGTGAGGCGTCGAAGGGTAAGACGGCCGGTCGTGGTACCAAGGGTACGAAGGCCCGCTACCAGGTTCCGGAGCGCTTCGAGGGTGGCCAGATGCCCCTCCACATGCGTCTCCCGAAGCTGAAGGGCTTCAAGAACCCGTTCAAGACCGAGTACCAGGTCGTGAACCTCGACAAGCTGGCCTCCCTCTACCCCGAGGGTGGCGAGGTCACCGTCGAGTCGCTGGTGGCCAAGGGCGCTGTTCGCAAGAACAGCCTCGTCAAGGTCCTCGGCCAGGGCGAGATCTCCGTGGCGCTGCAGGTGACGGTCGACGCCGTCTCCGGCTCCGCCAAGGAGAAGATCACCGCCGCCGGCGGTTCCGTCACCGAGCTCGTCTGAACCCCACAGGCGTCTCGATGACCTGAGCGATCCCGACCGGGGATACCCCACAAATGGGGTATCCCCGGTTGGTCGTTCCTAGGGCGGCAGTCTCGCCGGTAAGGTGGCCTGCACTGCCCACTTTCACAGGGTGCTGCACTTCGGGCACTCTGAGCGGTAGCTGCCCGTTACTTATTCGTCGAACCTCAAGACCGTCACCCTTGACGCAGTTGCGCGGGGGTCGCAGGAGGCACCGTGCTCACCGCGTTCGCCCGGGCGTTCAAGACGCCCGACCTGCGCAAGAAGCTGCTCTTCACGCTCGGCATCATCGTGGTCTACCGGGTCGGTACGCACATCCCGATCCCGGGTGTCGACTACCGGAACGTCCAGACCTGTATCGACAATGCCCAGGCCAACCAGGGCCTGTTCGGTCTGGTCAACATGTTCAGCGGCGGCGCGCTGCTGCAGATCACGATCTTCGCGCTGGGCATCATGCCGTACATCACGGCGAGCATCATTCTGCAGCTGCTGACCGTGGTGATTCCGCGCCTGGAAGCCCTGAAGAAGGAGGGCCAGGCCGGTACGGCGAAGATCACGCAGTACACCCGATACCTGACGGTGGCCCTCGCCATCCTTCAGGGCACCGGCCTCGTCGCCACCGCCCGCAGCGGCGCTCTGTTCCAGGGCTGCCCGGTGGCCAGCCAGATCGTCCCGGACCAGTCGATCTTCGTCACCATCACCATGGTCATCACCATGACCGCCGGTACGGCGTTCGTGATGTGGCTCGGCGAGCTCATCACCGACCGCGGCATCGGCAACGGCATGTCGATCCTGATGTTCATCTCGATCGCCGCCACCTTCCCGTCCGCCCTGTGGGCCATCAAGGAGCAGGGCTCCCTGGCCGACGGCTGGATCGAGTTCGGCACCGTCATCGCGGTCGGCCTCGTCATGGTCGGCCTGGTGGTCTTCGTCGAGCAGGCCCAGCGCCGCATCCCGGTTCAGTACGCCAAGCGCATGATCGGCCGCCGTTCCTACGGTGGTACGTCCACGTACATCCCGCTGAAGGTGAACCAGGCGGGTGTGATTCCCGTCATCTTCGCCTCGTCGCTGCTCTACATCCCGGCGCTGATCGCCCAGTTCGCCGGAGGCACCTCGGGCTGGAAAACCTGGATCGAGCAACACTTCGTCAAGGGCGACCACCCGTATTACATCGTTTCGTACTTCCTGCTGATCGTTTTCTTCGCATTCTTCTACGTCGCGATCTCCTTCAACCCCGAGGAAGTCGCCGACAACATGAAGAAGTATGGTGGCTTCATCCCGGGCATCCGGGCTGGCCGGCCGACCGCTGAGTACCTGAGCTACGTGCTCAACCGGATCACCTGGCCGGGTTCGCTGTACCTGGGTCTGATCGCTCTCGTGCCGACGATGGCGTTGGTTGGTTTTGGGGCAAACCAGAACTTCCCGTTCGGCGGCACCAGCATCCTGATCATCGTGGGTGTCGGTCTCGAGACGGTGAAGCAGATCGAGAGCCAGCTCCAGCAGCGCAATTACGAAGGGTTCCTCCGCTGATGCGTATCGTCCTCGTCGGGCCGCCGGGTGCCGGTAAGGGAACGCAGGCCGCGTTCCTGGCCAAGAACCTGTCGATCCCGCACATCTCCACGGGCGACCTGTTCCGGGCCAACATCAGCCAGCAGACGGAACTCGGCAAACTGGCGAAGTCCTACATGGACGCGGGCAATCTCGTGCCCGACGAGGTCACCATCGCGATGGCGAAGGACCGCATGGAGCAGCCGGACGCCGAGAACGGCTTCCTGCTGGACGGCTTCCCGCGCAACGTCTCCCAGGCCGAGGCGCTCGACGAGCTGCTCGAGACCGAGAGCATGCAGCTCGACGCGGTGCTGGACCTGGAGGTCCCCGAGGACGAGGTGGTCAAGCGGATCGCCGGCCGCCGCATCTGCCGCAACGACTCCTCGCACGTCTTCCACGTCACGTACAAGCAGCCGGCCAAGGAAGGCGTCTGCGACGTCTGCGGCGGCGAGCTGTACCAGCGGGACGACGACTCCGAGGAGACGGTGCGGACGCGCCTGGAGGTCTACCACACGCAGACCGAGCCGATCATCGACTACTACAAGGCCCAGGGCCTGGTGGTCACGATCTCCGCGCTCGGCAAGGTGGAGGACGTCACGACGCGCGCCATGGAGGCGCTCAAGCGTGGCGAGGACGACAAGTAGTCGTCCGTGCGCAGCTACGGCCGCGGTTCCCCTCGGGGGCCGCGGCTGCTGTGTGGACGGGGCCGTCGCCCGGCCCCGTATCGTTGAAGGCGTTCACCGTCGCCGAAGGTCCAGAAAGGCCGTAGCCCCCATGGTGCAGATCAAGACCCCCGAGCAGATCGCCAAGATGCGCGAGGCGGGGTTGGTCGTCGCGGCCATTCACGCGGCGACCCGCGAAGCCGCCGTGCCCGGGGCGACGACGAAGGATCTGGACCAGGTCGCCCGCAAGGTGCTCGCCGAGCACAACGCCAAGCCGAACTTCCTCGGCTACGGCGGCTTCCCCGCGACCATCTGCACCTCGGTGAACGAGGTCGTCGTCCACGGCATCCCCTCCGACGACGTCGTCCTCAAGGACGGGGACGTCATCTCCATCGACTGCGGCGCGATCATCGACGGGTGGCACGGCGACGCCGCCTACACGGCCTTCGTGGGCTCCGGTCACGCCCCGGAGCTGGTCGAGCTCTCCCGGGTGACCGAGGAGTCGATGTGGGCCGGCATCGCGGCCATGAAGCAGGGCAACCGGCTGGTCGACGTCTCCCGGGCGATCGAGACGTACATCCGCCGCCAGCCCAAGCCCGGCGGCGGCCGGTACGGGATCATCGAGGACTATGGCGGCCACGGCATCGGCACCGAGATGCACATGGACCCGCATCTGCTGAACTACGTCGACCGCCGACGTGGCAAGGGCCCGAAGCTGGTGCCGGGCTTCTGCCTCGCGATCGAGCCGATGGTGTCGCTCGGCACGCCGAAGACCGAGGTTCTCCAGGACGACTGGACGGTCATCACGACGGACGGTACGTGGTCGTCGCACTGGGAGCACTCGGTCGCGCTGACGGAGGAGGGGCCGCTCGTGCTCACGGCTCCCGACGGGGGTAAGGCGAAGCTGGCGGAGCTCGGCATTGTCGCTGCGCCGGATCCGTTGGGCTGAGCGCCTTCCGGGGAGGGCGGTGCGGTCGTTCGGCGGCTGCGGCTGCGTCGTGGTTGTTCGCGCAGTTCCCCGCGCCCCTGTGGGGCGCGCTTAAAGATCTGTCCGGTGGGGCAGGATCTCTCGATTCGTGTTTCCGAGGGCCCTGTCGTAGACTGACTCGTCGGCTCTTGTGTATCCGCATGTCTGCATGCGGCCCGCACTGAGTCGATCAAGGTAGTCGATTCGAAGGGCGAAGCGTGGCCAAGAAGCAAGGTGCCATCGAGATCGAGGGCACTGTCGTCGAGTCTCTTCCGAACGCCATGTTCAAGGTCGAGCTCCAGAACGGCCACCAGGTCCTGGCACACATCAGCGGCAAGATGCGTATGCACTACATCCGCATCCTCCCTGACGACCGGGTCGTGGTGGAGCTGTCTCCGTACGACCTGACGCGTGGCCGGATCGTCTACCGCTACAAGTAGATCTTGCCCGCGCCCCGGCTTCCGGGGTGGTGGCACTGACCCGGAGAACCTCACCCATGAAGGTCAAGCCGAGCGTCAAGAAGATCTGCGACAAGTGCAGGGTGATCCGCCGTCACGGCCGGGTCATGGTCATCTGCGACAACCCGCGCCACAAGCAGCGCCAGGGCTGACGCACGACCGATCCCTCTGCCTTCATCGCAGGGATTCGCGCGACGCAAGCTGAATATGTTCATACGCAGGACCCGGACCTTCGGGTCTGACACCCCCG
This sequence comes from Streptomyces africanus, assembly GCF_002150735.1. GTDB lineage: Bacteria > Actinomycetota > Actinomycetes > Streptomycetales > Streptomycetaceae > Streptomyces > Streptomyces africanus. The sequence continues at coordinate 18,812 of NZ_MUKA01000081.1, forward strand.
GTCGGAGGCCGGGGACCCAGTTCGTACCTCGTACGGCGGCTGGGAGTCGGTTCTGCGGAAGACCTCCGTCAAGTAACTGGAGCCATTGAATGGCACGCGTTTCCGGTGTTGACATCCCGCGCGACAAGCGCGTGGAGATCGCCCTCACCTACGTGTTCGGCATTGGCCGGACCCTCTCGCAGCAGACGCTGGCCGCCACCGGCGTCGACCCGAACACCCGCGTTCGCGACCTCTCCGAGGAGCAGCTCGTCGCGATCCGCGAGTTCGTCGACAACAACATCAAGACCGAGGGTGACCTCCGTCGCGAGATCCAGGCCGACATCCGCCGCAAGGTCGAGATCGGTACCTACCAGGGTCTGCGTCACCGCCGCGGCCTGCCCGTCCGCGGTCAGCGCACCAGCACCAACGCCCGCACCCGCAAGGGCCCGCGTCGCGCCATCGCCGGCAAGAAGAAGCCGGGCAAGAAGTAGTCCTCAGCGGACGCTCGTCAGCGGTCTTCGCTGCAGGACCGACCACCTCCCGTAGGAGTTATAGATGCCCCCCAAGGGTCGTCAGGGCGCTGCCAAGAAGGTGCGCCGCAAGGAAAAGAAGAACGTCGCTCACGGCCACGCGCACATCAAGAGCACGTTCAACAACACGATCGTCTCGATCACGGACCCGTCCGGCAACGTGATCTCCTGGGCCTCCGCCGGCCACGTCGGCTTCAAGGGCTCCCGGAAGTCCACGCCGTTCGCCGCGCAGATGGCCGCCGAGTCGGCTGCCCGCCGCGCCCAGGAGCACGGCATGCGCAAGGTCGACGTGTTCGTCAAGGGCCCGGGTTCCGGTCGTGAGACCGCCATCCGTTCGCTCCAGGCGACCGGTCTCGAGGTCGGCTCCATCCAGGACGTCACCCCGACCCCGCACAACGGCTGCCGTCCGCCGAAGCGCCGCCGCGTCTGACGCGACGCCTTCGGGTTCTCGGTTTTCGGGCGGTACGGCTCCGTAAAAGGGCCGTATCGCCCGTACCCTTGCAGTACCCGTCCCTTTTCGTCGGGGACGGTCGAGTCGGGCGTCATATAGCGGGCGCCCCCGACTGAAGGATCTGATCCACACATGCTGATCGCTCAGCGTCCCTCGTTGACCGAAGAGGTCGTCGACGAGTTCCGCTCCCGGTTCGTGATCGAGCCGCTGGAGCCGGGCTTCGGTTACACCCTCGGCAACTCCCTCCGCCGGACCCTCCTCTCCTCGATCCCGGGTGCGGCGGTCACGTCCATCCGCATCGACGGTGTCCTGCACGAGTTCACCACCGTGCCGGGCGTCAAGGAGGACGTCACCGACCTGATCCTCAACATCAAGCAGCTGGTCGTCTCCTCGGAGCACGACGAGCCGGTCGTGATGTACCTGCGCAAGCAGGGCCCGGGTCTGGTCACCGCCGCCGACATCGCGCCGCCGGCCGGTGTCGAGGTGCACAACCCCGACCTCGTCCTCGCCACGCTCAACGGCAAGGGCAAGCTGGAGATGGAGCTGACGGTCGAGCGCGGCCGCGGTTACGTCTCCGCCGTGCAGAACAAGCAGGTCGGCCAGGAGATCGGCCGGATCCCGGTCGACTCGATCTACTCGCCGGTGCTCAAGGTCACGTACAAGGTCGAGGCCACGCGTGTCGAGCAGCGGACCGACTTCGACAAGCTGATCGTCGACGTCGAGACCAAGCAGGCGATGCGTCCCCGTGACGCCATGGCCTCCGCCGGTAAGACCCTGGTCGAGCTGTTCGGTCTCGCCCGCGAGCTGAACATCGACGCCGAGGGCATCGACATGGGCCCGTCCCCCACGGACGCCGCCCTCGCCGCCGATCTGGCGCTGCCGATCGAGGAGCTGGAGCTCACCGTTCGGTCGTACAACTGCCTCAAGCGTGAGGGCATCCACAGCGTGGGTGAGCTCGTGGCTCGTTCTGAGGCCGACCTCCTCGACATTCGCAACTTCGGTGCGAAGTCCATCGACGAGGTCAAGGCGAAGCTGGCCGGCATGGGCCTGGCCCTGAAGGACAGCCCGCCCGGATTCGACCCGACCGCTGCGGCGGATGCCTTCGGGGCCGATGACGACGCGGACGCCGGTTTCGTCGAGACCGAGCAGTACTAAGGGCTCGGGACCACCGGTTCGATTTCGGGCGCGGGTGCGCTGTGCTTGGTCGCGCCCGCGCGGCGGAGCCGCATAATGTCGCGGCCCCGCGCCCCTTCCGGGGGACACCCCGGATCTCCGACGGGCAACCGCTCGCTCGGATACTGACCCCGGTACCTGATACGGCCGGGGCAGACACCTAGGAGAAACACCATGCCGAAGCCCACCAAGGGTGCCCGTATGGGCGGCAGCGCCGCGCACGAGAAGCTGATGCTCGCGAACCTCGCGAAGTCGCTGTTCGAGCACGGCCGCATCACCACCACCGAGGCGAAGGCGCGCAAGCTGCGCCCGTACGCCGAGCGTCTGGTCACCAAGGCGAAGAAGGGCGACCTTCACAACCGCCGTCAGGTGCTCCAGGTCATCACGGACAAGAGCATCGTCCACACGCTCTTCACCGAGATCGGCCCGCGCTACGAGAACCGTCCGGGTGGCTACACCCGCATCACCAAGATCGGTAACCGCCGTGGCGACAACGCGCCCATGGCTGTCATCGAGCTGGTCGAGGCGCTGACGGTGGCGCAGGAGGCGACGGGTGAGGCCGAGGCCGCGACCAAGCGTGCCGCCAAGGACGCCGAGGCTGCCGAGGCTCAGGTCGATGTGACCAAGGCCGAGGACGCCGAGGAGTCCAAGGACGCCTGAGCGTCTGCCGGGGGCTGTTCGTCGGCGGCTGCGGCTTCGTCGTGGTTGTTCGCGCAGTTCCCCGCGCCCCTGAGAGGGCGTTGGCGGGTCCGTTCCTTTTCAAGGGGCGGGCCCGCTTTTGTGTTCTGAGAGGATCTGCGTGTGAGTGATGAAGTGGCACCCGGGTTTGTTCGTGTGCGGCTCGATCTGTCGTACGACGGGAGCGAGTTCTCCGGGTGGGCCAAGCAGGCCGGGGGGCGGCGGACCGTGCAGGGGGAGATCGAGGACGCCCTGCGGACCGTGACGAGGTCGGGGCAGACGTACGAGCTGACCGTGGCGGGGCGTACCGATGCCGGGGTGCATGCCCGGGGGCAGGTGGCGCATGTCGATCTGCCGCGTGAGGTCTGGGCCGAGCACCACCAGAAGCTGCTGAAGCGGCTCGCCGGGCGGCTGCCCAGGGACGTACGGGTGTGGGCCCTCAGGGAGGCGCCCAGTGGCTTCAACGCGCGGTTCTCTGCGGTCTGGCGGCGGTACGCGTACCGGGTCACCGACAATCCCGGGGGCGTCGATCCGCTGCTGCGCAACCATGTGCTGTGGCACGACTGGCCCCTGGACGTCGACGCCATGAACGAGGCCGCGCGGCGGCTGCTCGGGGAGCACGACTTCGCCGCCTACTGCAAGAAGCGGGAGGGGGCCACCACCATCCGCACGCTCCAGGAGCTGAGCCTGGACAAAGGCGACGACGGCATCATCACCGCGACCGTGCGGGCCGACGCCTTCTGCCACAACATGGTGCGCTCGCTCATCGGGGCGCTGCTGTTCGTGGGCGACGGGCACCGGCCGCCGGACTGGCCGGCGAAGGTGCTGGCGGCGGGCGTACGGGACTCGGCCGTGCACGTCGTACGGCCGCACGGGCTGACACTGGAGGAGGTCGGCTACCCGGCCGACGAGTTGCTGGCCGCGCGCAGCAAGGAGGCGCGGAACAAGCGGTCGTTGCCCTCGGCGGGGTGCTGCTGACCCGCTTTCAGCTGTTCCTCACCGGCGGGCGGAGTTCCAGGTGGTGACCAGCCCGGAGAGGGCCCGTGCGGCGGCGTCGGCGTCGTTGCCGTCGCCCCGTGCCTTGGGGGAGAGCTCCACGTGGAGGAACCGGGCGTGGTGGCGCTCCGCGGCCCTGCCCTGGACGTTGGTGGTGCCTTCCAGGGGGCAGCGAGCCGACCACGCCCGGCAGACCCGCAGCCCGTCGGCCTGCATGCCGTCGGCCAGGGCGGCGGCCTCGGTGAAGGTGCTGCGCGCGGCTCCGGTGGAGAGGACCGCCTCGTAGGGGCGGTCCGAGTCCCGGGCGAAGCCGTGCAGTTGGACGCCCGGGACGTCATGTTTCTGGAGCTCCACGACGAGGGTGTGGAAGAGGCTGTCCTCCCGGTGGGCGACATCGGCGGCGTCGTCCCGGCCCGCCTCGCGGTGCGCGCCGGCCAGGACCAGCGAGCCGCCGGGGTTGTCCTCCAGGAGCCGCACGCCGAGGTGTTCGGTGTCCTGGTCGGAGACCGGGTGCGGCACCTGGGCGTTCCAGCGGACGTCGGAGTCGGCGGTCAGGTAGAGGCGCCCCCAGCGTTCGGCCCGGCCCGGGCGGGCGGCGGCGATCTCGTCGTACCTGCGGCCGGACTGCGTGTCGGTGAGGCGGGTGAGCTTGAGGCCCAGGGGGGCGAGCAGTCGTTCGGCCTGTGCGGTGTCGCCGTCCAGGAGGTGGCCGACGCCCTCGGCGACGCGCTCGCGCTGGGTGTCGTCCGGCGGGGTGTACGCGGCGTCGGGCTCCAGGCCGGCCGTGTAGGCGAGGATCCTGCTGCGGACGTCCACCAGCTCCCGGGCGTGCGGAGGAGAGTCGTCCGTTGACCGGTCTGTTGCCGACTGGCAGCCGAACAAGGCCAGTATGAGTCCGATTTGGACCAGAATACGAGTCAAATGTGACTGTCTTGTGATGGCAACGTCCGTGGTGCATGTGTGCTTCATGTGAATATGATGCGGTGACACTTCGCAATCCTCTCCGGATAGCCCGGGCGGCAACCGCTTTCCTGGCCACCGTCGCCGTGGCGACCGCATGCACTTCCGCGGCCTCCGCACCGCAGGTGAAGCCGGGCGGCCGCTCCTTCACCGTCGCCGCCGCCGGTGACGTGCTGATCCACCCCGAGCTGGTCGACCAGGCCGCCAAGGATGCCAAGAAGACCGGCGAGGGGGAGGCCGGGCTGGACTTCGGGCCGCTGCTCGCCGGGATCAAGCCGGTCATCAGCAAGGCCGACCTGGCCATCTGTCACATGGAGACGCCCGTCGGAAAGCCGCGGGGCCCCTTCGAGGGGTACCCGGAGTTCCTCGTCCCGCCGCAGATCCTGACGACGCTCAAGGACGTGGGCTACGACACCTGCTCGACGGCCTCCAACCACACCTACGACCACGGCCTCGGGGCCGTCAGGCGCACGCTGAACGCCATGGACAAGGCCGGCCTCGGCCACACCGGTTCGGCCCGCACGCCCGAGGAGGCGGAACGGATCAACATCCGTGACGTGAACGGCGTCAAGGTCGCCCATCTCGCGTTCTCCTGGATGTCGTTCCTGAACCCGACGCCGGAGAAGGAGAAGTGGGCGTTCAACCAGATCGACACGGACGCCATCAAGAAGGCCGAGGCCCGGGCCCGCGAGAAGGGCGCCGAGGTGGTCATCCTCTCGGTCCACTGGGGGCTCGAGCACTACAACGAGCCGAGCGTCCCCCAACTGCAGTTGGCGGAGCGGCTCACCGAGGAGACCGGGGTCGACCTGGTGATCGGGCACCACGCCCACGTGGTGCAGCCGATCCAGAAGGTGAACGGCACCTGGGTCGCCTACAGCCTGGGCAACCAGGTCGCCCGGCACTCCTCGCCCACCGGGCTCACCGAGGAGGGCGCGATCGGCTGGTTCGAGTTCCGCGAGACGACCGACGGCTGGGACGTCTCCGCCCGCTACGCCACGACGCTGGTGGAGCTCCCGCCCGAGGTGGAGGCCGGTGAGAAGCCGCCCGCCGACGCGGTCGAGGACCACCGGGTGGTGGACGTGCGGCGGGCGCTCGACGAGCCCGGCGACCTCTCCGAGGAGCGGCTCGCGCGCTACCGGCTGGCGGCCGACCGCACGCGCGGCTTCCTGTACAACCGCGGGGCGCCGGGCGGCGACGGCCTGAAGGAACTCACGCTGGAGGGTGACTAGCACCACAGCGCACACGGGGACGAGCGGCACAACCTCGGCCCTTCCCAACAGTCTTGTATACGGCGGTCCGTCACCCCTCCCCCGGGAGCGGTGTGCGGTGCGGCCGTTCTTCACCCAGAGGCCCCAGGAGACCACCGGTGACACCCACCCGCGCCGTGCACCCCGTGAAGGGAGGACGGCGACGCAGCCGACGACGCGCGGACATGCCGCTGCTGGGCGGCGTCCGTCCCCCGATCGCGCTGCTGTGCGTGCTGGTGCTGGCCCTCGCCGGCCTCACCGCCCAGGTGCTCGGCCCCGCCGGCGAGCAGGCCGTACCGCAGGCGGTGCTCTCCTCGCAGCAGCACTTCGCGGAGGACGGCGCCATCGCCCTGCGCGCCTCCATCGACGAGCGGGTCACCGACCTGAACCGCACCGCCGCCGCGCTGAACGCGGGGCCGCCGGTCAAGCCCGAGCGCGTCCTGTCCGACCTGGGGAAGACGTACCAGAAGTGGACGGGCACCACGGTCCTGGACCTGGAGAGCGGCAAGGTGCTGGCCGCCAGAGGTGAAACGATTCCCCTCGGATGGCTGGACAAGGACGTCCTCACCGGGGACACGGCCCTCAAGCCCCGCATGGTGCGGCTGGAGACCGGCGACGTACGGCTGATGACCATGGCGGTCCTCGACTTCGACGACCGGCCCCAGCAGCTGCTGCTCGCCTCCAACAGCCTGTCCGTGCCGGCCATCAACCTGGGCCAGTTCCGCTCCATGGCGGTCGTCGCCACCGGCGGGGAGATCCTGGCCACGGCCGGCTTCGAGCAGTCCGAGTCGCTCAACTCCGACCAGGAGCGCAAGGAGCTGGGCTTCCTCCAGAAGCAGATGAGCGGGCTGTCCGCCCGGGCGGCACGCGAGAGTGAGCAGGACCCGGTCAGCGCCAGGGAACCGGGCTCCCACGGCTACCCCGGGGTCAGCGGGACCCTGGTGGGCGCGAGCTACAACGGCCGTGTCGCCACGGCCGGTTACGCCTCCCTCTCCTCCTCCGACCCGGAGGAGAAGAAGAGCGTCGGCGCGGGCCTCGGGCTCACCGTCGTCGCCATGCTGCCCGTGGTCCAGCAGCAGGCCGCCGGTCCGGACCGGGAGCTGTACGGGCTGCTGGCGGCCGGCGCCCTGGTGGTGCTCGGACTGCTCGCCGCGGCCGTGCTGTGGGCGACCGTGCAGCGGCCGCTGCTGCGGCTGTTCCTGGAGTCCCGCCGACTGGCCCGGGGCGACCTGACCCGCCCGGTGGACGTGCCCCGCTGGGGTGAGGCCGCCCGCATCGGTTCCGCCCTGGAGAGGCTGCGCGCGCAGCTGGGCGGCCCGGCCGATGATCCCGGCGGCCGCCAGCGCGTCAAGGGGCGCTTCGGGGTGCGCGGGCCGCTCGCACTGACCGCCGTCCTGCTGCTGCTGTGGTGCCTGCCCGTCGGCCTCCTGCTGAACCGCACCGACGACTCCGTCAGCATCCCGGCCAGCATGGTCGCGGACCAGCGCGACCGTACCGACCTGGTCGCCGACCGGGTGCGCCGGGCGCTCAACGAGGCGCAGGCGGACCTGGTCTCCACGTCCCGGCTGATCGACCCGGCCGACGCCGACGCCGGCACGGCACTGCTGGACGAGACCCTCCGCGAGCACACCCGCTACCAGGCGCTGTACCTCCTCGACGAGAACGGCGAGATCGTCGCCCGCGCGGGCAAGGAGCCGCGCGCCGGCTTCGCCGACGGGGACGACCTGCCGCTGGTCCGGGTCGCCGGCAAGGGCGGCAAGAAGCCGGTCGTCCAGGCCGCCGCGCCCCTGCCGGACCACAAGGACATGACCCTGGTCGGCGAGGTCCGGGTCGAGTTCCTCAACTCGCTGCTGAAGCGGCCCGGGCTCGGCGAGGTCCGCGTGGTGGACGCCAAGACGGAGACCATCGCCGCCAGCGACGGCTTCCTGGCCTTCGAGAAACTGCCCCGCGACGCGCTCACCGACCTCGTCCGGGCCGGCAGCGTCCACGTCGGCGCCGGTCCCGTCGAGAACGGCCTGCTGATCCGCGAGGGACGCGGGACCACGGTCGCCGCGGCCGACGTCGGCTGGACGGTGGTCAGCTGGCAGAACGCCAAGGACTTCCAGATCACCCCGTACGAACGCGAGGACCGCAGCGTCCTGGCCGGACTGCTCGGGCTGGCCCTGATCGTCGTCTGCCTCGGCTGGGTGTACCTGGTCGTGGCCCGGCCGATGCGGGCCCTGGCGGCCAGTGTGGAGAAGCTGGCCGACGGCGACCTCAAGTCCGTGCACTACCCCCGCTACCAGGACGAGGTCGGCGCCGTCGTACGCAGCCTCGAACTGCTGCGCCAGCAACTCCAGGCCCGTAAGCAGACCCAGGCACGCCGGCTCGCGGAGCCGGAAGCCGGCGTTCGGGGAAGGTGACCCAGCCGTGCTCTATCTGTACTTCGTCCTGCTCACCGGCAGCGTGCTGCTGCTGGTGGCGGGCATCGTGGAACAGCGCCGGCACTACGCCGGCCTGCACAGCATCCCGTCGCGCGTGCTCGTGAACGGCATCCGCGGCAAGTCCTCCATCACCCGGCTGTGCGCCGGGGCGCTGCGCGGCGGCGACCTGGTCACCGTGGCGAAGACCACGGGCACGGCGGCCCGGTTCATCCACCCCGACGCCACCGAGGAGCCGGTCTACCGCAAGTTCGGCATCGCCAACGTGGTGGAGCAGATCGGCATCGTGCGCCGGGCCGCCACCTACCGGCCCGACGCCCTCGTCATCGAGTGCATGGCCGTCATGCCGGCCCTGCAGGAGGTGAACCAGAGCAAGCTGATCCGCTCCACGATCGGCGTGCTGTGCAACGTCCGCGAGGACCACCTCGCCGAGATGGGGCCCACCCTCGACGACGTGGCGCGGTCGCTGTGCCGCTCCATGCCGGAGGACGGCATCTGCGTCACCGCCGAGAAGGAGCGCTTCCACATCCTCCAGGAGGAGGCCGACGCCAGGAACTGCCAGTTGATCTACGCCGACCCGGAGACCGTCACCGACGAGGAGCTGCGCGGCTTCAGCTGGTTCACCTTCAAGGAGAACGTCGCGATCGCCCTCGTCGTGGCCGAACTGCTCGGCGTGGAACGGCGGGTCGCCCTGCAGGGCATGTACGACGCCCCGCCGGACCCCGGCGTGCTGTCCGTCGAGCGCTACGCGACGCCCGAGGGCAAGCGGCTCGCCTTCGCCAACGTCTTCGCGGCCAACGACCCCGAGTCGACGCTGATGAACATCAACCAGCTGCTCGACCTGGGAGCCATCCACCGGCCGCTGAACGTCGTGATCAACTGCCGCCCCGACCGCGTCGAGCGCAACGGGCAGATGGGCGAGATCATCCCCGACCTCCAGCCGGACCACGTCTTCGTCATCGGGCACCCCGCCAAGAGCGCGATCGACGCCATCCCCGCCGAATGGCGCGACCGCGCGGTCGACCTCGGCGGCGAACGGCGCTCGGCCGAGGAGTTCATGCCCGCCCTGCTGGGGCGCCTCGCCGCCGACTCCTCCCTGGTCGCCATCGGCAACATCCACGGCCAGGGCGAGGAGCTGCTGGAGTACCTGGCCGAACTCCCGGCGGACGAGTCCGCGCCCGCCGACACCGACGCGCCCTCGGCCACGGCCGCACCGGCCCAGCCGGCGCGCCTGGACCCCTACGCCTCGTACCCCATGGCCTATGAGGAGCGCTACCAGGCCTCCCAGACCCAGGAGATCCCGGTGGTCCGCATCCCCGTCCAGCCGTCGGGGCCGTACGCCGACGCCGGGTACGACGGCCCCGGTCCCTACCAGCAGGGGCCGTACGCCGCTCCGGCCCAGCAGACCTGGCAGCAGTACACCGACGAGTCCTACGGGTACGCCCCGGCCGACGACAGGGGGCAGCCTCCCCGTTCCTGACGTCCACGGGCGGGACCCCACGCCTCACGCCCACCGCTCGCCCCGCACCCGCACCCGTGCCCGGAGACCTCGTTGACCACCGCCGCCCTGACCCCCGAGATGGCCGCCCTCGGCATCGCCATCGGCCTGTTCTTCTCGTTGCTGTGCTACCTGACCACCAACCTGTCGCCCGGCGGCATGATCACGCCCGGCTGGCTCGCCCTGACCCTCATCGAGGACCTCCAGCGGGCGGCCATGGTCGTCGGCGTCACCGCCCTCACCTACGCGGGCACCAAGGTCATGCAGCGGCTCGTGATCCTCTACGGCAAGCGGCTGTTCGCCGCGGTGGTCCTGCTGGGCGTGCTGCTCCAGGCCACCGTGATGATCGTGCTGTCGATCGAGTTCCCGCTGCTCTACGGCAACCAGACCCTCGGCTTCATCGTGCCCGGCCTGATCGCGTACCAGATGGTCCGCCAGCCCAAGGGGGCGACGCTGCTGGCGACCGGCACCGTCTCGCTCATGGCCTACATCGTCGTCGCCGCCGGACTGCTGCTCGGCATCATGCCCACCGTCTGAGACCGGCGTCCCGGCGACCGACCACCCAGGAGAGAACACATGGCAGGGAAGAAGAAATCGCGGCCGGTCCTCTCCGGCCTCGTGGTGCTGGGGCTCGTCGTGACCTCCGGCTACCTCACCGTGGAGCTGCGCAAGCAGGAGGACAAGGGCGTCCCGGAGATCACGAACGTCGGCGTGCTGGACGGCTCGGACCGGGCCGGCGGCGCGGCGAAGACCCGCGACAAGGGCGGGGAGAGCTGGTCCCGGCTGGAGAACCCCGCCCGCTCCGTGCTGCGCGGGTCCGACGGCCAGGTCAAGGCGGTGTTCACCGACGGGGCGCGCACCGCGACCCTGACCGGACCGGCCCGCACCTTCACCGAGCCCTCCTCGACGAGCTCCAAGGTCTCCACGACGGACTGGGTCCGCCTCATGCCCGAGCCCTGGAAGAAGGGCGCCGACAAGGAGAAGTGGTTCAAGGACTGGTACGCCGAGTACGAGTCCAAAAAGGAGGACGACCTCCTGGCCATCGCCTTCCAGTACGTCGCCGGCGCCAAGCAGAAGAAGGACGAGCAGGGCACCGTCTACGCCGGTGACGCCAACTTCGGGCCCCTCAACACGACCGGGGCGGAGGGCGGCGACCTGCGTCTGGAGCAGTCCGACTTCTACGACTACCTCGGCGTCCCGTACCCCTTCCGGGACGGCGTGATCGGGCAGCCGGAGACCGCGCGCGCCCGGTCGGTCGACTGCTCGGGATACATGCGGATGGTGTTCGGCTACCGCGCCCGCTACCCGCTGATGTCCTCGGACGACTCGGGCGACGGCCTGCCGCGCACCGCCAACGGCATGGCCCGCTCCAAGGAGGGTGCCGACATCCTGCCGCTCACGGGCATCTCGCCCAAGGACCGGCCCACCGGCATCGACCAGCTCCAGCCCGGGGACCTCGTCTTCTTCAAGCTCGACACCCGGACCAAGCAGCGCCTGGACCACGTCGGCATGGTGCTCGGCTACGACACCGAGGGCCACCTGCTCTTCGTCTCCAGCCGCGAGGAGGTCAACGGACCGACCATCGGCGATGTCGGCGGAGTGTCCCGGCTGGACGGCAACGGCTACTACGCCAAGACGCTGCGCAGCGCGAAGCGGCTGTGACCGGGCGCGCGGCGGCCGGTCACCCGTCGGCCGCCGCCGACGCCTGCGCCTGGCCGCGGCGGTGGATCTGCCGGAACGTGAACAGCTGGAGGTTGTCGCCCGTGGCGAACACCTCGGTGTCCTTCGTCGTCACGTCCTTGCCGCTGGTGAAGCCGGCGTTGGTGAAGTAGGCGTAGCGGCCGTAGGAGTTGCTGGTCGTACGGCAGAACCCGGATTCGCAGAAGGGCTTCACGCCGCCGCCCGAGAGCGACTTGACGAAGCTCTTCTTGTTGGTCTGGCCCTTGGCCTTGGCGGCCTGCGCCTCGGTGTCGAAGACCGCCACGCCGACCGTCACGGCTATGCCGTCCGCGGAGTAGGTGACGCGTATCAGGCGCGTGCAGTCGTTCGCCGCGAGGATCTTCGGGAGCGTGCCGCCCGACGCCGAGGCGCAGTTCTTCGTGTCGGCCGTGGGGCCCTTCTTGTACGTCGTCTCGCCCATGGTCAGCTGCGTGCCGGGGAAGAGGGTGTCCGGGCCGAGCGGAGCCGTGTCCTTCTTCGCGCTGGCGATGAAGTCCTTCGGGTCCAGCGGGGGCGGGGCGCTGGTCGGGGCGAACGACGGGGCCGAGGCGGACTCGCTCGGGATGTCGGCCGAGGGCACCTGGGAGGTCGGGCTGCCCGCCTGGCTGCTGTCGCCGCCCGCGGAGACCACGGCCACGGCGACGGCGGCGCCGATCGCGACGGTGGCGAGCGCGCCGCCGCCGACCAGGAACAGCCGGCGTCGCCTGTTACGGGCCTCGGACGCCTCGGCGAGCGCGGCCCAGTCCGGAGACTGGCCGCCCCCGCTGTTCCAGGGCTGCTGCGACTGCGGTTTCCAGGGATCCCACTGGGACTGAGGTCCCCCCTGCCCAAAGCTCATGGGGCGCATCTTAGACGGGACATGGGGCGTGCTGGTCCGCCTGGACGGGCCCCGGAGCACCTAGGGGGCTTCTGATGGATCTCCGCGGCGTCGCGACGCCCGGCACGCACTCTCGCCGCACCGGACGAAAGGCCTAGTAGCTCCTCCCCCACGCTCGGCTTCGCTCGCGCGGGGGGACCCCCATCGAGGCCTCCCGCCCGGCGCACCGAGAGCACGCACCGACCGCCGCTCCTTCTTCCACGGAGATCCATCAGAAGCCCCCTAGCATTCCTCCCATGCGGACGGGCAAAGGCGACATCTGCGGGTGGTTGGGGCGACTGTTGCCGACCGGTGTGCTGCTGGTGTGCCTGTGGTCCTGGCCGTCGGCCGCGGCCGCGATCGGGGTGTGGCCGTCGGTCGCGGCCGGAGTGCTGCGGGTGCTGCGTCGGCCGCGCCGCGGCGGCTGTCTGCCGCGCCGGTGCGCCGGGGCGCTCGCCGATGTGCTGTTGTCGTCGGTGTTTCCCTATGTGCCACCGGTGCGGCCGGTGCGGCGCCGGACGCTGCGGAGGGCCGTGACCCTCTGTGCCGGCCTGTTCTTCTCCGTAGCCGACCGGCGGTGATGATCCCGCGTTTTGACCCGTGTGGTGAGCCCCGGTATTCTGCTCTTTCGTTGTGTATTGGCTTGCTCATTCTCACGGGACGGGCCCTTACACCGGTCCACCGGGCCGATGACCAGCGACCAGCACGCGGTTTGCGTCACCGCTGTGCGGTCAAGGCTGTCGTGATCGTTTCGGTGACCTGTTATGGACCATTCACTCGAAGCGAAGGCTACGAACCGTGCGTACGTACAGCCCCAAGCCCGGCGATGTGACGCGCCAGTGGCACGTCATCGACGCTCAGGACGTTGTCCTGGGTCGTCTCGCCACCACCGCAGCGACCCTCCTCCGGGGCAAGCACAAGCCGATCTACGCGCCCCACGTCGACGCTGGTGACTTCGTCATCATCATCAACGCGGACAAGGTGCACCTGTCCGGCAACAAGCGGACCCAGAAGATGGCGTACCGCCACTCCGGCTACCCGGGTGGTCTGCGCTCCGTCCGCTACGACGAGCTGCTCGACAAGAACCCCGAGAAGGCCATCGAGAAGGCCGTCAAGGGCATGCTCCCCAAGAACACTCTGGGCCGTCAGATGCTCTCGAAGCTGAAGGTCTACAAGGGTGACCAGCACCCGCACGGCGCGCAGCAGCCGCAGCCGTACGAGATCACCCAGGTCGCGCAGTAAGTCCGGCCACCCCCTAAGACTGAAGAGAATCTGAGGAGAATCGTGGCCGAGACCACTGCCGAGCAGCCGCTCGAAGAGCTTGACATCGACAGCTACACCACCGAGTCCGAGGTCCCCGTCGAGGGCGAGTACACCTCGGAGTCCATGGCCTCCCGCTTCGGCGAGCCCCAGCCGGCCGCCGGCCTGGGCCGTCGCAAGAACGCCATCGCCCGTGTCCGGATCGTTCCGGGCACCGGCAAGTGGAAGATCAACGGTCGCACCCTCGAGGACTACTTCCCGAACAAGGTGCACCAGCAGGAAGTCAACGAGCCCTTCAAGGTGCTCGAGCTGGACGACCGCTACGACGTCGTCGCCCGCATCTCCGGTGGCGGTGTCTCCGGCCAGGCCGGTGCGCTCCGTCTCGGTGTCGCCCGCGCGCTGAACGAGGCGGACGTCGACAACAACCGCGGCCCGCTCAAGAAGGCCGGCTTCCTCAAGCGCGACGACCGTGCGGTCGAGCGCAAGAAGGCCGGTCTGAAGAAGGCCCGCAAGGCCCCGCAGTACAGCAAGCGCTAATCGCGTCGCTGTCGTTGCGACTGTCTTCGCAACGTTGCGCCTGATTTCGCAACGATCGCCCCGGCGGCACGTTCTGTGCCGCCGGGGCGTTCCCGTACACCACCCCTGTGGATGTCGGACCGTCCCCGGGGATGTACTGGAGCCGCACTCTCTCGCAATTCGGAGGACACCACAGTGGGACGACTCTTCGGCACGGACGGCGTGCGCGGTGTCGCCAACGCGGATCTGACGGCGGAGATGGCCCTCGGCCTCTCCGTGGCCGCGGCGCACGTACTGGCCGAGGCGGGCACGTTCGAGGGGCACCGGCCGACCGCGGTGGTCGGGCGTGATCCGCGCGCGTCCGGGGAGTTCCTGGAGGCCGCCGTGGTCGCGGGTCTCGCCAGCGCCGGCGTGGACGTCCTGCGGGTCGGCGTGCTCCCGACGCCGGCGGTGGCGTACCTGACCGGCGAACTCGGCGCCGACCTCGGTGTGATGCTCTCCGCGAGTCACAACGCCATGCCCGACAACGGCGTCAAGTTCTTCGCCCGCGGCGGGCACAAGCTCGCCGACGAGCTGGAGGACCGGATCGAGTCCGTCTACGAGGAGCACCGCACCGGCGCCCCGTGGGACCGGCCGACCGGGGCCGGAGTGGGCCGCGTGCGCGAGTCCGAGGAGGGCGCCGACCGGTACGTCGAGCATCTGCTGCGCGTCCTGCCGCACCGTCTCGACGGGCTGAAGGTCGTCCTCGACGAGGCGCACGGCGCCGCTTCCCGGGTCTCGCCCGAGGCGTTCCAGCGGGCCGGTGCCGAGGTCGTCACGATCGGGGCCGAGCCGGACGGGCTCAACATCAACGACGGCTGCGGCTCCACGCACCTGGACAAGATCAAGGCCGCCGTCGTCGAGCACGGGGCCGACCTGGGCATCGCGCACGACGGGGACGCCGACCGGTGCCTCGCCGTGGACCACACCGGCGAGGAGGTGGACGGCGACCAGATCCTGGCCGTGCTCGCCCTGGCCATGCGGGAGGCGTCCACGCTGCGGGCCGATACGGTCGTGGCGACGGTGATGTCCAACCTGGGCTTCAAGCTCGCCATGGAGCGCGAGGGCATCCGGCTCGTGCAGACGGCCGTGGGCGACCGGTACGTGCTGGAGGAGATGAAGGAGCACGGGTTCGCCCTCGGGGGCGAGCAGTCCGGGCACGTGATCATCCTCGACCACGCGACGACGGGTGACGGCACGCTGACCGGGCTGCTGCTGGCGGCGCGGGTCGCGCAGAGCGGGCGTCCGCTGCGGGAGCTGGCGTCTGTGATGGAGCGGCTGCCGCAGGTGCTGATCAATGTGCGGGATGTCGACAAGTCCCGGGTGACGACGTCGGCCGAGTTGTCCTCGGCGGTTGCCGACGCGGAGCGGGAGCTGGGCGCTACCGGGCGGGTGTTGTTGCGGTCCTCGGGGACCGAGCCGTTGGTGCGCGTGATGGTGGAGGCGGCTGATATCGAGCAGGCTCGGTCTGTGGCCGGGCGGTTGGCTGATGTGGTGAAGTCCGCGCTCGGTTGATGACCGGGTAGGGGGTGGGGGCTGCGGTTGTCTGCGGGCTGACCGTTGTTCGTGGCTGATCGCGCAGTTC
>NZ_MUKA01000559.1:0-435 GCF_002150735.1 Streptomyces africanus
CCGGCCCGTTCGGCGACGTCGCGGATGGTCGGTGGTCTCATGAGATGGACCGTTCCATGAGGCTCGTGGCCTTGTCAAAGGGTTGACAGGCAGGGGAAACGGCGCTCAGGGTGAGCTGGACAGGTTCTGGAACGGTCCAAAGAGGGGCTCTCATGGTGGACACGCTCGGCGTCGCCGTCGTCGGTTTCGGCTGGATGGGGCGGGTGCACACCCAGGCGTACGCGCGCGTGCGGCACCACTATCCGCAGCTGCCCCTCGTCCCGGAGCTGGTCACGGTCGCCGAGGAGGTGCCGGGGCGGGCGGCGGAGGCCGCCGCGCAGTTCGGGTTCGCGTCGACCGCGCGTGACTGGCGCGAGGTGGCCGCCGACCCGCGGGTGAAGGCGGTCAGCATCACCGCGCCGAACTTCCTGCACCGCGAGATCGGCGTCGCCATGG
>NZ_MUKA01000559.1:469-1020 GCF_002150735.1 Streptomyces africanus
GCCCGCGAGCTGATCGCCTCGGGCGAGATCGGCACGGTCACACATGTCCGCATCCGGCTGTTCAGCGACTACGCGGCCCACCCCGAGGGCGCTCTGACCTGGCGGTACGAGCGAGAGCGGGGCGGCAGCGGCGTACTGGGCGACCTCGCCTCGCACGGCGCGGACCTGGCCCGTCATCTGCTGGGCGACATCACGTCCCTGACGGCCGACACGGCGATCTTCCTGCCGGAGCGGGCCCGTCCCACCGGGGCGACGGCGGGGCACAGCCGCGCCTCGGGCGGCGAACTCGGCCCGGTGGAGAACGAGGACTACGTCAGCTGCCTGCTGCGCTTCGCCTCCGGGGCGCGCGGTGTGCTGGAGGCCTGCCGGGTCTCGGTCGGCGAGCAGAACAACTACGGCTTCGAGGTGCACGGCACCAAGGGCGCGGTCTTCTGGGACTTCCGCCGCATGAACGAGCTGGGGATCAGCCGCGGCACGACGTACCAGGACCAGGCCGTGACGACGGTGTACGTCGGCCCGGGCCACGGCGAGTTCGCCGCGCCGGGCTGGAA
>NZ_MUKA01000559.1:1066-1546 GCF_002150735.1 Streptomyces africanus
GCCGTGCACAGTGCGGCCGCCCTGGACGCGATGGCGCGGTCGGCGTCGAGCGGCACCTGGGCGGAGGTGGCCGCGGGGGCGTGACGTTCAGCCGGCCTTCTGGAGACGGCGGCCCAGGACGTACCTCACCGGGACGAGGACCAGCCACAGCCACATCGCCGCCGCCCCGATCACCAGGGCCAGCGGGACGGTCACGGCGAACACCACCACCAGCGTGGCGCTCTCGAGGAGGTAAGGCGTGCTGCCGGTGTCGGAGGGGGTGCCGTCGCGGAGCCAGGGGCGCTTCGCGAGGACGGCGGCCAGTGCCAGATGGCAGGCGCCGAGCACGGCGACCGCCGCCGCGTAGACGGCGACCGACACGGGCACGTCGCCGTACTCCGCGAGCAGCCTCGTCGGGAAAGGCACCAGGGCCGCGACACCCAGGCCGGTGAGGGACAGGACGATCACATGTCCGTCCACCTCCCGTACGTCACGGAAGAT
>NZ_MUKA01000560.1 GCF_002150735.1 Streptomyces africanus
TGGAGATGATCGAGCACCGCACCTTCGACGGCCGCATCCAGCTCGTCGAGTACAAGCCCCGCGTGCTCGAGCACCCGCCGCTCGGCGTCCCTGCGTGACGTCGCCCCGTCCGACGGTCTGGACGGCCGCCAGGCCGGCGTCGGCGGCTTCGGTCGCTGGGCCCTCACACGTGTTCTGGCTCTGGCCGCTCTGTCGTGAATGATCTCGAGTAGAGGCCGCGGGGTGCTGAAACGACGGGCGTGGCCACACCCCGTCACCCGTGCTCGTCCGGGGAGGCGGCGATGACGGGCTCGGGGTCGGTGGGCAGAAGTTCAAGCACTAGGGCCACAGCCTCTTCGGCGGTCTCGACTTCGCCGATCAGGGTGAAAGGACTGCGTCGGCGAACCTTGAACCGTCCGTTGTGCAGGGGCTCGATCGATCCCGCCTGCACAGTCCAGGGGTAGCTGGTGGAGCTGCTGAAGAGCAGGGCGAAGTGGCTGGTGACCGGATACAGCCGCCGGAGTCGTGGTTGAGCGGCGGCAGCCTCCAGCAGCGCAACGATGCCCGGATATGGGCGCCCGGGCGAGCGGATCTGGTGCACTGCATGCCTCCACTGCCAGCTGAGTCGTAGGGACTGCCAATGGGCCTCGACAGCGTCAGCTGGCCCGCGACTGCGTGCTGCAGCTACGTCTGGCAGAACTGGTCTTGGAGGCAGGGGCAACTGTTGATCGCGGGTCTCGTCATTCGCGTCCACTGTCATAGTGTCGCGGCCGTTGTCTGAAACCGGTCCTCTGATAACGAAGATCATGGCCGGGTGAGAATGCGCATCCGGAGGAGTCGGAACGAGGCTCGGCCGTACATGGGCCGCTTGAGTGTCTTCACCCGGTTTACGTGTCCTTCGACGACTCCGGAGCTCCAGGGCAGGGTCAGGCCGGCCGTGGTCGCCACGGTGAGCCGGTAGTCACGCCCCGGACGCGGAGGGCGCGCTCGTGGAAGGCGTAGGCGTCGTAGCGCTCCAGCTTGGCGACCAGGTGGGCGTAGGACATCGTGTGGTCGATCTCCACGAACGCTGGAGCCGTCGGCCAGGAGCACCACGCCGTCGGGCACCAAGTTCCCGGCCGAGGTGGGTGGGCGACTTCCACCTGCCAGTCGGCATGGTCGGTCGCCTCCGCCTGGTGGAAGGCGATGGCGGTGTCGCCCAGGGCGAGGCCGTGCCCGCGCAGGCCCGTCTTGCTGGCCGCGCGCTTCCCGGTGGTCTGGCCGGCCCTCGGTGTGAGCTCACCGGAGGCGGCAGCTTCGGCGAGACCCGCCGGGGTGCAGAACCAGTAGCTCTGCTGAGCGCGGTGGGTCCGGCCGACCAATGCCGGGGATTCGGCGAGCAGGTTGCGCAGCGTCCGCCGGACATGGTCGGTCACGGTAGTCAGGGCAGGATCTCCCCGTACTGAGCCAGCGGCGCCCGTAGCCGGAGCGCCTGGTCGTCTCCGCGGCCTCGGAGACNNCGGAGACGGTTCTTGTTGTTGCGCTTCCACCTGGCGAGCGCCTTCTCCTGCTCGTCGCCGAGGGTCAGGCTCGGCTGTATGTGCCCCCGTGTCGCCCCGAAGCACTCAAGTTGCTGAAACATCGAGGTCCACTGGTCTCCGCGCTGGTCCCAGGTCCATCCCGGCAGTGCCTCGAGCTCGGCCTCCTGCGAGGTCGACAGCAC
>NZ_MUKA01000561.1 GCF_002150735.1 Streptomyces africanus
CCCACGACATCCCCGGCGCCTCGCCCGGACCGCCCGCCATCTGGCCAGGGTGCCCATCACGAACACCGTCAGGACGATCAGGATCATCAGCTGGCCGATGAACAGGCCCCAGAACAGGCCGTAGCCCGAGAGTTCGGCGGGGGGCGTGTCGGGCCAGGCGCCGGGGATGTCGTGGGGCTGGGCGATGAGGCCGCGCATGGCCAGGGGCGTGCGGGTGAAGGTGACGCCGGACGGCCAGGAGCCGTGGGCGAACAGGGCGGCGAGGCCGGTGGCCGTCCACACCAGCAGGGTCATGCCGAGGAGGAACGCGAGTATGCCGACCAGCAGGCCGTCGGGGATGCCTCCCTGGCTGTCGTGCCGGCTGCGGCGGTCGTCCGGTCTCACGTGTCCTCCCCCTACGCCACCGTCGATTCGGAGTCGCCCAGATGGTGCTCCACGAAGGCCGCCGCCCGTTCCTCCGCCTCGAGTTCGGCGGCGCGCAGGGCGTCGTCCTCGAGGTCGGCGGAGGACTCGGTCATCGCGCGGTCGGTGAAGACCAGGGGGCGTTCGGTCTCCGTGATCAGGTGTTTGACGACCTGGACATTGCCGTTGACGTCCCAGACGGCGATGCCGGGGGTGAGGGTGGGGATGATCTCGACGGCCCAGCGGGGCAGGCCGAGGACTCTGCCCGTGGCCCTTGCCTCGTCGGCTTTCTGGGCGTAGATCGTCCTTGTCGAGGCCATTTTCAGGATGGCCGCGGCCTCCTTCGCCGCCGCGCCGTCGACGACGTCGGACAGGTGGTGGACGACCGCGACGAACGACAGGCCCAGTCGCCGGCCGAACTTCAGCAGGCGCTGGAACAGCTGGGCGACGAAGGGGCTGTTGATGATGTGCCAGGCCTCCTCGACCAGGAAGATGCGCTTCTTCCGGTCGGGGCGGATCCAGGTGTGCTCCAGCCACACGCCGACGATCGCCATGAGGATGGGCATGGCGATGGAGTTGCGGTCGATGTGGGACAGGTCGAAGACGATGAGCGGGGCGTCGAGGTCGATGCCGACCGTCGTCGGGCCGTCGAACATGCCGCGCAGGTCACCGTCGACGAGACGGTCCAGGACCAGGGCGACGTCCAGGCCCCAGGCCCGTACGTCGTCTATGGCGACGTTCATCGCCTCGGCGGACTCGGGCTCGGGGTGGCGTAGCTGCTCGACGATGTCGGTGAGGACCGGCTGGCGGTCGACGATGGTCTCGTTGACGTAGGCGTGCGCGACCTTCAGGGCGAAGCCGGAGCGTTCGTCCAGGCCGTGGCCCATCGCGACCTCGATGATCGTGCGGAGCAGCGCGAGCTGGCCCGTTGTGGTGATCGCGGGGTCGAGCGGGTTGAGGCGGATGCCCATGTCCAGGGCGGCCATCGGGTCCAGGCGGATGGGGGTTATCCCCAGCTCCTGGGCGATGAGGTTCCACTCGCCGACGCCGTCCTCGCCCTGGGCGTCCAGGACGACGACCTGGCGGTCGCGGAAGCGGAGCTGGCGCAGGACGTACGTCTTCTCCAGCGCCGACTTGCCGTTGCCGGACTCGCCGAGGACCAGCCAGTGGGGGGCGGGGAGCTGCTGGCCGTAGAGCTGGAAGGGGTCGTAGATGTAGCCCTTGCCGGAGTACACCTCGCGGCCGATGATGACGCCGGAGTCGCCGAGGCCGGGGGCGGCGGTCGGGAGGTAGACCGCCTGGGCCTGGCCCGTGGACGTGCGCACCGGGAGCCGGGTCGTCTCGACCTTCCCGAAGAGGAAGGACGTGAAGGCGTCGGTGAGGACGGACAGCGGGTCCCGCATCAGGTCCTACCTCCGAATGCCGGTGGCGAAGGGAAGGGTGTTCACGAAGGCGCGGTGGTGTTCGCGGTCGCACCATTCCAGCTTCAGGTACGACTTTCCGGCCGAGGCCCTTATCGTGCGCTTGTCGCGGGCGAGGGCCTCGGGGGAGCGCGAGGAGACGGTGATGTAGCCGACGAGGTTCACTCCGGCGGCGCCGCTGGCGAGGTCCTCGCCGCGCTGGTCGAGCCGGGAGTGGGCGGCCACGTCGCGCGGGTCGACGGTGCGGTTCATCTTGGCGGCGCGGGACGCCTCGGCCTCGTCGTTGGTCTTCTCCGTGAGCATGCGTTCGATGGCGACCTCGGTGGGTTCGAGGTCCATGGTGACGGCCACCGTGCGGATGACGTCCGGGGTGTGGACGAGCAGCGGGGCGAGGAAGTTGACGCCGACGGGGGTCATCGGCCATTCCTTCACCCAGGCCGTGGCGTGGCACCAGGGGGCGCGGGTGGAGGACTCGCGGGTCTTGGCCTGGAGGTAGGTGGGCTCCATGGCGTCCAGCTCGGCGGGCCAGGCATTACGTTTCGTCATCGCCTGGATGTGGTCGATCGGGTGGTCCGGGTCGTACATGGAGTGGATCAGCGAGGACAGTCTGCTCTGGCCGAGCGGCTGCCGGACGCGGATGTCGGCCTCCTGGAGGCGGGAGCAGATGTCGGTGAGCTCGCGGGCCATGACGACGGCGAGTCCGGCGTCGCGGTCGACCTTGCCGCCGTGGGCGCGGGCCGCGCGGGCCATGGCGTTGGCCTCGGCGGCGAGGTCGCGGGTGTAGTGCATGCAGGCGACGAGGTAGGCGCGGTGCTGCTCGCTGCTGGTGGACACCATGGACTGCAGCTGGTCGTAGGACTGCTGGAGCCACGGCGGTGCCTTGTCGTCGCCGCGGATGGCGACGTCCTTGGCGTGGGCGTCCGGGTCGGCGGGGAGGGTGCGGGCGAGCATCTGGAGGCGGGTGACGAAGCCGTCGCCGTTGGCCACGTGCTTGAGCAGGGTGCCGAAGCGGTCGACGAGGGCCTCCTGGTCCTCGGAGTCGCGCAGGCCGACGCCGGGGCCCTCGATCTCGATGGCGGCGGTGACGGTCTTGCGGTCGGCGTGCAGCAGGACGGCGATCTCGTCGGGGCCGAAGGGGGCGGCCAGCCAGGTGATGCGGCCGATGCCCGGGGGCGGTCCGACCTCGACCTCGCGGCCGTCGAGCCGGGTGCCGGCCTCGATGACGGAGGAGCGGTAGGTGGTGCCCTGCTTCAGGGTGCGCTTGTAGCTGCGGTTGATCTCGAACCACTTGTAGAACGTGCGGTGCTTGTACGGCACGTACACGGCGGCCAGCGCGAGCATCGGGAATCCGGCGAGCAGCACGATGCGCAGGGACAGCACGGGGACGAGGAGCCCGCACATCATGCCGAGGAACGCGCCGACGACGATCAGGGCGATCTCGCCGGTCTCGCGGTTGCGGCCGATGATCGCGTTCGGCCGCAACCGCGAGACCG
>NZ_MUKA01000562.1:0-139 GCF_002150735.1 Streptomyces africanus
GGTCGGGACGGCCGCCGCGAACACCGCCCACAAGGGGGCGTCCGCAAGGGCCAGCGCCGTCAGTGTCAGTCCGGACAGCGCGTGCAGCAGTACGCCGGGGACCAGCACGGCCCGCTGCCCGTAGCGGTCGGCGAGGCGG
>NZ_MUKA01000562.1:157-1123 GCF_002150735.1 Streptomyces africanus
GGCGCCGCGGGTGCGCAGCAGCCGGCCGTATCCCGGGCGGGCGGAAGCCGTCGAGTTTTTCGAATCCGTCGAGCTCTTCGAGTCCGGCGAGGTCATCGAGTTCTTCGACTTCTTCGAGGTGACCGTGGACGCCACGGCCCGTGCCTTTCTGCCGCCTGGTAGCGCGGGCCCGTGGGCGGGCGGCGCCGAGAGCTGTCCTCTTGCGCGGAACTGCGGTAGATGCCGGGGCCCGGTGAGGAGGGGCGACCCGACCGCCATACGGTCGCGCCAGCTCTGCGTCAGGCAGAGTTGGTTCGATCTGGGTAACGCCTTCATCGTACAGGGATCAAGGGGCTGCGGGCCTGTGAAAGTGAGCACCACGGCCCGTCCGCCTTATGAATCCCAAAAAGGGTAAATCGCCGTCTAACGGCTCGCCCCGTCCGTCCCGAGCCAGCCGGCCAGCTTTCCGCCGTGCCCGACGGCCCGCAGCCTGCGCTCGGTCGCGTCCCGGACGGGGTCCGTGGCGACCACGAGCAGCTCGTCCCCCCGTTGCAAAATCGTCGTCGGCAGCGGCACGAAGGACTCGCCCCCGCGCACGATCAGTGTCACGGCGGCGCCGTGCGGCAGCCGCAGCTNNCGATGCCGAGGTCGGCGGCCTCCGAACCGTCGCCCAGGCGCAGCTTGCGGGCCAGCCACGGCAGCGTCGGACCCTGGACCAGGGTGTAGACGACGACCAGGATGAAGACGATGTTGAAGATCCGGCGGCTCGCCTCGACGCCCTCCACCATGGGGATGGTCGCCAGGATGATGGGCACCGCCCCGCGCAGCCCCGCCCAGGACATCAGGACCTGTTCCTGCCAGGGAACCCGGAAGGGCCGCAGGGACACCAGCACGCTCAGCGGGCGCGCCACCATGGTCAGCACCAGCCCGATGGCGAGCGCGGGCAGGATGTCGTCGCCCAGCTCGTGCGGGGTGACCAGCAGGCCG
>NZ_MUKA01000563.1 GCF_002150735.1 Streptomyces africanus
ATCGGGTGGCACAAGACCCCCGCCCCACCGCCGGAAGGCACCCTGTGTCATCAGCGACTCCCGCTGCCAGCGCCGCCGACACCGTCCTGGTCGTCGACTTCGGCGCGCAGTACGCCCAGCTCATCGCCCGTCGTGTCCGCGAGGCGCGGGTCTACAGCGAGATCGTGCCGAGCACCATGCCGGTCGCCGAGATGCTCGCCAAGAACCCCGCGGCGATCATCCTCTCCGGCGGCCCCTCGTCGGTGTACGAGGAGGGCGCGCCCAGCCTGGACCGCGAGATCTTCGAGGCCGGCGTCCCCGTCTTCGGCATGTGCTACGGCTTCCAGCTCATGGCGCGGACCCTCGGCGGCACCGTCGACAACACCGGAGCCCGCGAGTACGGCCGCACCGACCTGCACGTCTCCAGGTCGTCCTCCACCCTCTTCGAGGGCACCCCCGCCGAGCAGGCCGTCTGGATGTCGCACGGCGACGCCTGCTCCGCCGCCCCCGAGGGCTTCTCCGTGACGGCCTCCACGGACGTCGTGCCGGTCGCCGCCTTCGAGAACGACGAGAAGAAGCTCTACGGCGTCCAGTACCACCCCGAGGTGATGCACTCCACGCACGGGCAGCAGGTGCTGGAGCACTTCCTGTACCGGGGCGCGGGCCTGACCCCGTCCTGGACCACGGGCAGCGTGATCGAGGAGCAGGTCGCCGCGATCCGTGAGCAGGTCGGCGACCGGCGCGCCATCTGCGGGCTGTCCGGCGGCGTGGACTCCGCGGTCGCCGCGGCCCTCGTCCAGAAGGCCATCGGCTCCCAGCTGACCTGCGTGTACGTCGACCACGGCCTGATGCGCAAGGGCGAGACCGAGCAGGTCGAGAAGGACTTCGTGGCCGCGACCGGCGTGCAGCTGAAGGTCGTGGACGCCGAGGAGCGGTTCCTCAAGGCGCTCGCCGGGGTCTCCGACCCGGAGGAGAAGCGGAAGATCATCGGCCGCGAGTTCATCCGGGTCTTCGAGCAGGCCCAGGCCGAGATCATCGCGGACGAGGGCCCGGCGGTGGAGTTCCTCGTGCAGGGCACCCTCTACCCCGACGTGGTCGAGTCCGGCGGCGGCACCGGCACCGCCAACATCAAGTCCCACCACAACGTCGGCGGCCTCCCCGAGGACCTCGAGTTCCAGCTGATCGAGCCGCTGCGCAAGCTCTTCAAGGACGAGGTCCGGATGGTCGGCCAGGAGCTCGGCCTGCCGGACGAGATCGTCCAGCGTCAGCCCTTCCCCGGCCCCGGCCTCGGCATCCGGATCGTCGGCGAGGTCACCAAGGAGCGCCTGGACCTGCTGCGCGAGGCCGACGCCATCGCCCGCGAGGAGCTCACGGCGGCCGGCCTCGACCGGGACATCTGGCAGTGCCCGGTGGTCCTCCTCGCGGACGTCCGCAGCGTCGGCGTCCAGGGTGACGGCCGTACGTACGGCCACCCGATCGTCCTGCGGCCCGTCTCCTCCGAGGACGCCATGACGGCCGACTGGTCGCGCCTGCCGTACGACGTCCTCGCCCGGATCTCCACGCGCATCACCAACGAGGTCAAGGACGTCAACCGGGTCGTCCTCGACGTCACCTCGAAGCCGCCGGGGACGATCGAGTGGGAGTGACCCCTACGTGCGCTTGATCGTGCGCAGGGGCTCGCCGGGCGTCCAGATCTGGACGACGAGGTACTTGTCGTCCTCGACGTAGGTCCGTACGACCTCCGTGAGTTCGGTACGGAAGAGGTGGAACGGCTCCGGCGGTTCCACCTCTTCGACGTAGCGCGCCTTGATATCCACGTCGTCGACCTCGATCGCCCGCCCGCTGATCCTCACGTCGCCGCCGCCCATGCCCGTGCCCTCCCCGGGGTTCGCCTGGAGCGCGAAGCGCGGGTCGCGGCGCAGATCGAGTGCCTTGAGCGAGTCCGGCATCATGCCGAGCCACAGCTCGCCGTTCAGGAACCGCACCTCCAGGCCGCTGGTGCGGGGCGATCCGTCCTTCCGGAGGGTGGCGAGGACGTGGTGCGTGTAGGCGCCGAAGCGCTTCTCGACGGTGCCGGCCAGATCCGGTTCGGCAGTGGCGAAAGCCGCCCAGTTCGCTGTCATACGGAGAGTCTGGCGCCGAAACCCGACATCTTCTGTCGGCTATTCGTGGGGTGGGGGAGACCGGGGGCGAAGG
>NZ_MUKA01000564.1 GCF_002150735.1 Streptomyces africanus
GGGAGGCGGCGAGCAGGCCGGAGCGGTGGGTGTGGGTGGGGTCGGTGATGACCTCCTCGGTGAGGGCGCCGGTCCGGTGCAGGTCGCGCAGGAGGGGGTCCTCGGTGCGGTCGAGGGAGGGGGCCGGCAGGTACGCCTCGATCAAGGCCGTGGCGTGGGTGGTGTGGCCAGGGACGGTGGGGCTGGTCGCGGTGAAGGTGCCGGTGGACTCGTCGGTGCCGATCCGGACGTCGGCGCCCAGGAAGTGGACGATGCCGGCCCGGGACAGTGCGAGGAGTTGGCGCAGGCGGAAGCCGGGCGGACCGGAGGCCAGGAAGCTGAAGAAGCCGTGCCACCACCCGTCGAGCCGCTCGGCGACGGACCGCGCGGTCAGCCGTCCCGCGGCGACCAGACGGGGCAGCTGGCCGTAGACGGAGAGCAGGGCGAGGAACGCTCCGAGGTCGGCGCTGAACTCCGGGTCCTCTCGGCGGGCGACATCCTCGGCGATGTGCTCGCGCAGGTGATCCTGGAATGCGTCCGCCGTCGGGAACGCGCGGCCGT
>NZ_MUKA01000565.1 GCF_002150735.1 Streptomyces africanus
CCATACCCCCGCACACCCACCCCAGCTACCGTAAACCCCCGTGAGCACCCTCCAGCGGGCCAAATGCCAGGCAAAGGCACATCCCCTGGCCATGGACGCCGCCCTCGCCGCAGCCGTCCTGGTCTGCATGGTCGCCGGCTCGTTCGTCGAACCCCGCCACCGTGACAGCGTCAGCTGGGCCCTGCGCACCCCCGACCCCCTCAGCCTCGTCCTCATGGCCCTCGGCGCCGCCGCCCTGGTCTTCCGCCGCCGCGCCCCGATGACCGTCCTCGCCCTCACCGGCGCCGTCTCCGTCATCGAATCCGTCACCGGGGACCCCCGCGCCCCCGTCGCCATGTCCGCGGTCATCGCCCTGTACACCGTCGCCTCCACCACCGACCGCCCCACCACCTGGCGCGTCGGCCTGCTCACCATGACCGTGCTGACCGGCTCCGCCATGGCCGCCGGCAGCCTGCCCTGGTACGCCCAGGAGAACCTCGCGATCTTCGCCTGGACCGGCATCGGCGCCACCGCCGGCGACGCGGTCCGCAGCCGCCGCGCCTTCGTCCAGGCCATACGGGAGCGCGCCGAACGCGCCGAACGCACCCGCGAGGAGGAGGCCCGCCGCCGGGTCGCCGAGGAGCGGCTGCGGATCGC
>NZ_MUKA01000082.1 GCF_002150735.1 Streptomyces africanus
GAACTCGGCCCCGCCGGCCGGCCGCCCCGTGTACAGCCGCACCAGGGTCGGCCCGTCCCCGATGAAACGGCCCGGGGGCCGCTCCCCGCCGCTCTCCCCGAGCCGCAGGGGTTCGTCCAGGTCGTCGAGGTCGGCGTGCAGCGGCACATGCCCCCGCTCGCGGGTGATCCGGGCGAGCAGCGCCAGCGCGTCCGGCAGCCCGGCCCCGCCGTACGCCCCGGGCTCGCCGAAGGCGTCGCGGACGTCCCCGGCGTGCACCCACTCCCCCAGCGCGAGACCGTCCAGCTTCCCGCCCGCCCCGGCGATCACCGGCCCGGCCTCGGTCATCCCGCGCTCCAGCTCGTCGACCACCCGCGCGTTGCTCCAGCCGCCCCGCTCGGCGATGTCCCGGTCGTTCGACTCGGGCGAGAACACGCCCTCCTCGAACCGGTTCTCCACCACCCGGGTGAGCGCGGCCGAGCAGTGCGCCAGCACCGACCGCACCGACCAGCCCGGACACGCCCCCACGGGCAGCGCGAAGTCCTCCTCGGCCCTGGCCCGCAACAGCGGGATCAGCGCGTCGCGCTCGATCGCGAGCAGCCTCCCGGGTTGCTCGGGGTCCCGTACGTCGTGCACATCAGCAGGAGTCGTCATGGACCCCACGCTAGGTGCCCGACCCCGCCGAGCGGGAGAATGCCCCCATGGCCGATATCGACGCCCTCCGCGCCCGCTTCGTCCGCACCCTGGAGGCGGCCCGGGGCCCGGCCGCCGGACCGGACCCCGTCCCGTACGCCGACGACCTGCTCGGCCGCTGGCAGGAGCCGCAGCGCCGCTACCACACGGTGGCGCACCTGACGGCGGTCCTGGACCACATCGACGTACTGGAGAAGTACGCGCACGACCCGGACGTGGTCCGGCTGGCCGCCTGGTTCCACGACGCCGTCTACCTGCCCGAGCGCTCCGAGAACGAGGAACGCTCCGCCCGCCTGGCCGAACGCGCCCTGCCCGAGGCCGGCGTGTCCGCCGCCAGGGCCGCCGAGGTGGCCCGCCTGGTCCGCCTCACCGTCGGCCACGACCCCGCCGACGACGACCCCGACGGCCAGGTCCTGTGCGACGCCGACCTGGCGATCCTCGCCTCGCCCCCGTCGGCGTACGCCGCCTACACCGCCGCCGTCCGCGAGGAGTACCACTTCGTCCCGAACGAGGCCTTCCGCACGGGCCGCGCGGCGATCCTGCGCCAACTCCTCGACCTGCCGAGGCTGTTCAGGACGCCGTACGGAGCGTCGGAGTGGGAGGCGACGGCCCGCTACAACCTCACCGCCGAGCTGGAAATGCTGTCGCTTCCGCCCGGCGACCCCTCGTAACCTGCCCGGCATGCGGACAACGGGTGCGGAACAGGTGGAGCAGGCCGTCGACGAGTGCGTGGGCCTGCTGGGGGCGGTCACCGACCGGGACTGGGAGGCGGTGCGGGCCGGGCGGCTGGAGTGGAGCTGCCGGGAGACGGCGGTGCACATCGCCGAGGACCTCATCGCGTACGCGGGGCAGCTGGCGGGGCGCGAGCAGGAGGCGTACACGCCGTTCGAGATGTCGCTGGAGGAGGGGACGGACAACGCGGGTGCGCTGCGGGTGATCCGCACGATGGGCGTCCTGTTGGCCGCCACGATCCGCACCACTCCGCGCGACGTCCGGGCCTTCCACCCGTATCCGTTCCGCAGCGCGAACCGTGAGGGATTCGCCGCGATGGGCGTGGCCGAGGTGCTGCTGCACACCCACGACGTGGCCGAGGGCCTGGGCGTGGCGTACGAACCGGCCCCCGAGCTGTGCGACTTCGTCCTCACCCGGCTCTTCCCGCACGTCCAGCCCGGCCCCACCCCGTGGCGGACCCTGCTGTGGGCCACCGGCCGGGGCGACCTGCCCGGCCGCGAGCCGGTCACCGAGTGGCGGTGGAGCAACAACCACGTGATCCCCACCGACCGGCTCACCCTCCAGGGCGTCACCCCGGCGGCGGCGGGCGATCTCGCCACGGTCGGCGACGGCGGCTTCGAGTGGCTCGACGGCGGCCCGGTCGAGGGCACCCGGGTGGGCTCCGGGCTGGTGTTCAAGCAGTACGAGGACGGCGTCCACCGGCCCGAGTGGGGCATGTACGTCCTGGTCCGGCGGGAGGACGGCCGCGCGCTCGGCGCCATGGGCTTCCACAGCGTGCCGGACGAGTCGGGGCGGGTGGAGGTCGGCTACGACCTGGTCGAAGCGGCCCGTGGCCACGGTTACGCCACCGAGGCGCTGCGCGCGCTGTCCGCGTGGGCGCTGTCCCGGGACGAGGTCCGGACCGTCGTCGCGAACGTCGAGCGGGACAACGCGCCCTCGCACCGCGTCCTCGCCCGCGCCGGGTTCGAGGCCGTCGCGGAGGACACCGAGCAGGTCGCCTACGAGCTGCGCGAACCGCGTGGCTGAGTCCGCCCCTTCGGCCGGCGCAGCCCCGCCCCGTGCAGCAGCCGCACCACCTCGCGGCTGCTGACCTCCACGGCCCCGGCGCTCACGGCGTCCGCGTACCGCTGGTCGGGGATGTCGTAGTGGTCGCGCTCGAAGGCCCGCCGGGGCACGCCGAGGCGTTCGGCGAAGGCGTGCAGCTCCTCGTACGAGACGTCGCTGATCAGGTGGGACCACATGCGGCCGTGGCCGGGCCAGGTCGGCGGGTCGATGTAGACGGTCACGAGGACGCCGCTCCGCCGAGCGCCTCGCCCAGCGACCCGACCGCCGCGACCTTCACGCCCGCCTCGCTGCACACCCAGTGCGGGTCGGGCCCCAACTCCGGTTGCACGTCCAGCGCGTGCGGCTCGCCGGTGCCGCACACCGGGCACAGCGGCCAGCGGCCGTAGCGCTCCAGCAGGGCGTCCTGCACGTCCTGCGCGACCAGGCCGGCGACGTACTGCGCGCCCTCCGGCCACTGCTCGACCCACCAGCGCCGCTGCACGACCGACTCCTCGACCAGGGAGACGACGTCGGCCTCGGCGACGCGTCCCGCGACGAGGTCGGCCAGCACGAGGGCGCGCGCGGCGTGCAGTGCCTGCTCCAGGGGGCTGATGGGGTCCATGCCCCCATTGTGCGCACTCTTGACCGAGACGCCGAGCCGAAAATATCTTTCAGAAGTGACCCCAAGAGTGAAGGAAAGTTTCGGCACCCCGCCGGCCCCCGCCGCCCTCGCGGCCAAGGTCCGTACGCTGGGCCCGTCGATGACGCGTTCCATGCAGCGCGTCGCCGAGGCCGTCGCGGGAGACCCGGCCGGCTGCGCGGCCCTCACCGTCACCGGCCTCGCCGAGCTCACCGGCACCAGCGAGGCGACCGTCGTACGCACCGCCCGGCTGCTGGGCTATCCGGGTTACCGGGACCTGCGCCTGGCCCTCGCCGGCCTCGCCGCCCAGCAGCAGTCCGGCCGCGCCCCCGCCATAACGACGGACATCGCGGCCGACGACCCGATCGCCGACGTGGTCGCGAAGCTCGCCTACGACGAGCAGCAGACCCTCGCCGACACCGCCGCCGGCCTCGACACCGCCCAACTGGGCGCGGCCGTCACCGCGCTGACCGGTGCCCGCCGCACGGACGTGTACGGCGTCGGGGCGTCCGGCCTGGTCGCCCAGGACCTCACGCAGAAGCTGCTGCGCATAGGGCTGGTCGCGCATGCGCACAGCGACCCGCACCTGGCCGTCACCAACGCCGTGCAACTGCGCGCGGGCGACGTCGCGATCGCCATCACGCACTCCGGGTCGACGGGGGACGTCATCGAGCCGCTGCGGGTCGCCTTCGAGCGCGGGGCGACGACGGTGGCGATCACCGGCCGGCCGGACGGCCCGGTCTCCCAGTACGCCGACCACGTCCTCACCACGTCCACGGCCCGGGAGAGCGAGCTGCGTCCCGCGGCGATGTCGTCCCGGACCGGGCAGCTTCTTGTGGTGGACTGCCTGTTCGTGGGGGTGGCGCAGCGGACGTACGAGACGGCGGCGCCGGCGCTCTCGGCGTCGTACGAGGCGTTGGCCCACCGGCATCGTCCCTGAGCCGGCCCCGGCCGACACGCACCGGAAAGACACGGAAAGAGCCGTCCCATGACCTCCACCTCCGATTCCCGTGATCTCAGAGCCGAGTTGGAGTCCCTGACCACCGAGGCCTTCCGGCCGGAGCTGGCCGGCATCGACCGGCTGCCCACCCTCGACATCGCGCGGCTGATGAACGGCGAGGACGCCACCGTCGCCGGAGCGGTCGCGGCCCGGCTGCCCCAGATCGCCGCCGCGATCGACGCCCTGGCCGAGCGGATGGCCCGGGGCGGCCGCCTGGTCTACGCCGGGGCCGGCACGGCCGGCCGGCTGGGCGTCCTGGACGCCTCCGAGTGCCCGCCCACCTTCAACACGGACCCCGACCGGGTCGTCGGCCTGATCGCGGGCGGCCCGCAGGCCGTGGTCACCTCGGTGGAGGGCGCGGAGGACTCCCCGGAACTGGCCCGTGCCGACCTGGAGCCCCTCGGCCTGACCCCGGACGACACGGTGGTCGGCATCTCGGCCTCCGGCCGCACTCCGTACGCCATCGGCGCCGTCGAGTACGCCCGCACCCGCGGCTCCCTCACCATCGGCCTGGCCTGCAACCCGGGCAGCCCGCTCGCGGCCGCCGCCGAGCACGGCATCGAGATCGTCGTCGGCCCCGAACTCCTCACGGGCTCCACCCGCCTCAAGGCCGGCACGGCACAGAAGCTGGTCCTCAACATGCTTTCGACGATCACGATGATCCGCCTGGGCAAAACGTACGGGAACCTGATGGTCGACGTCCGCGCCTCCAACGACAAACTGCGCGCCCGCTCCCACCGCATCGTCGCCCTCGCCACCGGCGCCGCAGACGAGGAGATCGAACGGGCCCTGGCCGCCACCGACGGCGAGGTGAAGAACGCGATCCTGACCCTCCTGGCCGACGTGGACGGCCCGACGGCGGCCCGCCTGCTGACGGAGTCCGACGGGCATCTGCGCGCGGCCCTGGCAGCGGCCACGGGCACCCCTCAGACGGATACCCCCTAGAGCCCCACGGCGACCCGCGGCCCCTCCCCGCGCCACTCCTCGTGCTCCGCCGCGGCCCTGCCCGCCAGGGCGTTGACGGCCGCGTTGAACCGCTCCATCGAGGTGGGGCGGTCCGGGCCCAGGACGTACTCCTTGAGGACCCGGCGTTCGGCCGCCATCGGGTCGTGGCGCGGGTCGCGGACCGAGCGCAGGATCTCCGGCAGGCGCGCGCAGTCCCGGTCGAGGAGGTAGGCGCCCCCGGCGGTGGTGTACGCGGCCCGGAACTCCGCGTCGGGCAGGTCGTCCGCGTTGGTCAGCACATACGGCTTGAGGCTCGCCACGAAGTCCGCGACCACGGACGACACGTCGCTGATGAGGAGGTCGGCTTGGTCGAAGCACTCGTAGAGCGTGGGCAGTTGCCCGACCACCACGTTGTGCCGGACAGGGTCGCGGCTCTCCCAGAAGATCCGGTGCCACTCGGCCCGCAGCTCGTGCCACTCGGCCTCCCCGTCGCGGCCGGGGACCCGCGCCTCGCGGGTCTGCTGGGCGTCGTCGCCGGCGAGCCGCCCGGCGAGCTCGCCGAGGCGGGCCTGGATCTCCGCCAGCCGCGGCTTCGCGGCGGCGGCCGCGGCCTCCGCCGGCTCGGCGTCACGCCGCTCGTTGTCCGCGCGCAGCAGTTCCCGGACGGCCCGGTCCGCGTCGGCGGCCGCGCGGGAGCGCTTGCCGGTGAGGGGATGCGGCTTGTAGACGACCCGTACGTTCTCCGCGAGCAGCTTCTCCACCAGCGTCACGCCCATCGGGATCAGGGACGTGTGGCAGTCGTCGTCGCTCCAGCCCTCCCAGGTCGGCGCGTACAGCACGACCGGCAGCGGACCCGGCGCCTGGTCCGTGTGCAGCCGGATCGGCGACAGCTGCGGACGGCCCACCTCGACGATCGCCTCGTCACTGATGGCGTGCCGCACCCGCTGGTAGCGGTCCCGCCCGGCCCGCCCGGCCACCCAGATCTCGTCGTACACCTTGCTCACCCGGTTGCTGCTGGCGAGCTTGTCGCTGTCGCCGTGCCCGATGAAGACGTGCTTGGCCTCGGCGACGCGCAGCATGTGCACGTTCTTGCCCGCGTTGCCGGGATAGAGGACGACCCGGAGCTCGGGCAGCTCCAGCTGCGCCACGTCATCGGCCTTCGGCACGCACACCACCGGCAGCCGTGTACGGCTCAGATAGCGGAACGAGGCCCGCTCCCGCAGGATGATCAGCGGCCGCCGGTCGAGCTGCTCCAGCGTCTCGATCCACATGTTGACCTGGTACATGAAGTCCCGGGACACGGACGCGAAGCTGAAGTACAGCGCCACCTCCGGCCGGTACCCGGCCAGTTGCCGGTTGACCTCCGCGAGCACCTCGTCCCGTGACGGCATCCGGCGGGCCCGGCGCAACTGCGTCAGCAGCGCCACGACCGCCGCCACCGCCAGCCCGGCCGTCAGCGCGAAGCCGACGCCCGCAGGGGGCCACGCCCCGACCGCCAGCGCGACGAGCAGCCCGGCGTGGGCAGGCAGATCCAGGTGCAGCAGCTTGCGCAGGAACCGCCGGTAGAGGAGGGCGGGCGGGGACTGCGGGATGCCCGCCCCGCTCATGTCGAGGTTGCGCACCACCACCGGGAGCGTGCGGCGCCGCCGGATGGCGTGATGCACGGCCGTGTACAGCGTCACCAGCGCGAAGTGGGCGCTGAACACGGCCAGGGCGGTCACCAGCACCGCGTCCGACGCGTTCATACGGTCGGCCAGAGCGAGCAGCATCACCGTCCGCACGGTGAACCTCATCGTGCGGCTCAGCTGCAACGCGGCCAGCCGCCGCACGAAGGAGGGAGCCCGCGCGTGCAGCACCTCGTCCGCGACGTAACTCACGGCCGAGGCCGCCGCGAAGCCCCACAGCGACGGCAGCAACGCGAAGACGGGCAGGGCGGCGAAAGCGGCGGCGAAGAGGAGCACGAGAAGCAGATCGGTTTTCCCGCGCACGCGCAGGACACCACACAACCAACGGAACGTCATGAACAGGATTCCTCTGGGGAAAGGACGTGTCTTCCGGGATGGCGTGCGGTGGGGCGTACGCCGCTGTACGCGCGATACGTCAGTTCGACGGCGGTTGCGGTCGAATGGTTGTACACCTGCCGGTCACCAATACTTCACCGTGACTTCGGCTCCCGGTTGACCTGTCTCACGCGAGCCCGCAGCGTCTCTCGCACGGGCAGCGAGCGCAGTACGTCGGTCAGGTGCTCGGCCGTCCGTACGTTGCACCGCCCCAGATCGACCAGGGCGAACGGCTCGGCGCTCGCTCCGGTCACGGGGTCGACGCCCAGCGACGGCAGCACGACACCGACTCCCGCGAGCGCGTCCCGCAGTGACTCCACGATCTCTTCGGTCGAACGCACCTTTCCCTACCTCCACGCTGAGTTTGTGATTCACCACACAGCGTGGCCGACGCGCCCCTAACCTGGCGATATACGGCGGCCCAACAACCCGATGTGTACGACAGGGAGTTGCCCATGCCCGGATCCAGGGACCTCGACCCGTCCTCCTCCCCGCGGGCCCTCCTGGGCGCCGAACTCCGCCACGCCCGCGAGAAGGCCGGCCTCAGCCAGGAGGAACTGGGACAGCGGCTGTTCGTGAGCGGGTCGTTCATCGGGCAGTTGGAGAACGGGACGCGGCGGATGCTTCCGGAGTACGCGCGGATGCTGGATGAGGAGCTGGGGACGGGCGACTTTTTCCAGCGGAATTGCAGGGCGGCGGCGAAGTCCAAGTACCGCGAGCACTTTGCGGAAGCAGCAGAGGCGGAGACGCAGGCAACGGCCATCAGGGACTACGCGTCGATGCTGATCCCCGGATTGCTCCAGACACCCGCCTACGCACGAGCCGTCAGCCGCGCTTACCAGCCCTCAGCGACAGCAGAGGCCATCGAGGAGCTGGTGACACGCCGGATGGAGCGAGCACGGATCCTCGGCGATCCAACAAAGCCCCTGTTGTGGGCGGTGATTGACGAGGCCGCACTGCGCCGTGTGACCGGCGAGCCGGAGGTGATGGCGGAGGCGCTACGCCACCTCATCGGCCTGATCCGCCAGAACCGTGTCATCGTTCAGGTTCTGCCGTTCGATGCGGGAGCCCACCCGGGGATGCAGGGTTGCGTCAGGCTGATGGACTTCGACGACGCCCCTCCGCTGGTCTATCTCGAAGGAGTCGACACCGGACGGATGGAGGACGACCCCGCCACCGTCGCGCGCTACAGGCTCTACTTCGAATTCCTCACGGCTTCGGCGCTCTCGCCTGAGAAGTCTCTGGCTCTCCTTGAGGCGATGGCGCAGGATTACGGCCATGAGAAACACGCCTGAGTGGTACAAGTCCAGCTACAGCGGCGGCACCGGCGACAACTGCCTGGAAGTCACCCAGGCACTCCCTGATGTCATCCCCGTCCGCGACTCCAAGAACCCCCACGGCCCGAAGCTCGTGTTCCGGGCCACTGCCTGGTCCGCGTTCATCGAGAAGCTCAAGGACGAGACGGCCTGAGCTTCGGGACCCGGGCTTCGAGCCCTCTTTTCAAGGAACGGGGGGGAGGGCCTCAACCCACCCTCCCACCCGGCGAGTTGACGCGACGCGTCCGGCTTGCCACGGACAGTCACGTACCCTTAACGTTCCCTGCACAAAGCAACAGCCCCCGCCAGGTGCGCCAACACCTGCGGGGGCTTACCAACGAGATCGAGAGTCGATCGATCCCATGGATGACGCCAACTTTAGTGCTGCCCACTCGTCCGCGCACCCCATGGCGAACCCGGGCTACGGCAAACGCACTGCTCCTGACCAACTCCCCCGCGCAAAAAACGACTTCGCACACCTCCCACCTCGCGAAGCCGCCATCGCCGCCTACCTCGACCGCCTCCCCGACGGCGCCGACATCTCCGTAAAGACGCTGGCCAAGCAGCTGCCGTACGGCCAGTGCGCCCTCGGTACCGCCCTCAACCGCATCCAGCAAGCAGGACACCTGCGCCGAGGCCGGGAGTGCGTGACGGCGAACGACGGCAGCTCCCGCTGGATCACCCGATCGTGGTGGTCGCGCACGGCCCGGGACGATGAGTGGTGGGCGGCCTTCACACGGGGCGACGTACCGAAGCAACGGCGTCCTACCCGCTCCCGGGCCCACATCCTCCTGGCCGCCCTCGGCCGCACGGCGCCCGCCCTGTCCCTCTCCCAGGCCGACTGTGCGACGCTCGCCCCGCTGGTGACGGAGTGGTTCGAGCGGGGCGAGCGTCGCACAG
>NZ_MUKA01000566.1 GCF_002150735.1 Streptomyces africanus
CCGGCAACGGCGGACGCTCCACCGCGTCCCCGGCACCCTCACCCCGCTTCAGAGAAGAGGTACACCCCCATGCGTACGCGCACCCTCCTCACCCTCACCGCCGCCGTCGCCGCCCTCGGGCTCGCCGCCCCCGCCTCGGCGGCCGACACCCCCGTCCTGACCACCACCGACGGCGCGGCCGTCGCGGTCGGCGACGTCCTCAACGCCTCCCTGGCGAGCGGCACCGCCGCCACCTTCTACTCCAGCGCGACCGGCACCAGCGGCATCTCGTGCACCTCGTCGGCGTTCGCCGCCACCGTCACCGACAACCCGGCCGCTCCCGGCACCGCCACCGAGTCCCTGACCTCCCACACGTTCGACACCGGCGGCTGCACCGCCAACGTCGTCGGAGTGCTCGGCGTCAGCGGCATCACCGTCGACAACCTGCCCTACACCGCCGCCGTGTCCTCGGACGGCACCGTCTCCGTGACCCCGGCCGCGGGCTCCGTCATCCAGTCCACCGTCAAGCTGCGCACCCTGCTCGGCACCATCAACTGCGTCTACCGGGCCCCCAGCCTGACCGGCAAGGCGGACAACGCCGACAACAGCATCTCCTTCACCAACCAGCAGTTCACGAAGGCGTCCGGCTCGTCGCTGTGCTTCGCCAACGCCTTCTTCACCGCCAAGTACGCCCCGGTGACCAAGGGAGGCGTCGCCGTCA
>NZ_MUKA01000567.1 GCF_002150735.1 Streptomyces africanus
CGTCGGACCCCGCAGGATCACGGAGATCCTGCGGGGTCCGACGCGAGGCGGATCACCGAACGGGTGCTGCCACAGGAGGGGGGTGGCACACCCGGCCGCGCCGCCCGCGGAACGCGGTCAGTGCTCGCGGGGAGCGGGCACCACGCGTTCCACCTCGGGATGGACCGTGAGGAGTTGCCGCATCGCCGCCTCGGCCGCGGCTCCGTCGCCGGCGGCGAGGGCGTCACAGATGCGGCCGTGGTGCGCCAGCGACGCCTCGTTCGGCCGGTCACAGCCCGCGACCGGACCGCCCGAGACCTGGAGGGCCGCGGACACGATCCCGGAGAGGTGCTCCAGCATGCGGTTGCCGGCGACCTGGATGAGCAGCGAGTGGAACTCGGAGTCGGCGCGGGAGAAGGTGAGCGCATCACCCTGGGCCATCGCGTGCCCCATGATCTCGACCATGTCCGTCAGGCGCTGCTGGACGTCCTCGCGCCCGTGCCCGGCGGCGAGGCGGGCGGCGAGCGGCTCGATCGTCCAGCGCAGCTCGCTCAGCTCGCGGCGCTGGTCGTCGCGCTGCGGCCCGAAGGCCCGCCACTCGATGATGTCCGGATCGAGAAGGTTCCAGTCGCTGACGGGGCGCACGCGCGTGCCGACGTTCGGGCGGGCGCTCACCAGGCCCTTGGCCTCCAGGACGCGGAGCGACTCACGGACGACGGTGCGGGAGACCTCGAACCGCTGGCCGATCTCCTCGGGCACCAGCGGGCGGTCGGCACCCAGGTCGCCGGAGACGATCATCTGACCCAGCTGCTGGACGAGTTGGCCGTGCAGCCCGCGTCCGCGGCTGCCCGCGGCGCGCCTGCCCACCCGGCCCAGCTCGGGGTCCCCGCCGTCCCAGGCAGGGGCCCCGACGCGGTCGACGGCGGGGGCCTCCGCGAAGGGGTAGCGGTCGAGTTCGCCCGGGCTCGCGAGGCCGGAGTCAGCGGAGCGGGCGGCGGTCATCATGGTGTGCGCAAGGGTACTCACGCATCCTTTGTCGGCGCCGTCTCCAACTCCCTTGAGGTCTTTGGTGAAAAGCACACGAAAGGGTGATCGCTCACCCCGTCGCAATTGACGCCTTATCGGAAAGAAATGGGCGTTGTGCGGGGAGTTGTGCGCATGGCCGGACTAAGGGTTACGGACAGTCGTCACCGGAACCGGCTCCGCAGTGCGGTGAGCAGGTACGCGCAGAGCAGTGCGGTCAGCGACAACGTCAGTGCGCCGCCGACAGGTTGGGAGATCACGCTGAGCGCGGCTTCCAGGTAGCGCTCTCCCCCGAAGGGCCATCGCGGCAGGAGAGCCTCGCGCAGCCGCATGGGCATTCCTGCCGCGGTCCACAAGGTCCTGGAAGGACCGTCCGTGCGGACCGCGGCAGGAGAGCCTCGCGCAGCCGCATGGGCATTCCTGCCGCGGTCCGCACGGACGGTCCTTCCAGGACCTTGTGGACCGCGGGTACGACGAGGACCGGCACAGCCGCCACGGCGGCGAGCCCGGCCGTGGTGGACCGGAAGACGC
>NZ_MUKA01000568.1 GCF_002150735.1 Streptomyces africanus
GGGATCAGGGGCGGTTCAGGGTGTCGATGAGGTTCCGGGCGAGCTGCGCCGAGGAGGCGGGGTTCTGACCGGTGTGCAGAGTGCGGTCCGCCACGACGTGCTCGCTGAACGGGGCCCCGGCCTGGAAGTCGGCCAGCTGCCGTCCTCGCGCCGGGCGGCGAGCAGGGCCGCCGGGGCGTGGCACAGCACCGCGAGCGGCTTGCCGGAGTCCAGCGCGGCAGTGAGCAGGCGACCGGAGCCGGCGTTGACGGCGAGGTCCTCCATGGGGCCGTGGCCACCGGGGTAGAGGACGGCGGCCGCGGATGGCAGCCAGGTACGCGGCGATGGCGTCGGACTGCTCCTTGCCGCCGGGTGTGGCGATGGTGACGTCGAACCCGGCCTCGCTGAGCAGCCGGCGGTGTGGCGAGTTCCTCGGCCCAGTAGCCGGTCGGGTGGGAGGTGCCGTCGGCGAGCGTCCAGTGGTCGGCGCCGGTGACGACGAACAGAACTGCGGTCACAACTGTCTCCTTCTCCGTGCGCGAGAGTCGCGCGGTGGCCTGGTCGGCGGTTAGATGCCGACGCACTCATGGAGCGCCTGGCACGCGCTGCTGCCGGCTACTACCGGGACCTGACAGCGGCGGCCGCACGGCACGGGCTCACGATGACGCAGGCCAAGATGCTCATCCTGCTTCGGCAACCGCTGCCCGCCCTCGCAGGGCGGCTCGCCTGCGACGCCTCCAACATCACCGGACTCGTCGACCGGCTGGAGGCGCGGGTCTCCAGAGAGGCCGACACGGCCGACCGGCGGATCAAGAACGTGGTCGCCACCGAAGAGGGACGGGAGGCGGTCCGCCTCGTCCGCGCCGACATGCGGGGCACCTCGGAAGCCTTCGCGCGTCTGGACGAGGAGGGGCGCCGCACTCTCTACGAGCTGCTGGGACGCCTGCACCCCGAGGACACGCAGAAGACAACCTGATCGAGGCCGCAGCGCCGACCGCTGCGCGGACTGCGCAGGCGCCGGGCGTCTCAGCCGGGCGGTGCCGACAGGTGGATCAGGATGCCGCACACCTCGTCCACGATCTCCTGGGCCTCCGTCTCGTCCCCGCAGTCGCCCAGCTCACGTGCCGCCCCGCCGATCACGGTGGTGAGCACCCTCACCCGGACCCGGCCGGCACGTCGCTGCTCGTCCACCTCCAGGAGCCGGGCGTTGCGCCGTACCCACGCGCGGTCCCACTGGCGGCGCAGCGCGTCGAAGCCCGGGGGGCCGTCGTCCTCCACGAGGAGTCTGCCGAACCGCCTGTTGTCCCAGGCGCCCTCCAGGTACGCCCTGGCTCCCGCCACGAAGAGGGCGATGGGGTCGTCCACGCCACGGCCTCGCTCGACGGTCAGCGTGGCCGCGGTCCGGCGCTCCTGTGCCTCCCGGAACTCCTCCCAGAGAGCGAGGTAGAGCCCTCGCTTTCCGCCGTAGTGCTGGAAGAGGCTGCCCACCGGGATGCCGGAGCGCGCCGCGATCTCGGCGAGACCCGCGTCGGCGTAACCGCGCTCGGTGAACACCTCCAGCGCGGCGTCCAGAAGCGCACTCCGGACCGTTCGGTTCTGCCCGCTGGGTGCCTCCCCGGTCCCCGCGGACTCCACGATGCCGCTCACTGGTGATCCCCGCCTTCCCCGGCCCCGTCGCGGATGGCGAGGGCGACCAGCAGTTCCAGGAGGTCGGCGATCCGGCGCGGATTGCGCCCCGTGCGTTCCTCGATCCGGCGCAACCGGTAGTGCGCCGTGTTGTGGTGTATCCGCAGCCGCTCGGCGGCCAGCCGCAGGTTGAGGTCGGCCTCCGCGAAGGCCCGTATCGTGGCCGCCAGCGTGTCGCCACGTCTGCGGTCCTCCTCCAGCAGCGCACGCACCCGGGGATCGACCAGCTGGCGGGCGAGGTCGTCGGCGCGCAGCGCCAGGTAGTCGAAGGGGGACAGGCGCGGCAGCGCCGCCACCCCGCCCCCGCTCGGCACGAGGTCGAGGGCGGCCCGTGCCTCCTCGTAGGCGCGCGGCAGTTCGCCGGCGCCCTCGGCGACCGTGCTGATGCCCATGGAGAGCATGGTTCCCTCGCGCGCGAGCCGCCGCTGCACCACCTC
The DNA here is from genome assembly GCF_002150735.1 of Streptomyces africanus. Taxonomy (GTDB): domain Bacteria; phylum Actinomycetota; class Actinomycetes; order Streptomycetales; family Streptomycetaceae; genus Streptomyces; species Streptomyces africanus. Next base: position 2,103 of record NZ_MUKA01000568.1, read on the forward strand.
GAAGTGGGCGCAGATGTCCTCCGCGTCCATGCCCGTGCGGACCACCGGCACGGCCACCACCTCGCCGTGGCGCACGACGACCAGGGTCCGGCCGGCCCAGGGCCCGGCGATGCCGATGGACGCGCTGGTCGCGTAGCCGTGCTCGGCCGAGGTGAGGTCGCCGGTGCGGGTGTCGCCGACGCACACCGCCACCACCGCCATCATCGGCGAGTGCGGCCCGATGCCGTACGCCTGCGCCGCGGCGAGCAGCGGGCCGCGCGCCGGTGCCGCGCCGGCCAGGAGCTGGTCCAGGAGGTCCCGGCGCTCCCGGTCCGCGTCGGCGACCACGTGCTGCTGGTACTCGACATAGGCCTGCGCGGCATGGGTGCTGGCGAAGTCGACGTACCGCATCAGCGGTGTGACGAGGGACAGCGCGGCCTGCTGTGCCTCGGCGGACGTGCCCGCGCAGTCCAGCAGCACGTCCCACAACACCTGCCGGCCGACCCGGAAGGCACTGATCCAGTCCTCCAGGGCGAACCCCGCGCGTGCCCTGCGCATGGCTGCCGAGCGGCTGAAGACCAGGTCCTCGGGGGCGATGTCCCGGTCGCCGGCCAGCGCCGCCAGCTGCATCCGGTAGTGCGTGAGGACCTGGTCCCGTACGTCGTCGAAGAACCGCTCGTCCTGCAGCGCGTACGACGGGATCTCCGTGCGCATGACCGCGACAGCGGTCTGCGCCACGTCCTCGAGCCGGTCCTGGACGGCGTGCAGGATCCGGTGCCGCTCCCGGCTGAGCGGGTCGGAGAGTGCGGGGGCGCCCAGCGCGGGGCCGCGTGACATGGCGCCGATCGTCGCTGCCCTCCTGGTGTCCCGTCAACAGGCTCGGCGGGCGACATACCGGGGGAGCTGGGCGCGGCGCACAAGTCTCTGGCCTCGAAGTTGGGTGCTCGCACCCAATGTGCGCTCGGAAGGCCCCCACCTACTGTGACGCTCGCCCACCCCCCAGCACCTCGGAAGGGGCGTCACTCATGCTCGCGGTCGACGGTATCAGCGTGCGCTTCGGCGGGATCACGGCACTGGACGGTGTCGCGTTCACCGTCGAGCCGGGCACCGCCGTGGGGCTCATCGGACCGAACGGAGCCGGCAAGACCACCTTGTTCAACTGCCTCACCAGGCGCTGCACCCCCGATGCGGGGACGGTCCGGTTCCAGGACGAGGACCTGCTCGCCCTTCCGCCGCACTCCGTGGCCGGGCGCGGCATCGCCCGCACCTTCCAGAACCTGGGCCTGTTCCCGCTGCTCACGGTCCGGGAGAACGTCATGGTCGGTGCCCACAGCCGGGGGCGCACGGGACACCTCGCCGCGGCGCTCCGGCTGCCCCGCGTCCGGCGGGAGGAGAGGGAACTACGTGACCAGGCGGACGACCTGCTCCGGCGTCTCGGCCTGGCGGAGGTCGCCGATCACCCCGCCTCCGGGCTGCCGTTCGGCACGCTCAAACGCGTCGAACTCGCCCGGGCGCTCGCGGTACGGCCCCGGCTGCTCCTGCTCGACGAGCCCGTCAACGGGCTCAGCCACGGCGAGGTCGGCCAATTCGGGGATCTGGTCCGGGCGGTGCGTCAGGAATTCGACCTCACACTCGTGGTGGTCGAACACCACATGGGCTTCGTGATGGGCCTGTGCGACAAGGTGGTCTGCCTCGACTTCGGGCGCAAGATCGCCGAGGGCTCGCCGGAGGAGATCCAGCGCGACCCGGCCGTCATCGAGGCGTACCTGGGGGTGGCGGCATGACGGAACCCGCCACCGACAGCACCGAAGCCGGGCAGGCGGAGGCGGAGCCGGACTTCCTGAAGGTGGCCGGCCTGCATGCCGGATACGGCCAGGCCCGTGTGCTCCAGGGGCTCGACTTCTCCGTCGCACGCGGCGAGGTGTGCGCGATCCTCGGGCCCAACGGCGCGGGCAAGACGACAACCCTGCGGGCCCTGTGCGGCATGGTCCGCGGACGCGGCTCGGTGACGTTGAACGGCACGGAGCTGCTGGGCCGCCCGCCCGAGCAGACCGCCCGTCTCGGCGTGGCGCACGTACCCGAGGGCCGGGGCACCTTCAACGACCTGACCGTCGAGGAGAACCTGCGCATCGGCGCCCACGTGCGCACCGGGCGGTGGCGGCGGGGCAGTGCCGAACGCGCTGCCGTGGCCGCCGACCTGGAACGGATCTACGACTACTTCCCCAAGCTGCGCCAGCGGTCCCGCCAGGCCGCAGGCAGCCTCAGCGGCGGCGAACAGCAGATGCTCGCCATCGGCAGGGCGCTGATGCTGCGGCCTGCCCTGCTGCTCCTGGACGAGCCGTCGCTGGGACTCGCGCCGCTGGTCACGCGGGAGCTGTTCGAGATCGTCCGTGCCGTCAACGAGGAGGAACGCACCACCGTGGTCGTCGTCGAGCAGAACGCCCAGCTCGCGCTGGATGTGGCGCACCGGGCGCACGTACTGGAGGCCGGCCGCCTGGTGCTGTCCGGGCCGTCCCGGGAGATCCGCGAGGACGGACAGGTCGCCGAGGTGTACCTCGGTGTCTCCGTCCGCTCCGGCGAGGACGGGGGAGCGCCGTGACCGAGCTGCTCCAGCAAGTGGTGGAAGGGGTCGGTTCCGGCGCGGTCTACGCCAGCCTGGCGCTGGCCCTGGTGCTGATCCACCGGTTCACCGGGATCGTGAACTTCGCGCAGGGTGAGCTCGCCATGATCTCCACGTACGTGGCGTGGCAGCTCGTGGCGTCCGGGATGTCCTTCTGGCTCGCGCTGCCGGTCACCCTGGCGGTGTCCTTCGCCGGCGGCATGCTGGTCGAGCGGATCGTCATCCGTCCCGTGCGCGGCGCGCCCGAGCTGACGATGGTCATCGTCACCGTGGGCCTGTTCATCTTCGTCAACGCGATGGCCGGTCTGATCTGGTCGTTCACCGTGAAGGACTTCCCGCAGCCGTTCCCCGACGGCGGGGTCGACCTGGCCGGGGTGCGCGTGGACTGGTCGACGCTCGGGATCATCGCGGTCGTCGCCGCCGTGATGGGGCTGCTGTATCTGCTGTTCCAGCACACTTCCGCCGGCCTCGTGATGCGGGCGGTCGCCTGCAACCCCGCCTCCGCCCGGCTGTCGGGCATCAGAGTGGGCCGGGTGCTGATGCTCGGCTGGGGACTGGCCGCGACGGTCGGCGCGGTGTCGGGCGTGCTCGTCGCCCCGCTGCTGTTCCTCGAGCCCAACATGATGGGCGGGGTGCTGATCTACGCCTTTGCCGCGGCCACCCTCGGAGGCTTCGACAGCCCGGTCGGCGCGGTCGTCGGCGGCCTGTGCGTGGGCGTCGCCGAGACGCTGGCCGGGGCGTACGTGGATGTGATCGGTGCCGATCTCAAGGTGGGCGTACCCCTGGTGATCATCCTGGCGGTGCTGCTGGTGCGGCCCCAGGGCCTGTTCGGACGGGCGGCGGTGGAGCGCGCATGAGCACGATCGTCGCACCACTCGGCACCGGCCGCGCCCGGCGCCTGCGGGCCGCGCTCACCGCGCTGCTCGTGGCGGCCGTCGCCGTCGCCGCACCGTTCTACTTCGCTCCCTTCCAGGTCTTCCAGCTGACCATGGTGCTGCTGTACGCCGTGGCGCTGGCCGGACTGAACCTGCTGGTCGGATTCGGCGGGCAGATCTCGCTCGGACACGGCGCGTTCTTCGCGGCGGGGGCCTACACGGCGGCGGTCATGCTCGACCGGTACGACACCGGCCACCTGGCCACGCTGCCCGTCGCGGCCGCCGGATGCTTCCTGCTGGGCCTCGGCTTCGGTGTGCCCGCCCTGCGGCTGCGCGGGCTGTACCTGGCCCTGGTCACGCTCGCCTTCGCGGTGTTCCTGCCGCCGTTGCTCAAGCGGCTCGAACCGGTGACGGGCGGCTCGATGGGCCTGACCGTGGACAAGCTGCAACCACCCGCGTGGAGCGGGCTGGCCGAGGACCAGTGGACGTACTTCGTCGTCCTCGCCGTCACCGCGGTGGCCCTGCTGCTCGCCCGCAACCTCCTGCGGTCCCGCATCGGCCGGGCACTGCTCGCCGTGCGGGACAACGAGAGCGCCGCGGAGGTCATGGGCGTACGGCTGTCGCTGCACAAGACCCTCGCCTTCGCGTGGAGCGCGCTGTTCGCGGGTGTCTCCGGGTGCGTCTACACCTGGGTGATCGGCTTCGTCTCACCCGACTCGTTCAGCTTCGTCCTGTCCATCACGCTGCTGGCCGGCCTGGTCGTCGGAGGGCTCGCCTCGCTGTACGGACCGCTGCTGGGGGCGGCCTTCGTGATGTACGTGCCGAGCGTGGCCCAGGACATCAGCGAGGCGGCACCCGGTGTGGTGTTCGGCCTGCTGATCATCGCGGTGATGTTCGTGGCGCCGACGGGACTGGCCGGTCTGACGGCACGAGTCCGGAGTGCCGCAGCCCGTCGCCCCTCTCGCCCTGCCCGCGACGCCGACCAGGCGCCCGACCCCGAACCCT
>NZ_MUKA01000569.1 GCF_002150735.1 Streptomyces africanus
TCCTGGGGGTGGGGAAGGGGGACCGGTCCACCAACCTAGGTGAACTCCCCGGCCGGATACGGATGTTGTCCACCCCACCCCTTGCTCCCCCGTGGGGTTTCGGCCACGTGGAAGAGAGACTCGCCGCCCGTCACACCCCGCCGGAGGCGAAACCGCCCAGGTGCCGGCCGTCGGCCCCGCCGTCGGTGCCGTGCCGCCGCGTGGCCAGCCAGACGCCGCGCCCCACTGCCCACAGGACGAGTCCGGCGGCGACCGGCGTGCCGAACATGAGCAGCAGCCCGGCGCCGATGTTGGCCCCGACGACCCCCGCGGTCAGGATCCGCCACCCCACACCGGCCATGAGCCCGACGACCACCAGCGGCCCGAGGACCCCCCACCAGCGCCGGTCCATCGCGCCACGCCGCGCTCCCCGTACGAGCACCACGGCACCGATCCCCGCCAGCACCAGCGCGAGGCCACCCGCGCCGGCTGCCACACCGTCCCCGATGTCCCACGGCCGGTAGGCGTAGTCGAGCTCGTTCGCCGGCAGCCCGTCGTAGTCCTGCCGGCCCATCAGTCCCCAGGCGGCGACAGACACCCCGAGAACGAGCGCGACCCCGGCCGAAAGCATGCCCCGTGTCTTCATACGGCCATGGTCATGGGGTGGGGCGGGCCCCGTCATGAGCACCCGTACTCAAGTAGTGCGGCGGGCAGCCCGAAGTGCTCGGCGACGACGCGGATGGTGTGGGTGCCCCGCCTCGCTGAAGAAGCCGGTGAGGTCGGCTGCCAGGTCACCGGTCCGTCACCTGCGGGGACAGCGGCGGCGAGGGCAGGGCGAAGAAACGGGCGACCGCCCGGACGATGCGGTGGTGATGCTCGTAGTAGTGGTCGAAGCAGTCGTGCCCGTCCTCGCCCTCCTCCGCGCACCCGGCGTCCGGCCCGATCAGCTTCGCGGCCAGCAACTCGGCGGACAGGTAGTCGGGGTTGTCCCCCGGCCGCTGCGTCAGGTCCTCGAAACTGAACCAGGTGATCAGCCGCCCGTCCCGGTAGTACTCAAAATGCGGCGCGTGCCCCTTCGGGCTGCACGGCTCGGTCACGAACACGACGATCTCGGCGCCCGCGGATATCTCCCCGTAGGGCACGGGGTCGAAGTCCTCG
>NZ_MUKA01000570.1 GCF_002150735.1 Streptomyces africanus
CCTGGTGCCGGGCCCGGGTCGCCGAGACCGAACGCAGACTCGCCGAACTGCCCGACGGCCTGCCCGTGATCCCGGTCAACCACTACCCGCTGCACCGTCATCCGATGGACGTCCTGTGGCACCCCGAGTTCGCCATGTGGTGCGGCACCGGCCTGACCGCGGACTGGCACCGCAGATTCCCCGTCCGCGCGATGGTCTACGGCCATCTGCACATCCCCCGCACCACCTGGCACGAGGGCGTGCGCTTCGAGGAGGTGTCGGTGGGCTACCCCCGGGAGTGGCGCAAGCGAGCCGGTGAGCCGGGGCGGCTGCGGCGCATCCTGCCGGAACCGGAACCGGAACCGGGAGAGGGCGAGGAGCGGTGATCGGGGAACTGCTGCCACAGACCGTCGTCACCGTGGAGGCGTACGGCGACGAGGGCGCGGACACCCCGCTGTTCCCCGAGGAGGCGGCGCTCCTGACGCGGGCGGTCGCCAAGCGGCGCCGGGAGTTCACGGTCGTCCGCTCCTGCGCCCGCCGGGCCATGGAGAAGCTCGGCGTGCCGCCGCAGCCGGTCCTGCCCGGGGAACGCGGCGCCCCGCGCTGGCCGGCCGGGCTGGCCGGCAGCATGACCCACTGCGACGGCTACTGCGCCGCCGCCCTGGTCCGCGCCACCGACCTGGCCTCCCTCGGTATCGACGCCGAGGTCCACGGGCCGCTGCCCGAGGGGGTCCTGCCCGCCGTGTCCCTCCCGGCCGAGGCCGAGCGCCTGCGGCGGCTGGCAGCACAGCGCCCCGACGTCCACTGGGACCGGCTGCTGTTC
>NZ_MUKA01000571.1 GCF_002150735.1 Streptomyces africanus
GGGGCGGGGCGGCGGCGCCGTGGTTGCCGCACGGGTTCTGAGGGCGGGCTTCAAGGACCTGGTTCTTCAGGGGCGTTGGCAGATCGGGCACCAGAAGAGGTTGCGGGCGGCGAGATCGGCGGTGCGGATCTCGCCGCCGCAGATGTGGCAGGGCTGGTGGGCCCTGCGGTACACGTACACCTCGCCGCCGTGGTCGTCCACCCGGGGTGGGCGGCCCATCGCCTCCGGGGTGTGTTCCGGGCGGACCGTGTCGATGCGGTTGGTGCGGACGCCGTCGTGCATGAGCTCGACCAGGTCGGTCCAGATCGCGTGCCACTCGGGCGGGGTGATGTCCTTGCCGGGGCGGTACGGGTCGATGCGGTGCCGGAAGAGGACCTCCGCGCGGTAGACGTTTCCCACGCCGGCGACGACCTTCTGGTCCATGAGGAGGGCGGCGATGGTCGTACGGCTGCGGGAGATACGGCGGTACGCGGTGTCCGGGTCGGCGTCGTCGCGGAGGGGGTCGGGGCCGAGGCGGTCGTGTATCGCCTGCTTCTCCGGGGGTGTGATGAGGGCGCAGGTGGTGGGGCCGCGGAGGTCGACGCAGGTGGTGTCGTCGGCGAGGCGGAGGCGGATCGTGTCGGTGGGTGGGGGTGCGGGGATG
>NZ_MUKA01000572.1 GCF_002150735.1 Streptomyces africanus
CCGCGTCACCAGCTTCACCGAGTTCGAGCGCCGCTTCGGGGGATTGAGCGCCCAGAGCGCCGTCGGCTACGCCGTTCACCAGTTCTTCGGCAACGGCGGCACCGTCGCCGTGATCGTCCGGGTCGCCCGGGCCGGCAGCGGCCGGGCCGCCTGCGTCACGCTGGAGTCCACCGAGGGCCACAGCGAGTGCGACGTCCTCAAGGTGCACGCCAAGGAACCCGGCGTGTGGGGCAACGGCCTGCGCGTCGCCGTCGACTACGACACGCCCCGCCCCGACGAGACCTTCAACCTGCGCGTCCACGACGCCAAGGGCGAGGCCCGCGAGAGCTACACCGGCCTGTCCACGGACCCGTCCCACGGCCGGTACGTGCAGACCGTCGTCAACGCCGGCTCCCGGCTGATCCGCGTCGAGGTCGTCGGCGAGGGCCGCCCCGACCNNACCCCGACTGCGACGGCGAGGCCCCGACGTCCGTCGCCGAGCTGGCGCTGCTGCTGGAGCGCAAGCTGCGCGCCCTGCCCGACGCGCCCGGCAAGCACGCCTTCGCGGGCGCCGAGGTCACCGCCTTCGGCCGGCGGATCCAGGTCGTCGCGGGCTCCACCGACCCCGAGGACGTCGTCCGCTTCCTCGGCGAGTGCGCCAACGACCTGGGCCTGGAGGCCTCGGTCAACCCGCCCGTCTTCCCGCTGGAGGGCGGCGAGGACGGCGNNCGAGAAGACGGAGGACGCCGTCACCGTCGTCTCGGCCGCCCAGCGGCTGTGCCAGGAACGGCGGATCTTCCTCCTGGTCGACGCGCCGGGCACCTGGGTCAGCGTCGACACCGCACGGGCCGGGCTCGCCGCCTTCGACGCCGT
>NZ_MUKA01000009.1 GCF_002150735.1 Streptomyces africanus
GTCCCGAACGGCATCGCCTCATGCGGCGTCACCGCGGGCGGGCCGGGCGGGAATCCGGTGCTCGTGGCGGGTGCGGCTGCTTGTGCCGCGGCCCCACTGGGCGGCCGGAGCACCTGGTGCGCAGCTGATGACACGGCATCTCCCCGATGCGAGGTCAGGACGCGGCGCCGACAAAGGGGTTGACGCCGCGGCTATTATCCACGCTGACGGCGGTCGCGTGCAATTGCACGCGAAATTGCGTGACAATCGAGCCGTGTTGGGTACGCAAGCCGGGGACGTGAACCAGAGCAGCTAGGAGACCGCGGTGCCACCAGTGCAGAACGGAGTGCAGGCAAGCTCGTTGGACGCCTGCTGGATCAAGAGCCGGCACAGCAACGCCGAGGGCAACTGCGTCGAAGTCGCCCCGCTCGTCGACGGCGGGATCGCGATGCGCAACTCCCGTGACCCCGACGGGCCCGCGCTCGTCTACACGGCGGCGGAGGTGGCGGCGTTCCTGGCCGGGGCGAAGGACGGCGAGTTCGACCACCTGCTGTGAAGCCCGCCCGGTGAAGTGGAGCCCAACTCGCCACTTCTGTGGGGTGGCTCCGAGGGATGCGGGCGCGCCCGGCAGAGTGCGATAGTGTAAATCGCCCTTGTGCCGGTCTGCTGGGAGTCAGGATGTCCGCCGCGTCGCATCGCATCTCCCGTCTGGAACCCTATCTGGACAGGCCCGAGCCTGCGCCGACTCTCCTGAAGATGCTGGTCGGCGTACAGCTGGCAGGCTTCCGTGAGGACGCCGGGCTCGCCCAGGACCAGGCGGCGCGTGCTGTCGGCTTCAGTGCCGCGAAGCTGTCCCGCATCGAGTCCGGCAAGGGCCGCCGCCCGCCGACCGAGAACGACATCCGGGCGCTGCTGCAGCTGTACGGCACCGACGACTACGAGGCCTCGGTACTGCTCAAACTGTTGCAGCGCGCCGGCGAGCCGGGCTGGTGGCAGCGGTACGACAAGCGGCTGATGCCCGAGTGGTTCGACCGGCTGGTCGGACTCCAGGAGGCCGCCGCCACCATCCGAACCTTCGAGATCCAGTACGTACCCGGCCTGTTGCAGACACCCGCCTACACCAAGGCCGTGGTGGAGCGGGGTCTGCCGAACGCGCCGGCCGGTGAGGTGGAGCGGCGCGTCGAACTCCGCCGGCACCGGGCGCGGTTGCTGTTCCGGCCGGACGCACCGCAGCTGTGGGCGGTCATCGACGAGTCCGTGCTGCTGCGCGTCCTGGGCAGCACCGAGGTGATGCGGGAGCAGCTCGCGCATCTCGTCGAGATGGCCGAACGCCCCAACGTGACCTTGCAGATCGTCCCGCTGAACGTCACGAACGCCTCGGCACCGGCCATCCCGGTCACGTACCTGCGCTTCGGCGGCCTCGACCTGCCCGACGTGGTCTACCTGGAGCACATCAAGAGCGCGAACTTCCTCGAGGACCGCGACGAGACGGAGGAGTACCGGATCGCGCTGGACCGCCTCGCGGACGAGGCGCTCAAGCCCCGTGACTCCCTGGAACTGCTGCGCACGACGATGGAGCAGCGCTACGCCTGACGCGCGAGTGCCGCGCGCGGGACGACCAGCGTCCCGCGCGCGGCACCTGCGTCACTTCCGCCGTCGCTTCTCCAGCGAAATCAGCGTCACTTCTCCAGGGGAATCCGCCCCACACCACCGAACTCGATCCACTCGTGGGTGAGCTGACGGGGCGCCACTTCGGTGTCCGGGCGCCACGTGGACACCTCCACCAGCCCCGGCTCCAGGATCTCCAGACCCTCGAAGTACGCGGCGACGTCCTTCTCCTCACGCACGCGGCCCCAGTGCCCCTGGGTCGCCTGGTCCATGAAGTCCGTGACGAAGGCACGGACCTCGGGGTCCTCGCTGACCAGCTGGCACATCACCATGAAGCTGCCGGGCGCCAGCCGCTCCCGCACGCGGCGGGCCACCGCGAGCGGCCCGTCGGTGTCGCTGTCCGGGATGCAGTGGAACACCGAGTTGAACAGCACGCACACCGGCTGGGAGAAGTCGATCAGCCGCATGGTGTCGGGGTGGCCGAAGATCAGGTCGGTCTCGCGCATGTCCGCGTGGATGACGCTGGTGCGCTCGTCCTGCTCCAGCAGCGCCCGGCCGTGGACCAGCACCATCGGGTCGTTGTCGACGTACACCACGTGGGTCGCGGGGTCGATGCGCTGGGCGACCTGGTGCACGTTGTCCTGCGTCGGCAGGCCGGATCCGTGGTCGAGGTACTGCCGGATGCCGTAGTCCTCGGACAGGGTCCGCACGACCCGCTGGAGGAAGCGCCGGTTGTTCAGGGCCAGGCGGCGCGTGCTGGGCACGACCTTGTCGAGCTCCTCGCACGCGGCACGGTCGGCCGCGTAGTTGTCCTTGCCGCCCAGGTAGTGGTCGTACATGCGCGCTGCCGTCGGCACGTTCGCGTCGATCTCGGTGGACAACTGCTTCTCGGATGGCATCGTTCCCCCTGCGTGGTGCCGCGCCAACGGACTGGCTGGACAGGAAGTACATCCTAGGGAGGGGGAGTTGGCCGCTGCCAGCCCAGTGGCGAAGGTGCCCACGTTCGAACGACCGGGTGATCGCCTCCCGCGACGGTGTGTGCCCTCTGTGGCATGTTCGTGCACTCAGCGTCACCGGAGTTCCGGGGGCACGGCGGGGTACTCGTCACGGGACGTTCTCCCGTGGGAGGTGGGACCATGGACACCTCGGCCGACCGGATCGCGGATCCCTGGGGTGCGCGCACCCCCTACGCCCCCGGCACGCCCTGGCCGTCCCGGACGGACACGCACCTGGGGGCCGGGATCGCCGAGCGGGACGTGGAGCGGTGGGTGCAGTCCGCCTCGCTGCTGCACTCCAACGGCGACGCGATGGACATCGCGGTGCGCGAGGGCCGCATCGTGGGAGTGCGGGGCCGGGCCACGGACCGGGTGAACCGCGGACGCCTGGGCCCCAAGGACCTCTACGGCTGGCAGGCCAACGCCTCTCCGGACCGGCTCACCAGGCCCCTGGTCCGTGAGCACGGCCGGCTCGTGGAGTCCGACTGGGACACCGCCATGAACCGGATCACCGCCCGGACCCGGGACCTCCTGGACGACGAGGGCCCGGGGTCGATCGGCTTCTACACCACCGGACAGCTGTTCCTGGAGGAGTACTACACCCTGGCCGTCCTCGCCCGCGCCGGCATCGGCACCAATCACCTGGACGGCAACACCCGGCTGTGCACGGCGACCGCCGCCGAGGCGCTCAAGGAGACCTTCGGCTGCGACGGGCAGCCCGGCTCCTACGAGGACATCGACCACGCCGACACCATCGCGCTGTTCGGGCACAACATGGCGGAGACCCAGACCGTCCTCTGGATGCGGCTCCTGGACCGCCTGGAGGGGAGCGACCCGCCCCGGCTCGTGTGCGTGGATCCGCGGCACACGCAGACCGCCCGGCGCGCCGACGTCCACCTGGCCCCCCGCGCGGGCACGAACGTCGCCCTGCTCAACGCGCTGCTGCACGAGATCATCCGCACCGGCCGCGTCGACCGGGCCTACGTCGACGCCCACACCGTCGGCTTCGAGGAACTCGCGGCCATGGTCGAGGAGTGCACCCCCAGGTGGGCGGCCGGGATCTGTGACGTGCCGGCCGCGCAGATCGAGCGGGCCGCGGAGATCCTCGGCACCGCCGAGCGGCTGCTGTCCACGGTCCTCCAGGGCGTCTACCAGTCCCACCAGGCCACCGCGGCCGCCGTCCAGGTCAACAACCTGCACCTGATCCGCGGCATGCTGGGCCGCCCCGGCCGCGGACTGCTCCAGATGAACGGGCAGCCCAGCGCCGAGAACACCCGCGAATGCGGCGCGGACGGCGACCTGGCGGGCTTCCGCAACTGGCAGAACGACCAGCACGTGGCCGAACTGGCCGCCGTGTGGAACGTGAAGCCCGAGACGATCCCGCACTACGCGCCGCCCACCCACGCCATGCAGATCTTCCGGTACGCCGAGCAGGGCTCGGTCCGGATGCTGTGGATCACCGGCACCAACCCGGCCGTGTCCCTGCCCGAGCTGTCCCGCATCCGGTCGATCCTCGCCCAGGAACGGCTGTTCGTGGTCGCGCAGGACCTGTTCCTGACCGAGACCGCGCAGCTCGCCGACGTGGTGCTGCCCGCGGCGACCTGGGGCGAGAAGACCGGCACCCTCACCAACGCCGACCGCACCGTGCACCTGTCGGAGAAGGCCGTCGAACCGCCCGGCGAGGCCAGGGCCGACCTGGACATCTTCCTCGACTTCGCCGCCCGCATGGACTTCCGCGACAAGGACGACGGGCCGCTGATCAGCTGGCACGACCCCGAGTCGGCGTTCGCGGCCTGGCAGCGGTGCAGCGCCGGCCGCCCCTGCGACTACACGGGCCTGAGCTACGAGCGGCTGCGCGGCGGCAGCGGCATCCAGTGGCCCTGCACCGAACAGGCCCCCGACGGCACCGCGCGCCTCTACACCGACGGCATCACCCACGCCCACCCCGACACCTGCGAGAGTTACGGCCGGGACATGGTCACCGGGGCGAGCGTGGAGCCCGTGGAGTACCGGTCCCTCAACCCGGACGGCAAGGCCGTCCTCAAGGCCGCGGAGTACCTGCCGCCCCACGAGGACACCTCCGCCGACTACCCCCTCCAGCTGATCACCGGCCGGACCGTGTACCACTTCCACACCCGCACGAAGACCGCGCGCGCCCCCGAGCTGAACGCCGCCGCGCCGGACGTCTGGGCGGAGATCTCGCCCGCCGAGGCGTCGGCCCAGGGGCTCGCCGACGGCGACCTGGTGCAGGTCACGACCCCGCGCGGAGCGGTACGGGCCCGGCTGCGCACCACCGCGATCCGCGACGGCATGGTGTTCCTGCCCTTCCACTACGGCTACTGGGACACCCCGGCCGGCCACCGCCCGCCCGACGACGGCCCGGGCCGCGCCGCCAACGAGACCACCGTCACCGACTGGGACCCGGTCTCCAAACAGCCACTGTTCAAGACCGGTGCGGCCCGGGTCACCCTCGTCGCGCGGCGCGCGAGCGGCACCGGGGCCCGGACCGAGACGGCGGGGAGCAGCACATGACCGGCATCGAAACCACCCTCCGCCTCCTCCACGACGGCGAGCGCGACCTGGAACAGGACCTGCTGGCCGCCGCCGCACGGCACCACACCGACCACGAGTTCCACCACGTCGCCCTCGACGTCGCCCGCTGGTCGCGCGAGCACGCGGCCCGCCTCGCGGACGCGGGCCGGGACCACGGCCTCGACCTGTCAGGACCGCGTGGAAACCCGTCGCCCGGGGCGCTCGCCGCGCTCCGGGAGAAAGCGTCGGAAGCCCTCGGCCGGCGCCCCGCGACCGGCCTGCTCCTCCTGCACGACCTGCGCGATCTGCACCTGGCCGCCGCGCGGAACTCCCTGCACTGGGAGATGCTCGCCCAGGCGGCGCAGGCCACCCGGGACGAGCGGCTCCTGGGACTCGTCTCCGACTGCCATCCGCAGACGCTCCGGCAACTGCGCTGGACCAACACCCAGATCAAGATCCTCGCACCGCAGATCCTGACCAGCGTCTGACCGGGGTTCACCCCCAGGTGTCCTCCCGCAGCTCAAAGTCGCCGCTATTCTCACGGCTCCCGGCCGATTTCCCAGGAGAAACCCATGGGCGACTATTACGACCTCGGCACGCACAGCCGTCCCGTCACCACCTCCTCGGCCGAGGCCCAACTCTGGTTCGACCGTGGCCTGGTGTGGACGTACGCCTTCCACCACGAGGAAGCCGTCGCCTGCTTCGAAAAGGCCGCCGAGGCGGACCCCGAATGCGCACTGGCGTACTGGGGCATCGCCTACGCGCTCGGCCCGAACTACAACAAGCCCTGGGAATTCTTCGACGGCGAGGAACTGGTGCGGACAGTGGAGCGTACGCACGCCGTAGTGGAACGGGCCCATGAGAAGGCCGTACGGGCCACCCCGGTCGAGCAGGCTCTGATCGCCGCGTTGCGGGCCCGCTACCCGCAGCCGGAGGCCGTCGAGGACTGCTCGGTGTGGAACGAGCCGTACGCGGACGCTATGCGCGCGGTGTACGAACTGGCGCCCGACGACCCGGACATCGCCACCCTGTACGCCGACGCCCTGATGAACCTCACCCCCTGGCAGCTGTGGGACCTGACGACCGGTCAGCCCGCCGAGGGCGCACGCACCATGGAAGCCAAGGCCGTGCTGGACGGCACGCTCGGGACCGAGGCCGGTGCGCGGCATCCCGGGGTGCTGCACCTCTACATCCACCTGATGGAGATGTCCCCGGCACCGGAACAGGCCCTCACCGTCGCCGACCGGCTGCGCGGCATCGTGCCCGACGCCGGGCACCTGCACCACATGCCCTCGCACCTCGACGTCCTGTGCGGCGACTACCGCCGGGTCGTCGCGGCCAACAGCGACGCCATCGCCGCCGACGAGAAGTTCCACCGGCGGGCCGGCGCGATGAACTTCTACACCCTCTACCGGGCCCACAACTACCACTTCAAGATCTACGGGGCCATGTTCCTCGGCCAGGCACAGGTCGCCCTCGACACCGCCGCCCAGCTGGAAGCCGCCATCCCGGAAGACCTGCTCCGCGTGCAGAGCCCTCCGATGGCCGACTGGCTGGAGGGCTTCCTCGCCATGCGCGTCCACGTACTGATCCGCTTCGGCCGCTGGACCGACATCCTCACCCTGCCCGCTCCCGCCGACCCGGAGCTCTACGCGGTGACCACCGCCATGCGCCACTACGCTCGCGGCGTCGCCCTCTCGGCCACCGGCGAGGTCGCCCGGGCGGAAGCCGAGCGCGAGCTCTTCCGGGCGGCGGCGAGCCGGGTGCCCGAGTCGCGGATGCTGTTCAACAACACCTGCCGCGACATCCTCGCCGTCGCGGCGGCCATGCTGGACGGAGAGCTCGAATACCGCAGGGGCAACCACGATCTCGCCTTCGCGGCCCTGGAGCGGTCCATCGAGCTGGACGACGGCCTCCCCTACGACGAGCCCTGGGGCTGGATGCAGCCCACCCGCCACGCCTACGGCGCCCTGCTGCTGGAACAGGGCCGGGTGGCGGAGGCCGAGGCGGTCTACCGCGCGGACCTCGGCCTCGACGACACCCTGCCCCGGCCCCTCCAGCACCCGGGCAACGTCTGGTCCCTGCACGGCTTCCACGAGTGCCTTCTCCGGACGGGCAAGACCGCCGAGGCGGCCCTAGTGGGCCAGCAGCTCAAGATGGCGACCGCGCTGGCCGACGTCCCGGTCCGGGCGTCGTGCTTCTGCCGCCTGGACACCGCGGCCGGCCCCCGGTCGGCCGATGGGTGCTGCCACTGAGAAGGGACCGAGCGGGTCGAACGGCCATCGGTCAACGCCCGGTTGGCGGCTGCGCCGCCGGCGCCCGGCGCATCAGTGTCACGCCGTACACGACGATCCACACCACCCACATCAGCCAGCCGACGAGACCGAGCAGGCCGAGCGGGCCGGTGTGGTCGATGACCAGCGGGGCGAGCACGGCCGAACCGAACAGCAACACCGCCGCCACCAGCCCCCACCTGCCGTGCCACGGCCGGATCAGCCCGGCGCGCAGGCCGCCGACGGACAGTCCGACGAGCGCGAGCGCCAGGAAGGTGCCGTTGAGGGTGAACAGGGCGTCGTGCAGCGCCCAGAGGCCCGGGTCCGCGCCGGTCCCGTCCGCGGCCGTCGACGCGAGCGCCAGCCGGATCGCGATGACCCCGGCGAAAACGGCGTTCTGGAGGAGGAGTCCGGCGAACCCGAGCAGGGCCCACGCCTCGCCCCGGTCCCGCTCGGACCGCCACAGCACACGGACCGCGCCCGCCCCGAACAGCGTGGCCAGGATCCAGGCGGCGGGGGTGAGCGCGGAGCCCATGCCGACCAGGTCCCCGTGCGTCCGGAAGAACCCGTCCACCTCCCCGATGCCGGAGCCCGTGCGCGGCAGACCGGCCGGCACCAGGACCACGTTCCCGGCGACGATGAGGAAGGCGAAGCCGAGGGCGGCGAGACCGCTCACCCGGGCGAAATCCGTAGCGGAACCCATGGCGACCGGGGCAGCTCCCGATTGTTTACGTAACATATATTGATTATAAGCAGCGTTAAGTGAATGACGGGAAGGGGCCGGGCATGAGTGAGGAGCCGGGGCGGCGGCGGTACGACTCGCTGCGCCGCACGGCGCAGGCGCAGCAGACCCGCGCGGAGATCGCCCGCGCCGCGCTGAAGCTGTTCGTCTCCCACGGGTGGACGGCCACGACGGTGCGGGACGTGGCGCGCGAGGCGGGGGTGTCCGTACCGACCGTCTACGCGGCGTACGGGAACAAGACGGGACTGACCCGCGCGCTGGCCGACGCGGCCGATCTCTCGGCCGATGTACCGCAGCTGGTCGCGGAGCTGGAGGCAGCCACGACCGACCCCGCCCGGCAGCTCGCCGCGATGGCCGGCTACGACCGGCGCCTGTACGAGCGCTCCGGCGACGTCATCGCACTGGTGCGGGAAGCCGGCCGCTCCGAGCCCGAGCTGGCCACGCTCTACCACGACAGCCGCGTCCGTGGCGACCAGACCCGGGCGCAGGTCTTCTCCTCCTGGCCCGCGGGCGTTCTGCGCTCCGGCCTCGACGTGCCGTCCGCGGTCGACGTCTACGCGGCGCTCTGCAACATCGACGTCTACACCGTGCTGACCGGGGAACGCGGGTGGTCGCCCGACCGCGTGGAGCAGTGGTGGTGCGGGGCGCTGGTGCGGGAACTCCTGCACTGAGCGACCACCGCCGGTGTCGTCAGCGGCGGGCTGCGGATGGTGTCATGCCGGGCACGGGTTGGTTGCGGCACGGTCTTCTCGCCCGGAAAACCCTGCAGCGGGGGCAGCATGACGACCTATGAGCAGAGACCGCTACGTCGACTTCCTGCGTGCGTGGGCCATCGTCCTGGTGGTGGTCGGGCACTGGCTGATCACCGTACTCGTCCACGGGTCCGGTGGTGAGATCACGGCGCCGGAGCTGCTGGCGGTCATACCGTGGACCCAGTGGCTGACCCTGGGCTTTCAGATCATGCCGCTGTTCTTCCTGGCCGGCGGGCATGCGGCGGGCGGCTCCTGGGCGCGCACCCGGGCGGCGGGCGGTACGGCGTCCGGGTGGGTGGCGCGGCGAGCGTCGCGGCTGCTGCTCCCGGCGGGCGTGTACAGCGCGCTGGTGCTGCTCGCCGTCGGTGTCTGTGCGGCCGTCCGCGTCGATCCGGGCACCCTTGAGCTGGTGGGGTGGGCGATGGCGATGCAATTCTGGTTCCTTCCCGTGTATCTGCTCCTCAGCGCCCTGACCCCACCGCTGCACGCGGCGCACCGGCGCTGGGGGCTGGGCGTCCCCGTGGTCATGGGCGAGGCCGCACTGGCGGCTGACGCGCTCGCGGTGGCAGTGCACGTGCCTTACGTCGGGCTGCTCAACTACGTGCTCGTGTGGGGCATTGCCTACCAGTTGGGCTTCTGCTGGCGCGACGGTCTGCTGACCGGGCACCGGGCGACAGCGCCCGCGATGGCGGCGTGCGGCGGGCTGGCCTTCGCGACCCTGGTGGGCCTCGGGCCGTTCCCGGTCAGCCTCATCCGGGTGACCGGGCAGAGCCCGGGCAACACCGATCCACCGTCGGCGGCGATGCTGGCGTGGGCGGTGGCCCAGGTGGGCCTGTGCCTCCTCGCCGCACGGGCGATGCGGCGGCTCCTGGACCGGGAGCGGGTGTGGCGCGTGGTGAGCCCGGTGGGAGGCGCCAGCATGACGCTGTACCTGTGGCACATGCTGCCGGTGCTGGTCGTCGCCGCCGCGTTCTACTTGACCGGGCTCGCGCCTGAGCCCGCCTTCGGATCCGCGGCATGGTGGGTGCTGCGGGTGCCCTGGCTGCTGGTGCTCGGTCTCGTCCTGGCCGGTGTCGTGGCGGCGTTGCAGCCCTTGGAGCGCGGGCTGGCGGCACTGGACGAGCGGATCCGCCTGGACGCCGACCCACGCCGCCCCTGGCCGCTGTGGCTCGGCCTCGCCACCGCCGTCGCCGCTCTGACCCGGTTCGCCGAACAGGGCTTCGCACCCGGCGGCCGGTTGCCCCTGATGCCCGCACTGGGTCTGACGCTGGGCGTACTGCTGGTGGTGCTTTCCCGGCGCACGAAGTCACACGACTTCGAAAAGCCCGATGACGTCCTGGAAGAAGCCGCCTGACAGTTCACCGCTCCAAGCGGCGAATCTGGAAGGTCAGTCCGTCCAAGTCGTCGACGCCGATCGCGAGTTCCCACTGCGGGGTGGAGGCGAGGTCTCCACGTGGGGCGACGAAGTCGGCGCAGGCCAAGGAGGTTCCCAGGGTCTCGCGGTAGAAGTGCCGGGCTTCGTCCGGCCGTTCGCAGGACAGGACCATACGGTGCGGGGTGCTCGCCAGCCGGAGAGGGAACCGCCATCCGGTGAACTGGTGCGCCTGCCAGAGTGAGAAGGCGGCGCCTGCCGGATCGATCAATGTCGCCATGCGGCCCTGATCGCCGGCGTCGAACGGAGGCACGACGACGCGTGCGCCGTTCGCCGTTGCCGCTTCGGTACGGCGTTCGATGTCGTCCACCGCCAGGTAGTAGGCGATGTGGGCAGGTGTTCCCGGTGGGTAGACCGGATGTGCCAGGTCGCTCACGCCGCCGATCAAGTGGCCATCGAGGGTTATCCGGGTGGCCCGGCGCCAGTCCTCCTCGTCCACCGCGAAGCGCCGGCCCAGCGTTTTGGTCGTCATCCTGTGCTCCTCGTCGTCCCGATGCTGGATAACGGGTGTCCGGACGATCACGCAAGCGGGTTTCGGCACAGGCGGCCCGGGCTTTCGGCTATGACCGCTGCCGTGCGCGGCTGGGCAACAAGAGCTGGTCGAGGTGGGAGCGCAGGATGGCGAGGGCGGCGTACGCCGAGCGCTGGCCGACCACGACGCTGGTGCCCAGCCGTGGCTGAGGGGCAGCAGGCGGGCAGCCTCCGCCGCGGGATCCCGCCGCTCCTCCAGTGCTCCGTCTCGCTGGGCCCGGCGCAGTACCGTGGCCGACGCGCTGCGCCGGGACTCGCTGCCGCGTGCCGAGGTGGTCGCTGCGTTCGTCCGCGCGTGCGGGAGGGGCGAGGGCGTCGGCACGTGGCTGGAGGCCAGAGACCGGCTGGCCGCCGCCGAGCCGCCGCGGGCGGAGGGCGGGCCGACGCCCGCCGGCGAAGGGCCGACGCCCCACGGGACACCGGAACACCCAGCCCGATAAAAGCCGCGAACCCGGCCTCGGTCGCGGGCCGGTCCGAAGCCGGCGAACTCTCGCCGCCACCGCCGTCGCCGGGTTGCTGCTCGCCGCACTGGGGGCCTGGGCGCTGCTGCCCGGCGAGGACGGCGGCCGGGACGCGGCGGCGCGTGGGGACGGGATCGCCGCGGGCCTGGCCTCCTCCTCGGCCTCCACGCTGACCCCCGGCGTCGACGGCCCGGAACCAGGCAGAATCCAGGATCCGGCCCGCCCCGGCCCCCACGCTGTGCGTCACCGAGGGCCACGACCGCAAGGGGCGCTACCGAAGCCAGGTCGCCGTCCAGCGCCTCTGTGCCGACGCCACACCACCGGACCTCTCACTGGTGTCGGTCGGCAACACGGGCTCGTACTACCTCCAGTGGCGCCACCCGGTGTACGGCGACGGCTGTCTCACCGCGCTCGGCAGCGGGCATGTCGTCGAGGGCCGGTCCAACCGGAACAGCTACCGGATACACGTGGTGCAGAACGGGATGTGTCTCGGCGTCAACGGCACCGACGACCGCGCGGCGGGTGCCGAGATCGCCCAGCAGCGCTGCACGGGGTCACGGGACCAGGAGTTCCTGGTGGATGCCGTCGACTGACATCCCCGTCACACCGTCACCGGTGGTGTCTCCTCCAGAGGGAAGTGGCATGCCGCTCCGTGCACGGGCCCCGGGGGCGGCGGCGCGGGGACCGCCTCGGCGCACAGGTCCCGCACCCGCCGGCACCGGGTCCGGAACCGGCAGCCGGACGGCGGGTCGGCCGGTGAGGGGATCTCACCCGTGAGCAGGATGCGCTGCCGCTTGCGTCCGCCGCCGGTCACGGGGGCGGGGGCCGCCGACAGCAGCGCCTCCGTGTACGGGTGGCGCGGCCGCTCGTAGACCTCCTCCGTCGGCCCCGTCTCCACGATCTTGCCGAGGTACATCACGGCGACCCGGTCGGCGAGGTGCCGCACCACGGACAGGTCGTGCGAGATGAACACGTACGACAGCCCCAGCTCGTCCCGCAGGTCGCACAGGAGGTTGAGCACCTGCGCCTGCACCGACAGATCCAGCGCGGAGACGGGTTCGTCGCAGACGATCACCTCGGGCTCCAGCGCCAGGGCGCGGGCGATCCCGAGCCGCTGCCGCTGTCCCCCGGAGAACTCGTGCGGGTGACGGCTCGCGTCCGAGGCGCGCAGTCCGACCATCTCCAGCAGCTCGGCCACGCGGGCCGCCCGCTTCGAGGCGGGTACGAGGCCACGGTGGGTCAGCCAGGGCTCGCCGATCAGATCCGCCGCGCACAGACGGGGGTTGAGCGAACCGAACGGGTCCTGGAACACCATCTGCACCTTCCGGCGCCAGGCGAGCAGCTCCGCACCCGACAAGGCGAAGGGGTCGACTCCCTCGTACCGCACGGTGCCCGCGTCGGGCCGCTCCAGCCGCAGGAGAACCCTGGCCAGTGTGGACTTGCCGCAGCCGGACTCGCCGACCAGACCCAGGGTCTCCCCGCGTCCCAGTGTCAGGTCCACCCCGTCCAGCGCCCGCAGCCGGGTGCCGCCTCGCAGGGTTCGCCGGACCGTGAAGCTCTTGGCCAGACCGGTGGCCTCCAGCAGTGCCCCGTGCTCAGGCATCGGCCAGTTCCTTCCCGAAGTGGCAGGCGGCGGCCCGGCCGTCACCGGTGCCGGTCAGCGCCGGACGGTGGGTGGCGCAACGCTCCCGGGCCATGGGACAGCGCGTACGGAAGGCACAGCCGGGCGGCACCGCGCCCGGGTCCGGCGGGCTCCCCGGGATGGACATCAGGCGGGAGCCCCGGTGCTGCTCGGCCGGTACGGACGCCAACAGGCCCTGTGTGTACGGGTGATGGGGCTTGCCGAACACCTCGGCGACGGGCCCGGTCTCCACCACCGTCCCGGCGTACATGACGGCGACCCGGTCCGCGTGCTCGGCGGCGAGCCCGAGGTCGTGGGTGATGAGGACGAGCGCCGTCCGCTGTTCGCCGCGCAACTCGCCGAGGAGGTCCATGATCTGCGCCTGCACGGTGACGTCCAGTGCCGTCGTGGGCTCGTCGGCGATCAGGACCCTCGGCCGCAGGGCGACCGCCGTCGCGATCAGCAGGCGCTGACGCATACCTCCCGAGAACTGGTGCGGATAGGCGTCAGCCCGGGAGCGGGCCTCCGGGATGCCCACGCGCTCCATCAGCTCCACCGCCCTGGCCTTCGCCGCGCGCCGGGACACGCCCTCGTGGATGCGGAACGGCTCGCCGAGCTGCGTGCCGACCGTGAGAACGGGGTTGAGCGCGCTGAGCGCGTCCTGGAAGACCATGGCCACACCGGGGCCGGCCAGCCGGCGTCTGGCCCGTGGTCCGAGCCCGAGCAGGTCCTCGCCGTCGAGGCGCACCTGCCCGCCCACCACCTCCGCGACCGGGTCGAGCAGGCCGGCGACGGCGTGTGCGGTCATGCTCTTGCCGCAGCCCGACTCGCCCAGCAGCGCCAGCGTCTCGCCCGACCGCACGGAGAAACCGACCCGGCGGACGACGTGGACGGGCCCGGCCGGTGTGTGGACGTCGACGGACAGGCCGTCCACGACCAGGACGTCGGCCGCCGTGGTCTGTTCGGGGCTGAGGGGACGGCTGCCGCCGGGGGCAGTGGTCGGGTCCGGCTCGGATACGGCACTACCAGGAGCCGGCTCAGTGCTCGTCCCGCGCGACCGGCGAGCACGCCACCCACTGTGCCGGACCCCCTCCCGCCACCGCTGCCCCGGGTCGGTCGTCATCCGGGCCCAGGAGGCGAGAACGGTCGCCGAGACGGTCGTCAGGACGATCGCGAGGCCAGGGAAGAACGCGATCCACCACGCGCTCTGCAACTCCTGCCGCCCCTGGGCCACCATCAACCCCCAGCTGACGTCGGGCGGTTGGATGCCGATGCCCAGGAAGCTCAGGGACGACTCGGCGAGCATCACGAAGCAGAAGTCGAGCGCGGCGACGGTGAGCAGCGTCGGCAGCACACTCGGCGCGACATGCCGCCGTATGGTCGCCCAACCGCCGGTGCCGAACGTACGGGCCGCGTCCACGAACAGCCGGCTGCGCAGCTCCGCCGCCTCGGCCCGGGCCGTGCGCAGGTACACGGGGATGCGGGCGACGGCCAGCACCAGCACGATGCTCGCCGCGCTCGGCGAGAAGACGTACAGCACCACCACGGCCAGCAGCAGGGAGGGGAAGCTGAGGATCACGTCGGCCACCCGCAGCGACACGTTCTCGCGCCAACCGCCGTGATACCCCGCCCACATGCCCCACACCGAGCCGATGACCAGTGAGCACAGCACGGCGGGCACCGCCACGGCCAGTGTCGTCCCGGCGGCGGTCAGCAGCCGCGCGGCCACGGGCCGGCCGAGGGAGTCGCTGCCGAGGACGAAGGCCCAGCCGTGGTCGAGACCGAAGGGCGGCCGGCCCGGGGCGCGCAGGTTCTGACGGGTCGCCAGGTCCCCGGCCAGCAGGGGTCCCAGGACGGCGCACAGCGCGACCAGGACCAGGACGAGGGCCGCCGCGCAGGCGAACCGGTCCCGGAGCAGCAGGGCGAACCACCGGCGGCGTACGGTCGTGGAGCCCGGCTCGGATGTGGCTTTCTGAAGCATGTCCCGTCCTTGGCTCATGCCGCCGCCCGCTGCCGGACTCGCGGGTCGAGAAGCGCGTGGCAGAGGTCCACCAGGATGTTGAGGGCGAAGATCGCCAGAGCGGTCAGGAGCACGGCCGCCTGGAGTACCGCGAAGTCGCGCTGGAGCACCGAGTCGATCATGAGCTTGCCGATGCCGGGCCAGCCGAAGATCGTCTCGACGACGACGGCCCCGTTGACCAGCCCCACGGCCAGATCGCCCGCGACGGTCAGCGCCGGTGCGGCCGCGTTGCGCAGGGCGTGCCCGAAGACCACCCGGAGCTCGGAGGCCCCCTTGGCGCGGGCCACCTTCACGTACGGGGCGGACAGCGCGGAGACCATGGCACCGCGCACCACCTGGACCAGCACACCGAACGGCCGGATCAGCAGGGTGACCACGGGCAGTACCCACGCCGCCGCGCCGCTGGTGCCGGAGGTGGGCAGCCAGCCCAGCGTGACCGCGAAGACCAGCACGCCCATGATGGCGATCCAGAAGTCGGGGACGCTGGCGGCCGTGGAGGACAGGAAGCTCGCGATCCGGTCGGTCGCCGAGTTCGGGCGGTAGGCCGCGAGGCTGCCGATGACGACGGCGCCGACGATGGCGAGCAGCATCGTCCAGCCGGCGAGCTGGAGGGTGGCGGGGAAGGCGCGCAGGACGGCCTCGGCCGCCGGCTGGGCGGTGCGCAGCGACTCGCCGAAGTCGAGGTGGGCGACCTGGCCGAGGTAGTCGCCGAACTGGCTGATCAGCGGGTCGTCCAGACCGTTGCGGGCGGCGAACTCGGCCCGCATCTCGGGTGTCGCGCTCAGCGGCAGGTACAGGTTGGCGGGGTCGCCGGTGAGGCGGGCCAGGAAGAACACGCCGAGCACCACCACGAGCAGCGGAACGACGCTCGAGACCGCGCGGCGGCGCAGCAGGGTCAGCACGTGATGTCCTCCCTCAGTCCGCGCGCCGCATGTCGGCGAGCCGCATCTCGTCGTTGGTCGCCGGATCCGGCCGGTAGCGGACCTTGGGGGAGAGGGCCAGCAGGCCGGTCATGTTGGCCATGACGGCGTCCCGTACGACCTTGTCGTTCTGGTAGGTGAACGCGTCCGCGAACGCCTTCTGCCGTTTCCCGTCCGAGGCGAGCTCGGCCTGTTCGATGAGCGTGTCGAGCGCGGCGGTGCCGTAGCTGCTCTGGGCGCCCTTACTGCCGTAGATCTGTCCCATGGTGAACGCGGCGTCTCCCGCCTGGTTGCCGTGCTGGGCCTGGAGCAGGGTGGGGCCGGTGTCGCCGGCGGGGAAGGGGCGCAGAAGGTACTCCAGCCAGGCGTTGACGTCGAGCATCTTGATCCTGACCTTCAACCCGGCCTTGATCAGGCCGTCCTGGACGACCTCCATGGCTTCGGCGGCCTTGGGGTAGATGCCGTTGCGGCCGATGATGGTGAGCGTGGTGTCGGTGCGGACTCCGTCGGCGCGGGCCTCGGCGACGAGCTTCCGGGCGCGTTCCGGGTCGTAGGGCCACGGCCGCAGGCGCGGGTTGTGGCCCGTGACGCCCTTCGCCACGAGCTGCCCGGTGGGCCGGCCGGCGAAGACCGCGGTGACCAGCCCCTCCCGGTCGATGGCGTAGTTGACGGCCTGCCGGATCCGGATGTCGTTCAAGGGCGCCTTGGTGGCGTCCATCCGCAGGTAGGAGACCTCGTTGGTGGCGAACTCCACGGCCCGGTCGCCCGCCCCGTCCTCCGGCGCCAGCCCGATCGCCACATCCGCCTCGTCGTTCGTCACCATCGCCGCGCGCACACTGCCCTCGGCGCGCCAGACATAGGTCGCGGCGGCGAAGTCGGGGGCCTTGCCCCAGTAGCCGGGGAAGCGCTTGAGCCGCAGATAGCGGCCCTGGTTCCACTTGTCGATCCGGTAGGGCCCCGTGCCGACCGGTTCGCGCACGCGGGAGTCCGGGTCGGTGCTCGTCGGCACGATCTCGACGAAGGACAGGCGCAACGGCAGGATGGGGTCGGGTTTCGCCGTGGTGACCCGGAGCGTCGTGTCGTCGACGGGCGTGGCGGTGAGCTCGCTGTCCGTGAAGATGTAGCCGTCGACGTTGCAGTCGATGCCCGAGTCCGTGGCGCGCTTGACGGAGAACGCGGCAGCTGCCGCCGTGAACGGCGAGCCGTCGTGGAAGGTGACACCCCTGCGGAGGGTGAAGGTCCACGAAGTGGCCGAATCGCGGGTCCACTTGGTGGCGAGGGCGGGTTCCAGGCGTCCGGTGGACGGTTCGCGCTCGGTGAGCGCCTCCGTGATGTTGGCGCGTGTCACCCGGCCTGTCGCGGTCAGCGAGGCGTCACAGGGTTCGAGCGTCGGCGGTTCCTCGGGCAGGACGATGCGCAGGGTGTCGGGGCCGCCGCCGATGGGGTCGGCACCGGCCACCGAGCAGCCGGAGGCGGCGAGCAGGACGGCGAGGGACGCGACGATCGGACGACTGCGGGACAAGCCTGAACCCGTCACTGCGCCTGCCGCGTTCACTACGCCTCCCGCGTTCGCTCGCGTACACAACAGAGAACGTCGTTTAGATATGTGGACGATCTGTGGGCGATCATTATTGGACCGGCGAGGCGGAGTGCGTCAAGGGGTGTGCGCGGGTCTCAACTCGTCGTACCTCTTGACGTGTTGATTGCCGTCCTAAAACATTCGGGAAACTCGATTGGTTCTGCGCGGTTCTGTTCGCTCTCGAAGGGAATTCATGTCCAGCAGACATCGCCTCGCCCGTGCATGGGCGGTCAGCGTCCCCCTGGCACTCGGCGCGGGACTCCTGACCGTGCCTCCTGCCGCTGCCGCCGAACCGCCCGGCAGCGCGGTCACGGTACGGATCGACCCGTCCTACCGGCAGCAGGAGTTCGAAGGGTGGGGGACGAGCCTCGTCTGGTTCGCCAACATCACCGGCCGCTATCCGGAACCCATCCGGCAGAAGCTCGCCGACATGCTCTTCGGTGAGGACGGCCTCCGCCTCAACATCGCGCGCTACAACATCGGCGGCGGCAACGCCCCGGACGTCCGCAAGGACTACATGAAGACCGGCGCGACGATGGACGGCTTCTGGAAGGCCCCCGAGGGCACCACCAGGGAGGACACCGACTGGTGGAACCCCGACGACCCCGACCACTGGGACTGGTCCGCCGACCCGGGCCAGCGCTGGTGGGTGGACCGCGTCAAGAAGAAGGTCACCCGCTGGGAGGCGTTCAGCAACTCCCCGCCGTGGTTCCAGACCGTCAGCGGCTACGTCTCGGGCGGCTTCGACGCGGGCACCGACCAGATACGGGCCGACCGCGTCGACGACTTCGCCACGTACCTGGTCAAGGTGACCGAGCAGCTGGAGAAGAAGCACCGCATCAGGTTCGACACCATCGCCCCGCTCAACGAGCCCAACACCACCTACTGGGGCACCCAGATCGGCCCCGACGGACAGCCCACCGGCGGCCGCCAGGAGGGCGCGCACGCCGGCCCGGAACTCCAGCAGAAGGTCGTCCTGGCCCTGCGGCGCGCACTGGAGAAGTCGGGAACCCGCGCGACGATCTCCGCGATGGACGAGACCAACCCCAGCACCTTCGTCCGCAACTGGAACGCCTACGACAACTCCGCCCGCGCCGCCGTGGACCAGCTCAACGTGCACACGTACGGCACCGGCATGCGCACCAGCGCCCGGGACAGCGCCAAGGCCGCGGACAAGCCGTTCTGGATGAGCGAGATCGAGGGCACCTGGGGGACCGGCACCGACTTCACCGGCATGGAACCGGGGCTCGGCATCGCCACCCGGGTCGTCGAGGACATCCGCGAACTGGAGCCGTCCGCCTGGGTGTTGTGGCAGCCCGTCGAGGACTCCATCCCGCAGGCGCAGGCCGGCAAGAACTGGGGCAGCATCCACATCCCGTTCAACTGCACCGCGAAGGACACCCTTCAGACCTGCCCGATCCGGGCCAACACCAAGTTCCACACCCTGCGCAACTTCACCCATCACATCCGGCCCGGCGACCACTTCGTCAAGGCCGACGACCCCTCCAGCGTCGCCGCCGTACGCAAGTCCGGCCGCGGAGCGACCGTCGTGCACGTCAACAACGGCACGACCCCGCGCGCCGTGACCCTGGACCTCTCGCGGTTCCAGCGCGTCGCCCCCGGCGCCACCGTCACGCCCGTGGTGACCAGCGCCGGCGGAGCGCTCGTCCGCGGCACACCGGTGAAGGTGACGGACGACTCCGCCACCGTGACCGTCCCGGCGAAGTCGGTCACCACCCTCCTCGTCGACGGCGTGTCCGGCACCGCCGAGGACGCCGCGCTCGTCCAGCCCGGCCACGTCTACCGCCTCCAAGGAGCCCAGAGCGGCAAGTCCCTGGCCCCCTCCGCCGACGGCAAGGGCCTGGTCGTCCGTACGGCCGACCCGGGTGCCAAGTCCCAGCTGTGGTCGGTGAAGCAGCTGACCCGCGGGGACAGCAACCGGGAGCGCTACGCCCTCGTCAACGCGGAGACCGGCGATCGTCTCGCCGTACGGGACGACGAGGCCGTTCTCGAAGACACCGAGACCCCGGCCGGGCAGTGGATCATGTCGACCACCGGGGACGGCACTTGGACCTTCGTCAACGCCGCCACCGGCCGGCTGCTCGACGTCGTCGGGCAGTCGACGGCGGACGGCGCCCGCGTGTCGGCCCTCCTCCCCGCCTCCACCGCGAACCAGCGCTGGGGCGTGACCGACGAGACGGTGCTGCGCACGCAGCCGGCCAAGGCGTTCACCGTCCCCGGCCGTGCGCCCGAACTGCCCGGCACCGTGAAGCCCGTCTTCCGGGACGGCGCCCGGGGCGCCCTCCCCGTGCGGTGGACCCTGCCCTCCGAGGCGCGCTGGAGCAAGCCCGGAACCGTCCGGGTCAAGGGCAAGGCCACCGACGCCCTCGGACGGACCGTCCGCGCCGAGGCGGTCGTCACCGTGGACACCATCGCCGCCACCCTCCCGGCCCGCGCCAAGACCTACACCGGCGGACGGCCCGGCCTGCCCGCCACCGTCACCGGCGTCGGACGGCACGGCGGCACCGCCGACCTCCCCGTCACCTGGGACGCCGCACCCGACGGCGCGTTCGACGACGCCGGGGTGGTCACTCTGCGCGGCACCGCCCACGTCCCCGGCGGCACCGGGGCGGCGGCGACCGTACGCGTCCAGGTCACCGCACCCCGGGAGCGGAACACCGCACCCGACGAGGGCGTGACGGTCGGCGCCACCTACACCGAGAGCGGCTACTCCGCCGAGGGCCTGCGCAACGGAAACACCTCGGAGAAGGCCTGGTCGAACTGGAGGTCCGGCACGAAGAACCCGTCCGACACCATCACCTTCACCCTGCCCGGGGCGCGCGATCTGACCCGGGTCGTGACCCACTTCCACCGCGACGGCACCAACGTCAGCTTCGCGGAGTCCCTCAAGGTGCAGGTGCGCGAAGCCGACGGCACCTGGACCGACGCGAGCGAGACGGTGCCCGTCGGCACGGAGGGCACGCCCGTCGCCGACGTCCCGGTGCGCGCCTCCGGCCCGGTGACCGGGGCACGCGTGGTCATGACGGCCCGCCCGGGCGGTTACCTCACGCTCGGGGAGATCGAGCTCTTCGCCAGGACGCCCGGCGCCTCCGCGGACGCCGCCGCCGCGTCGGTCGAGGTGGAGGGCGCGGCGATCGGCGGCTTCGATCCGGACCGGACGAGCTACCGCGTGACCACCGACCGCCCGGACCGGGCGAAGGTCACCGCCACGCCGCGCGACCCGTACGCGAGCGTGACCGTCCGCAAGGAGACGTCACGCCTGGCCGTCGTGACCGTGAGCAGCGAGGACGGCTCGCGGACACGGCAGTACCGGATCGAGCTGACCCGCTCCTGACGCATGAGAACGCGGGGCGTGCCAGCCGGACACGCCCCGCGTGGTCCCCAGGGCTCAGACCGCCGGAGCCGGGTACGTCGGGTACTCCACCCCGGACACGTGCTGTACGACACGGATGACCTGGCAGGAGTAGCCGAACTCGTTGTCGTACCAGAGGTAGAGGATGGCGTTGTCGCCCTCGACCTTGGTGGCGCCGGCGTCGACGATCGAGGCGTGGCGCGAGCCGATGAAGTCGCTGGAGACCGCGTCGGGCGCGCTGATGAAGTCGATCTGGCGCTTCAGCGGCGAGGTGAGCGACACCTCGCGCAGATAGTCGAGCACCTCCTGGCGGGTGGTCTCGCGCGCGAGCTGGAGGTTGAGGATCGCGATGGAGACGTCCGGCACCGGAACCCGGATGGAGCTGCCGGTGATCTTCGCCTTGAGGTCGGGCAGCGCCTTGGCGACGGCGGAGGCGGCACCCGTCTCGGTGATGACCATGTTGAGCGGCGCGCTGCGGCCCCGGCGCTCGGACTTGTGGTAGTTGTCCAGCAGGTTCTGGTCGTTGGTGAACGAGTGGACGGTCTCCACGTGGCCGCGCTGGACCCCGAACTCGTCGTCCATCGCCTTCAGCGGCGGCACGATCGCGTTCGTGGTGCAGGAGGCGCAGGACAGGATCTGCTCGTCCGGCTTGATGGTGTCGTGGTTGACGCCGTGCACGATGTTCGGGACGTCGCCCTTGCCGGGCGCGGTCAGCACGACCTTGTCGATGCCGGGGCGCAGGTGCGTGGACAGGCCCTCGCGGTCACGCCACTTGCCGGTGTTGTCGATGAGGATGGCGTCCTTGATGCCGTACGCCGTGTAGTCGACCTCGGACGGGTCGTTCGCGTAGATGACCTTGATCGCGTTGCCGTTGGCGACGATCGTGCTGGTCGCCTCGTCGACGGTGATCGTGCCCTGGAACTGGCCGTGGATGGAGTCACGGCGCAGCAGCGAGGCGCGCTTGACGATGTCCTGCTCTCCTCCGCCGCGCACGACGATGGCGCGCAGCCGCAGACCGTTGCCCGAGCCGGCCTTCTCGATCAGCAGCCGGGCCACGAGCCGGCCGATGCGGCCGAAGCCGTAGAGGACGACGTCACGACCCTCGCGGCGCTCGATCTTGTTGGCTCCGGTGGCACCGGCGACGGCCTCGGCGGTGAACTCCGCGACCGACAGACCGCGGTCGTCCTCGCGGTACGTCGCGGCGAGCATGCCGATGTCGATCTGGGACGGCCCGAGGTCAAGCTCGGCCAGGGTCTGCAGGAACGGCAGCGTCTCGGTGACCGAGAGCTCCGCACCGGCGATCTGCCGGGCGAACCGGTGGGTCTTGAGGATGCTGACCACCGACTTGTTCACCAGGGAGCGGCTGTGCAGCAGGACGGTCACGTCCCGCTCCCGGTGCAGCTTCCCGATGATCGGGATCATCGACTCCGCGATCTCCTCGCGGTTCTTCCAGTTGGTGAACGAGTCGTCGTTGACAGTCACAGATCCATCTTTCGAGCTAGGCGGCGCTCATATGTTAAACCGTCGATTTCTGGATCATGAACCGGGTACCTCCGGAGCGTTCCGCCCCGCCGGAACGCCGCGCTCCACGAGCCCCTCGCGGCCTCGCCTGGGATGATCGGAACAGAGCCCCACGCGAAAGGGACGCTCATGGACTTCGACGCTGTGGCCGACGAGCTGTACGCCCTGCGGCCGGAGGAGTTCACCGCCGCCCGCTCGTCGGCCGTGGCCGCCGCCCGCACGGCCGGCGACCGGGAACTCGCCGAGCGGATCGGTACCTTGCGCAAACCCAGCCTCGCGGCCTGGGCCTGCAACCTCCTGGTGCGCAGCCGGCCCGGCGATGTCGAGCCCCTGCTCCGCCTGGGCGAAGGACTGCGCCAGGCCCACCAGTCCCTGGACCGCACCCAACTGCGCGAACTGAGCCGGCAGCAGCACGCGCTCATCCGCGCCCTGTCGGCTCAGGCCCGGCAGCTCGCCGCGGAGGCCGGGCATCCGATCGGCGAAGGCGTGCAGCGCGAGGTCGAGAACACCCTGCACGCCGTCCTGGCCGACCCCGGGGCCGCCGAGGCATGGGCGAGCGGCCGGCTGGCCAAGCCGCTCAGCGCCGCCGTCGGCTTCCCGGCCGCCGGGGCGAGTGCCGTCACACAGAGGGCCGTCCCGGAGAGCGCCACGACGCAGCGCCGCCCGTCCGCCGCGCCGGCTCCCTCCCGTCCGGACCGGAAGGCCGCCGAGCAACAGCGGCGACGGCTGGCGCAGGCCCGCCGGGACGCCGAGGCCGCGGACCGGGAGCGGCGGGCGCTGAAGGACGAGGCGGCGGCCGCCGGCCAGGCCGTGGAGGAGGCGACACAGCAGGTGGACCGCCTCCAGCGGCGCGTCGGCGAGCTCACCGAGGAACTGGCCCGCACCAGGGAGGAACACCAGCAGGCCCGCTTCGCCGAGCGGTCGGCCCGGGAACGGGCGCGCACGGCCGACCGCCGCGTCCGCGAAGCGGACCGCAAGGCCGCGACGGCCGCCGCCCAGCTCGAACGCCTGACCTCGTCGGACGACCGGTAGGGGGACGGTTCTCATGGGGCGGGTCCGCCTGTCGGAGGGGTCGGTTCGCAGGGGCGGGTCCGCCTGACGGACGGGTCGGATCTCACGGGGCGGTCCCGCCTGCCGGACGGGCCGCTCCTCGTCGGACCGGCCCTCCTACCGCACAGGCCGGCTCTCAGTCGGGCACCCGGACCGCACCGGACCGCACACCGATGCGGTCCCCGGGCGCGGGTGACGCCGGGATGGGCGGCACATTGGCCCGGGTGAGCGCCGGCGCGTGGCCGGGTTCGCCCCCGCGCGGCACGGTCCGTACGACCTGGCTGGGCGGCAGCGGGCGGCCCTCGGTGAGCCGGTCCCACATCAGGTCGAGTGCCTGCTGGAAGTAGAAGCCGAGCGGGACGTAGCGGTTGTCGTAGCCGGGCGCGGTGCTGTCGCTGTGGTGGGCGTGGGTGATCTCCAGGTAGGACAGCGCGCTCCTGCCGTGCTCCGCACGGGAGTTGAGCCCCAGGTAGGGCCGGGAGCTGTGGTTCACCGGGACCCGTGTGTCGTCGCGGCCGTGCACGATCAGGGCGGGCGTGCCGTGCAGGTCGCCGTCACGCCGGGTCGCGTCGAGGCCCTGGCCCACCCGGCGCGCCCACGCCCGCTCCTCAAAGTTCGCGGCCTTGCCGGGGAACGCCAGCCGGTAGGCGCACAGCTCGCCGTCGAGGTTGTAGTCCGGTGCGCCGTCCGGCCCGACGGCCCGCCGGTCGGCGACCGGCCCGCCGAGCGAGTCGTCGTCGACGAGGGTGCCGGGGGAGGGGGCCCGCCCGCCGCTGGTGGCGTAGGCGGCGGCCATCTGGGCCCGGGTGTAGGGCGCGGGCCGGCCGGAGGCGTCGGTCGCCGCCCAGCTGTAGCCGCACAGCGCGTCGGTGACCGCGGCGCGGGCGAAGCTCATCTCGTACGAGACGGGCGTCTGCGGGTCGTAGTGCGAGGCCTGCAAGTACGCGGACCGCGCCTGGAACCCGGCCCGGACCAGCGCCTGTTGCGCCAGGTCGGGCAGCCCGCGCACTCCGGCCCGTTCGGCGTCACGCCGCAGGACCAGCCGGGGGTCGTCGCCCACCAGGTCCGAGCAGCGCCGCTGGGCCGTTCGCGGGTCGAAGGACGTGTAGCCCGGCGCCGAAGGCTCGGTGAGCACCGCGCACGGCTGGAGGAGCGAGGCCAGGGACGCGTAGCGCACGAGCGGCAGCCCGGCGTTGGCCACCCGCCGCCCGCCCTGCTCGACGGTGAAGCCGCGCAGCGGGGCGAGGTTCATCTGCGGCTCCGCGGCCACGACCGCGTCGATCAGGCCGTGCCGGTCCTCCTCTCCGGCGGCGACGGCGGCACCGCCGCCGTTGGAGACGCCCGCCGCCAGCACCGTCGTCGTCGCGGGCGTGTACCCGGCGGCGGGCGCACCGTCCCGCCAGTCGCGGTTGAGCAGCGCGAGGGCGAGCTCCACCGAGCGCAGGACGTCGCGTCCCCAGCCGGCCTGGGGGTTCTGCCGGGAGTGCGCCTGCTTGAAGGCGACCCGGTAGGGGTGGTGCGCGTCGTAGCGGCGGCGTGCGGAGTCGTCGAGGCCGCTTTCGAAGGCCGCCCGGGGACCGGTCCGCGTGCGGGGGCCGGTCGTGCCGTCGGTGGCCATGACGGTGTCGGAGTGCAGGTCGTGGAAGGCCGGGCCCATGCCCTTGTCGGTGAGGGCGACCGCGCAGCGGTGGTGCAGTCCCCAGGCGCCCGCGCCGCCGACGCCGTTGTACACGTTCGCCAGACCGGTCGCCGGCGCGGCCACGACACAGGGCCGTGCGCGGTCCAGGTTCGCGGGAACCTGGACGACGAAACCGACACTCCGCGCGCCCGTGCCGACGGTGACGGTGTACTCGGTGCCGGCGACCTTCCCGTCACCGGGAACCGGTCTGCCGTCGGGGCCGATGTTCGGACCGTACAGTCGTCCCAGCCCGCCCGCGTCGCTCCCGGAGAGCCCCGCCGCGGCCCACACGGCCCACCGCCTCAGCTCGGCCGGCGTGGGACGGCCGGGGTCGGCGACGGCCGGGGGAGTGGCCCGGCGCAGTCCCGCGAAACCCAGCCCCGCGGTGAGCAGGTCGTCGTCGCGGCCGTCGTACGTACGCGAGGTGACGGAGCCGGCGAAGGACGGCAGGCCGCCGCCCGGGCCGGCTTGGGCGGTGGCCGCGGGCAGCGCGGAGGCGGCGAGTGACACGGCGAGCAGCGGCGGGAGGAACCGTGAGGGGCGGGCGGGCATGCCGATCCTCCGTCAGAGGGAGAGGGCGCCGGTCAGGACGGCACCGGCGGTCATCACGAGCGTGGTGGCGAAGGCCCAGCGGAAGATGAAGCGCTGGTGCTCGCCGAGCTGGACGCCGCTCATGCCGACCAGGATGAACGTGGCGGCGGTGAGCGGGCTGAGGGGGAAGCCCGTCGTCATCTGGCCGAGGACGGCGGCCCGGGCGACCTCGGCCGGGTCGGTGCCGAAGCCGTGCGCCGTCTCGGCGAGGACGGGCAGGACACCGAAGTAGTAGGCGTCCGGGGTGAAGACCAGACTCAACGGCATGCCCGTGACGGCCACGAGGACCGGCAGATGCCCGCCGAGGGAGTCCGGTATCACCGACACGAGCGCCTCGGCCATGTCGTCGATCATCCCGCTCCCGGTGAGGACCCCCGTGAACACACCGGCCGCGAAGATCATGGTGGTCACGAGGACGACGTTCTTCGCGTGCCGGTCGAGCAGCGCCTGCTGCTGTTCCCACGTCGGGTGGTTGACCAGCAGTGCCACCGCGAACCCGAGGACGAACAGCACCGGCAGCGGCATGACCTCCAGGATCAGCGCCACGACGAGCACGACGGTCAGCATCAGGTTGAAGAGGGTCAGCCAGCGCGGCGCGGGCGCCGCGACCCGGACGGCACCGGGGCCGTCTCCGGGCGCGGGGGCCGTCGCGGGAACGGGCTCGTCTCCGGGCGCGGGGGCCGTCGCGGGAACCGGCCCGGCACCGGACGCGGCAACCGGCTCGCCGGCGGCGGGCTTCTCGCCCGGCCCGGTGAGGGCGCCGAGCCGCCGCCGCTCCCTGCGGCCGATCAGCCAGGACGCCACCAGGACCCACGCGATCCCGAATCCCATCGCGGGCAGCACGGGGGTGAAGACGTCCGAACTCTCCAGCTTCAGCGCCGCCATGGCCCGTACCGTCGGCCCGCCCCAGGGAATCATGTTCATCACGCCCGCCGCCAGGCAGACGACCCCGGACAGCACCAGCGGACTCATGCCCAGCTTCCGGTAGACGGGCAGCAGCGCGGAGACGGTGATGAGGAACGTGGAGGCCCCGTCGCCGTCCAGGGCCACGCACAGCGTGAGGACGGCCGTGGCGACGGTGACGCGCAGGGGATCACCCTTGGCCAGCCGCAGCAGACCGCGGATCAGCGGATCGAACAGGCCCGCGTCGACCATGAGGCTGAAGTACAGCACGGCGAAGGCGATCATGATGCCGGTCGGTGCCACCTTCGACAGCCCGTCGAGCACCATGCCGCCCAGCTCGCCCGCGAACCCGCCCGCCAGCGCCGCGAGCACCGGAAGCACCACCAGCGCGACCAGTACCGAGACCCGTTTCGTCATGGTGAGCAACAGGAACAGGGCGATCGTGGCGAAGCCCAGGGCTGCCGGCATGGTGGCGCTCGCTTTCTCGGGTCGCGGTCCCCGTCGGCGGGAGAGCGGGGCGTACGGGGATAGCCGAGAGTGTCCGAGCGCCGGATGATCCCTGTCCAGCATCAAACCGGCATCTGTCCATGCGGTCTCCGCATCAATCGGCCCGCTCTGACGTACGCTTCCCGGCCATGGATGCCACCCTGCGTCAACTCACGGCATACGCGGCCGTCGCCCGGGCGACGAGTTTCACCGCGGCGGCCGCCCGGTTGGGCGTCTCGCAGTCGTCCCTCAGCCGTGCGGTCGCCGACCTGGAGCGGCAGGTCGGCGCCCAGTTGCTCGAACGCGACACGCGCAACGTGCAGTTGACAGCGGCCGGCGCCGAGGCGCTGCGGATCGCCGAGCAGATCCTCAGCGCCCACCGGGCCGGGATGAAGGAACTGGACCGCTTCCTGCTCGGCGAGTCCGGCACCGTCGCCGTCGCCACCCTGCCCTCCGTCGCGGCGGTGCTGCTTCCGCAGGTCATCTCCGGTTTCCGCACCGACCGGCCGCGCGTGGCCGTACGCCTGCTCGACGGCCTGGAACGGGCCGTGCTGAACCGGGTCCTGTCCGGCGACGCGGACTTCGCCATCACCACGGTCGGCGTGCCGCCCGAGCGGCTGGAGCACCGCCCGCTGGTGCGTGACCGTTTCGTCGCGGTCCTGCGCGAGGACCATCCGCTCGCCGCCCGCGACGAGGTCGGCTGGGCGGACCTGGCCCTCGAGCCGTTCCTCGCCGTCGGACGGGACTCGAGCGTGCGGCGGCTGACGGACGCCGCGTTCGGCCAGGTCGACGCGCACGCCGTACCGGCGGCGGAGGCCGGCAGTGTCGCCACGGTGGGCGGACTGGTCGCCGCCGGACTCGGCGTGAGCGCGCTGCCCGCCCTGGTGCTGCCCCTGCTGGGCACCGGGCCCTTCGTGTTCCGGCCGCTCGTCGACCCGGTGGTCGACCGGCGCCTCGACATCGCCCTGCGCGCCCGCCGCACCCTCCCGCGCGTCACCGAGCACTTCCTGGAGACGCTCGAGGACTTCCGCGCCCAGGGCAGGGACCTGCCGCCGGGAGTCTCCTGGGCCTGAGCCACGGGCCGGGAAACTCCATTCATGCACCCAGCGCATGGATTGATGGTCTTCTTTTGCTGGACAGGCATTTCTGCACCTCGGCAGTCTGAAGAACCGACCAGCTGAACCGAGGGGACGCATCCGTGCCGGACAAGGACATGCCGAACGCCACCGGACAGGGGCAGTTGCGCGGGCTGAAAGTGGTCGAGTTCGCTCATGTGGTGGCCGGGCCGCTCGCGGGTTCGATGCTCGCCGACCAGGGCGCGGACGTGGTCCACGTCGAACCCCCGGGCGCCGGTGATGCCGCCCGCGCGATGGGGCCCCGGCGCGACGGCGTTCCCCTGTGGTTCAAGGTGGCCGCCCGCAACAAGCGTTCCGTCACGCTCGACCTGCACCACGAGGCGGGCCGCGCGGTCGCCCACCGGCTCGTCGCCTGGGCGGACGTCGTCATCGTGACCCTGCGCGCCGGACGCCTGCGCCGCTGGGGGCTCGACTGGGAGTCCGTGCACCGGATCAACCCGAAGGCCGTCCTGCTCCAGATCTCCGGCTTCGGCGCCACCTCCAGCCAGGCCGACGCCCCCGGCTTCGGCAAGATGGGCGAGGCCCGCAGCGGCGTCGTCCACCTGACCGGCTCCCCGGACGGGCCGCCCGTCCACACCGGCTTCTCGCACGGCGACGCCGTGACCGGCCTGATGGGTGCCTACGCCGTCCTCGCCGCCCTCCACCGGCGCGACCACGACCCCGGTTTCGACGGCGAGTGGATCGACCTCGCCCTGTTCGAGCCGCTGTTCCGGCTCGTCGAGTGGCAGGTCATCGTCCACGACCAGCTGGGCACCGTGCCGCAGCGCTCCGGCAACCAGCTGGCGGTCGCGCCCGCCGCCGTGATCAACACCTACCGCTCGCGCGACGAGCAGTGGATCACCGTGACGTCCGCGACCCTGCGCTCGGTGCGCAACGTGGCCCGGCTGCTGGGCCTGCCGGAGGAGGAGTTCGCCACCTCGGAGCAACAGCACGCGAGGCGCGGGGAGTTGGACGACGGACTGCGGGCGTGGGTGGCCGACCGTACGGCCGCCGAGTGCCTGGAGGCCTTCGCCCGCGCCGAGGTGGTGGCCTCCCGGGTGTTCGACGCGGCCGACATCGCCGCCGACCCGGTCTACGCCGAGCGCGGCGACATCGTCACCGTGGCCGACCCCGACCTGGGAGACGTCCGCATGCAGGCGGTCATCCCGCACTTCCGGCAACGCCCCGGCCGCGTCTGGCGCACCGGGCCGGCGCTCGGCCAGGACAACGACCTGGTGTACCGGGACTGGCTCGGACTGAGCGACCAGGAACTGGCCGAACTGGAGAAGAACGATGTCGTCTGAGCCCCACGGCGCGACAAGAGCCCGCAGCGCGACCACGCCCGGCACCACGAGCACCCCCCGGCCCCCGCTCCGCTCCCTCCTCTTCGTCCCCGGCCTCCGTACGGACTGGCTGCCCAAGGCGCGCGCGGCCGGTGCCGACGCCGTCGTGCTCGATCTGGAGGACGCGGTCCCGGCACCCGACAAGCCGCTCGCCCGCGCCCGGGTGGCCGAGGCCCTGGCCAAGGCCGCCGCGCAACCCGACGGCGGCATGGCCCTGTTCGTCCGGGTCAACCCGCTCGACGCCTGGGCCGGCGCCGAGGAACTGCGTGCCGTCGTGCGCCCCGGACTGGCCGGGGTGGTCCTGCCCAAGGTGCACACCGCCGCCGACGTACGGCTCGCGGACCGTCTCATCGGCTGGTGCGAACACGAGCACGGCCTGCCGGCCGGCACGACGGCCCTCGTGCCGCTGCTGGAGTCGGCCCGCGCCCTGCACGACGCCTACGACATCGCCGCCGCGGCCCCCCGGGTGGCACACGTCGGCGCCCTGACCGCACCCGGCGGCGACGTGGAACGCGCCGTCGGCTACCGCTGGAGTCCTCAGGGCACCGAGACCCTGGCCCTGCGCTCCCGCGTCCTGCTCGACGTCCGCGCCGCCGGAGCGCCCGGCCCGGTGACCGGGTTGTGGACGGACATCACCGACCTGACGGGCCTGCGCGCCTTCGCCGAGCAGAACCGCGCCCTCGGTTACGAGGGGATGATGGCCATCCACCCGACCCACGTCCCCGTGATCAACGAGGTCTTCGCCCCCACCCCCGAAGAGCTGGACCGCTGCGCACGCCTCGTCGCAGCCGTGG
Source organism: Streptomyces africanus (assembly GCF_002150735.1). Classification (GTDB taxonomy): domain Bacteria; phylum Actinomycetota; class Actinomycetes; order Streptomycetales; family Streptomycetaceae; genus Streptomyces; species Streptomyces africanus. The sequence goes on from NZ_MUKA01000009.1 coordinate 30,300, forward strand.
AAGCGGCCCAGCGCGACGGCGTCGGCGCCCTCACCTTCGAGGGCCGGATGGTCGACGAGGCCATGGCCGAAACCGCACGGGCGGTGCTGGCGCGACACGGACACGGCTGACACCATCCCGCCAGCCGCGAAGCGCGATCATCGGTACTGTGACCGAGCTCACATGGTGTCAACTGGGGCGCCATGCCAAGCCGTACCCGCGTCACACCCGGCCGCACCCGCTCGACACCAAAATTGAACCGTTCGTTTTATTGAATCATTCGTGTTTATGCGGCTAGGTTGTTCGCCATGACCGCATCCCGGAACCCCACCGCCGCCGACGAACTGCGCGGCGCCGGCCTGAGGGTGACGGCCGCCCGCGTCGCACTGCTCCAGGCCGTGCGGGAGGGCGACCACCTCGGCGCCGAGGCGATCGCCTCCGAGGTACGCGGCCGCGTCGGCCACATCTCCGTCCAAGCCGTGTACGAGGGGCTCCACGCACTCACCGCGGCGGGACTCATACGCCGCCTCGACCCACCCGGCAGCCCGGCCCTGTACGAGGGACGGGTCGGCGACAACCACCACCACCTCGTGTGCCGGTCCTGCGGGACCGTCGCCGACGTCGACTGCGCGGTGGGCCACGCCCCCTGCCTGACCGCGTCCGACGACCGCGGCTTCGCCGTCGACGAGGCCGAGGTCATCTACTGGGGCCTGTGCCCCGCCTGCTCCACCGCCCGCAGTTCCTGAGCGATGTGATCCACCCGAGCACCGTGTTCCACCCCGTCCGGAAGGATTTCCATGACTGAGAACCACGACGCGATCGTCACCGACGCGAAGCAGGAGGAGACGAGCGGCGGCTGCCCCGTGGCGCACGGCCGCGCCCTGCACCCCACCCAGGGTGGCGGCAACCGTCAGTGGTGGCCGGAGCGCCTCAACCTGAAGATCCTTGCCAAGAACCCCGAGGTGGCCAACCCGCTCGGTGAGGAGTTCGACTACGCCGAGGCGTTCCAGGCCCTCGACCTCGCGGCCGTGAAGCAGGACATCGCCGAGGTGCTGACCACCTCGCAGGACTGGTGGCCGGCCGACTTCGGCAACTACGGCCCCCTGATGGTCCGTATGGCCTGGCACAGCGCGGGCACCTACCGCATCAGCGACGGCCGCGGCGGCGCCGGCGCCGGCCAGCAGCGCTTCGCCCCGCTCAACAGCTGGCCGGACAACGGCAACCTCGACAAGGCCCGCCGTCTGCTGTGGCCGGTCAAGAAGAAGTACGGCCAGTCCATCTCCTGGGCCGACCTCCTGATCCTCACCGGCAACGTCGCCCTGGAGCAGATGGGCTTCGAGACCTTCGGCTTCGCCGGCGGCCGCGAGGACGTCTGGGAGCCAGAGGAGGACGTGTACTGGGGCCCCGAGACCACCTGGCTCGACGACAAGCGCTACACCGGCGACCGCGAGCTGGAGAACCCGCTCGGCGCCGTCCAGATGGGCCTCATCTACGTCAACCCCGAGGGCCCGAACGGCAACCCGGACCCGCTCGCCGCGGCCCGCGACATCCGTGAGACGTTCCGCCGCATGGCGATGAACGACGAGGAGACCGTCGCCCTGATCGCCGGTGGCCACACCTTCGGCAAGACCCACGGCGCCGGCCCGGCCGACCACGTCGGCGCCGACCCCGAGGCCGCCTCCATGGAGGAGCAGGGCCTGGGCTGGCGGAGCACCTACGGCACGGGCAAGGGCGGGGACGCCATCACCTCCGGCCTGGAGGTCACCTGGACCTCGACGCCGACCCAGTGGAGCAACGGCTTCTTCAAGAACCTCTTCGAGTTCGAGTACGAGCTGGAGCAGAGCCCGGCCGGCGCCAACCAGTGGGTGGCGAAGGACGCCCCGGAGATCGTTCCGGACGCGCACGACTCCTCGAAGAAGCACCGCCCGAAGATGCTCACCACGGACCTGGCGCTGCGCTTCGACCCGATCTACGAGCCCATCTCCCGCCGGTTCTACGAGAACCCGGAGGAGTTCGCGGACGCCTTCGCCCGCGCCTGGTTCAAGCTGACCCACCGTGACATGGGCCCGAAGTCGCTGTACCTCGGCCCGGAGGTCCCGCAGGAGACCCTGATCTGGCAGGACCCGCTGCCCGAGGCCGAGGGCGAGCCCATCGACGGCGGGGACATCGCGACCCTCAAGACGAAGCTCCTCGAGTCGGGCCTGTCCGTCTCGCAGCTGGTGACGACCGCCTGGGCCTCGGCCTCCACCTTCCGCGGCAGCGACAAGCGCGGCGGTGCCAACGGCGCCCGCATCCGCCTGGAGCCGCAGCGCGGCTGGGAGGTCAACGAGCCCGACGAGCTGGCCCAGGTGCTGCGCGTCCTGGAGAACATCCAGCAGGAGTTCAACGCCGGCGCCGGCACCAAGAAGGTCTCCCTGGCCGACCTGATCGTCCTCGGCGGCACCGCCGCCGTCGAGAAGGCCGCCAAGGAAGCAGGCTTCCAGGTGGAGGTCCCCTTCACGCCGGGCCGTGTGGACGCGACGGAGGAGCACACCGACGCCGAGTCCTTCGAGGCGCTCGAGCCGACCGCCGACGGGTTCCGCAACTACCACGGCAAGGGCAACCGCCTGCCGGCCGAGTACCTGCTGCTCGACCGGGCGAACCTGCTCACCCTGAGCGCCCCCGAGATGACCGTCCTGGTCGGCGGCCTGCGGGTGCTGGGCGCCAACCACCAGCAGTCCCAGCTCGGCGCCTTCACCACGACGCCCGGCTCGCTGACCAACGACTTCTTCGTCAACCTGCTCGACCTGGGCACGACGTGGAAGGCGACCTCCGAGGACCAGACCACGTTCGAGGGCCGCGACGCCGCCACCGGCGAGGTCAAGTGGGCCGGCAGCCGCGCCGACCTGGTCTTCGGCTCGAACTCCGAGCTGCGGGCGCTCGCCGAGGTCTACGCGAGCGACGACGCGAAGGAGAAGTTCGTGAAGGACTTCGTCGCCGCGTGGGTCAAGGTCATGAACCTGGACCGGTTCGACCTGGTCTGACCGGTCTGATCACCTCCGCATGACAGCACGCCCGGGCCGGGAGGCCCGGGCGTGCTGCTGGTTGCCTGAGGGACCGTCAAAAGGCGTTCAAAGTAAGAACATCACTTACCCAACTCACACCATGAAACGGCAAGGGCCGCGGTCGGGCGCGCGGTCGGGCATACGTTCTGGGCCGTGAACTCACATGCCACAGCCCACAGAGCCGCCGGCACCGTCCGCCGCACTCTTCTGCGCACCGCGCTGACCGGGGCCGCCGCCCTCGGCGCGGGCCTCACAGCCGCCCGCCCGGCCACCGCCGCCCCGAGCGCGCCCGGCACCGGACCGCGGCCGAGCACCCCTCAGGAGGCCCTCGCGGAACTGGCCGCGGGCAACCGCCGCTGGCGCGCCTTCCGCGAACGCCACCCGCACGAAACTCCGGCGACCCGGCGGGAGTTGACCACCGCCCAGCACCCCTTCGCGGTCGTGCTCGGCTGCATCGACTCCCGCGTGCCCCCGGAGCTGGTCTTCGACCAGGGGCTGGGCGACCTGATGACCGTCCGCACCGCCGGGGAGGTCCTGGACGAGGCCGTGCTCGGCAGCGTCGCCTACGGCGTCCTGGAACTGGGCATACCGCTGGTCGTGGTGCTCGGGCACCAATCGTGCGGCGCGGTGCGTGCCGCGGTCGAGGCGGAGCAGTCCGGCGGGCACCTGCCCGCCCACATCCAGTACCTCGCCGACCAGATACGCCCGGCCATAGACCACAGCACGGAAGGGGACGCGCGGATCGACGCCACGGTCGACGCCAATGTCCGCCTGGTCCGCTCCCGGCTGGCCGAGGAGCCCGACCTCGCCGCCAAGGTGAGCACCGGCGAGCTGGCGATCGTCGGTGCCCGTTACGAACTGACCAGCCAAGCGGTCCACCGCGTCGGTTGAGGGCAGCCCGGCCCGCTGTACGCCCCAGCGGGCCGGGCCCGCCTGTCACGCCCGCAGCGGATTGAAGCGCGCCGCCGCCATCAGGTACCAGGCCGTCGCACCCGTGTGCCGGTACGGGTAGTAGCCGAAGCCGAACCCGGTGTCCAGCGGACTGCTCGCGGACACCACCCCGGCCCGCTCGGGCAGCGCCTGGCCGCCGATGGTCTGACCGCCGCCCAGCAGGTCCTGAGCCTGCTCGGCCGAGGCGAGCAGCCGCCGGGCACGCGCCTCGTCACCCCGCTTGCCGCGGTCCCGCAGAGCGAGCGCGAGATGAGCCGTCCCCTCGAACCACACACCGTTGCGGTCGGGCTTGGGCTGGCCCTCCGCGATCGGCGCGTCCTCGTTCGTCACCAGGCTCGCGGAACTGAAGGTGACGCCCTCGTACGACTGGCCCCGGGGCACCGTACTGTTCGTACGGCCCGCGTGATCCAGGACGGCCAGCTCCGCCACGGCCCAGTCCAGCGAACGGGCGTACGCGCCCGTGCGGAAGCCGAGCGCGAGATGGGTCCAGGTCTGGGTGTCCTCCGGGACCGGGGACGTGTTGACGGTCACTCCGTCGTTGGTGCCGGTGTAGAAGAAACCCCCGGCCGGCTCCCACATCCGGCGCACGAAGGCCTCGGCCCGCGCCCGCCGCCGCAGCCACACCCTGTCGCCGGTCAGCCGGGCGAGCCGGCCGAAGAGGCACACCAGGTCGGTGTTGTGCTCCGTCGACGTGAACGGCAGCCGCTGATTCGCCCCGTCGACCCCGAACTTGTAGCCGCCGAGCGGTTCGTCGGTGCGGCCGGTCCGCTCGATCCACTCGCCGATCCGTACGGCACCGGTGCGGAAACGCCCCGCCCCCGTACGGAGGGTCAGGGCGCTCAGCGCGATGCCCGCCCAGGCCATGTCGCCCACCGCCGTGCCGGTGAAGCCGAACTGCGTACCGACGTTGGCCGTGCCGTCCGCCCGGACGAAGCCGTCGGGCTGCGGCGTGCCGTCGTAGAAGGTGTACGGCCCGACGTTGTAGGCCTGCCGGAGCCTGCCGTCGTCGTACGCCGGGTCATGTGTCTGCGCGTAGAGCAGGGCGTCGCCCAACGCCGTCGCCCTGGCCAGGCTTTCCTGCCTCCGGGCCGCGAGCAGGGCCAGGATCGCCAGGGCGTTGTCGTAGGTGAACGCGGTGCTGAAGAGGCCGGCCTGGTCGGTGTAGCTCTGGGCCAGGCGGACGCGTCCGTGGTCGGGATAGGCGTCCATGGCGGCAGCGAGGAAGGCGCGCCCCCGGGCCGGGGCGGACAGCGGGCCGGTGCCGTCCGGAGCAGAAGCGGCGGCACCGTGCGAACCGGCTGCCAGGGCCTGCCCGGAGCCCGCTGCGGCCAACCCCGCGGCCGTGATGCCGAGGCCGGCACCGATGAGCGAACGCCGGCTCGGCGCCGGGCCTTGTCTGCCAGTCATGGATCTCCTGTGAGAGCGCTCTCAGTACTGGGCGCTCATTGTGCTGGGGCCCTGCGGACGGGTCAACGCCCCAGCGGAAAAGGAGAGTTCCAGGGGAAGGCGAACGGCGGGTGTCTCACTCGCACACGATCTCGTCACGCGGCGCGTAGTGCGTACGGAACGGCTCCCGCCGCACTTCCCGCCCGTCGTTGTAGAAGACCCGCTCCACGGTGACGTCGAACCCTTCGAGCGGCGTCTGCGGCACGCACTCCTTGTCGTGGCTCACCTTCTTCTCGGGCTGCTTCACCTCGGTGCGCGGGCCCTTGACCGACTTGATCTCGTCGTACTTCCGGGTGCCGAGGAACGAGACGGTCACGGACGTGTCCGTGGACTCGGCCTGGATGTAGATCGCCTTGCCGGAGTCGTTGGAGAACCGCAGGTCCAGGCTGCCCCAGGCGACCGTCGCCTCGCGACCCTCCGGGTAGCGCTCGATGTAGAAGGAGTGCGCGCCGTGCTCCACGGGCTTGACCCCGGCGAAGAACAGCGCGTTGTACAGGGTGGTCGCCACGGACGAGACACCGCCGCCCGACGCCTTCGTGAACTGGTTGTCGAGGATGATGATGCCCTCGACGAAGCCGTTGGCCTCGGTGCGCTCGCCGACGGTCCGGTTGAAGCTCCACGTCGCGCCCGGCCTGACCAGGGAGCCGTTGATCAGTTCCACGGCCCGGCCGATGTTCTTCGTGCGGTACTCCGCCGGTTCGAAGTGGACGGTGAAGGAGGACATCTTCTCCGTCAGCCCCAGCGCGGCGGCGTTCTCACGGGTGATCTCGGGCTGGGTCCGCTTCACGGCCACCTCGCCGCCGCGGTCCGCGCCCG
>NZ_MUKA01000573.1:0-626 GCF_002150735.1 Streptomyces africanus
GCCCACCAGGGCAGTTCCGCCTTGGTCGCGTGTCCGGCGCAGGCCGCCACGGCGAGGAGCGCCGTGACGGCACCCCCGGCCGCCTCGGCCCGCCGGCCCCGCCGGTCCCCCGCCTCGTCCACCCCGTGGCCCCCTTCACGCTCGGTCACCCGGGCATCCGCTCCCGGGCATATGCCGCACACCATAAGCGAGCTCCACAGGCGCATCTGACCAGGCGTACGGCGAGACGGGAGACTCATCGCGCGCTGACGCGCCGGCCGATGTCCGTGCGCGCCCCCTGCGGCGGCGCACGCGATCAGTGCGCGCCGATGAGTGTCCCGTTCCGCGCTGTCCCCGGCCGTCCGCCGTACCCCGCGGACCNNGCCGCGCACAGCCCTTCCAGCACCATGCGGCACTCGGTGACGGCGACCGCTTCCTCCACGGTCACCCACCTGGGCCCGTGAAGCCCACGGTGCTCGGAGGGACTTGAGTCGGCGTGATCGTCATACGGGCCGGCCGCCGGAGGCCGCACGCCGCGGCGCCGCCCCGCGCTGTCCCCCGGTCGTGGCGGACCGGACGGACAGACGGAGAAGACGGACAGGCGGGGAAGGCGGGCATACGGCATACGGGCGTACCTCAGCCGTCGG
>NZ_MUKA01000573.1:670-823 GCF_002150735.1 Streptomyces africanus
CCGTGGTGAGCCACAGGTGCCGCAGCCGGGACAGATTCGTGTCGTCGTAGCCGACGAGGGAGAGGTCGCGCGGGACGCGCAGCCCGAGTTCCTCCGCGGCGGAGAGGGCGCCCACACAGGTGATGTCGTTGACGGCGAAGACGGCGGTGGGCC
>NZ_MUKA01000574.1 GCF_002150735.1 Streptomyces africanus
GTGTCGGGGTGGGGCGCGGGGCCGGGGCGGCGGCGTGCCAGTTGACGGCCTCCATCTGGAGGTCCGCCTTGGAGGTGTCGATCGCCCACCGCTGGTCCTTCTCGTCCGCCCGGGTCTTGAGGACCAGGGCGCCCGAGCCGTCGGTCGCGGCCGGAGCCAGGGCGAGGTCCTGGTTCCAGCGGGGCACCAGGGCGCCCTGGAGGGTGAAGTCGTAGCGGATGTTCCTGGACTCCGGCCGGGACGCGCCCGCGCAGGGGGCCAGCCGCACGGAGTAGCCGAGGTGCGAGTCCAGGCACAGGCCGGGAGCGTCGCCGTTGCGCAGCAGGCCGTCGGTCTCGTACGTCCACTGCTGGGCGGCGGCGGAGGAGCAGGGGGTGAGCTCGGCCTCCGCGTCCTCGACGGCCTTCGCGCCCTCGACGCCGACGCACAGTCCCGAGTCCACGTTGTGCAGCCGCCCGCGCAGGGCACCCTTCTCCGCGTCGCCCGACCCGACCCAGGACGGGTCGCCCGTCGGCTCTCCCGCACCGGAGCCGGGCGCCTCGGACGGCCGTCCCGCACCGGCCTGCCGGGGGCCCTCGCCGGAGTTGCCGAGGGACCACAGGACCAGCGGGATGACGACCAGGCCGCTGACGGTCAGGATGCTCACGGTGAGGTTGCGGCGGCGGGCGATTCGGCGGCGGGCCGTACGGCGGGCCGCCTTGTGGGCGGATCTGCGGGCCGCGGTGCGGGGGCCTGCGGCACGCCGGCCGGGAGTGGTTCCACCGGCCGGCGGGACATCGG
>NZ_MUKA01000575.1 GCF_002150735.1 Streptomyces africanus
TCTCCGAACAGCACACCTAGGCCCGTTCCATCAGCCGCTTGAGGGCGGTGAGGTCGGCGGTCACCGCCTCCGCGTCGCGGTGGAACTCCTCGTCGCTCATCCAGGGCTGCCGGCGCAGGGTGAACACCACCTCGCAGCCGGGGCCGTCGGCGAGCACCCGCATGGGATTGTGGACGGTCTCCCCCGAGGGCAGGGTGACGTCGTGGTCGAGCACGCCGAAGTCGTTCCTGGGCGTGAAGTCCACCACGACCCGCCCCATGGGCGACTCCCCCACCCACCGGCCGTCCACCAGCTCGATGGAACGGGCCAGGCCTGGAGCCCAGCCAGGGACGTTGACGGGATCCGAGACGTAGTCGTAGACCTCCTGTGCGGGTCGGTCGATGGAGATGCCGAGGTGTCGGGACTGCCGTGTCGTGGTCGTCATGGCGGCGACGTTACGGGCCTGCCCGGAGGGCCGTCTTGAACGGATCGGACACCCCGCCGACCGGTGTCCGATTCCTTCAAGACCGGGCGTCGCGGACCTGCCTACGGTGAGCCCATGACTGCACGATTCGATGCCATCGGCCTGGTCGTCTCCGACATGGCCGCCTCCGTCGCCTTCTACCGCCGGCTCGGGTTCGCCTTCCCCGAGGGCGCCGAGAACCAGCCGCACGCCGAGGCCGGACTGCCCGGCGGACTGCGGCTGATGCTCGACACCGAGGAGACGGTCCGCTCGTTCCGGCCCGAGTGGCGGCCCCCGGCGGACGGCGGCCGGACCTCGCTGGCCCTGCGCTGCGACGGGCCGCAGGAAGTGGACGCGCTGTACGCGGAGTTGGTGGGCGCCGGGTGCCACGGTGAGCTGAAGCCCTGGGACGCCTTCTGGGGGCAGCGGTACGCCGTCGTGCTCGACCCGGACGGCAACGGGGTGGACCTGTTCGCTCCACTAGCCGCGAGCGGCGAGTAGCTCCCCCAGCGGCAGGCCCGCCAACTCCCTGACGTCGCGGGCGAGATGGGCCTGGTCGGCGTAACCGGCCCGGGCGGCCGTGTCCGCGAAGGGCACGCCGTGCCGGGCCAGCGCGAGGGCGCGGCGCAGCCGCAGGATCCGGGCCAGGGTCTTGGGCCCGTAGCCGAAGGCGGTCAGCGAACGGCGGTGCAACTGGCGTGCCCCGAGGCCGAGTTCGTCGGCGATGGCGGCGACGGGCCGGCCCGCGCCGAGGGCGGTGACGACCTGCCGCAGCAGTGGATCCGGCGGATCGGCACCGGCTGCCTGCCGCAGGGCGAGGTCCTCCAGTCCGCTCACCGGGTCGGGGGCCGCGTTCACCCGTGCCGCCAGTCGCCGTACCTCCGGGGCCGGCCACAGATCCGCGAGCTCGACACGGCGGTCGCGCAGTTCGTGCGCCGGCACGCCGAGCAGGGCCGGGGCCGTGCCCGGGTAGAAGCGGACGCCGGCCCAGGTGCCGTCCTCGCCGTCCGTGAGGTACGCGTGCGTGTCGGGTCCGGCGACCAGCAGACGGCCCTCGTGCCACAGCAGGTCCATGCACCCGTCGGGCAGCACGCGCGCCGCCCCGTCCCGCTCCGGGGCATTCCTCCACACGACCGCTCCCGCCAGCCGTGACGCCCGCTCCACGTACACGTGAGCCAGGCTACGCCGCGGGCGGCGAGACTGCCGCGCGCGTCCCGGGCCGGGTTCCCCTTACGTCGCTGACCAGGGCACCGTCGCGTTCCCGGGCCCCCGCGCCACCCGCCCCCGGTACTCCACCGGGCTCACCCCGTACACCCGCTTGAACGCCGTCGACAAGGCGAACGCGCTGCCGTACCCCACCCGGCGGGCCACCGTGTCGAGCGTGTCCTCGGAGTCGCGCAGCCGGTCGGCGGCGAGGGCGAGGCGCCAGCCGGTGAGGTACGTCATCGGGGGCTCGCCGACCAGGGCGGTGAAGCGGCGGGCGAGTGCGGCGCGGGACACCCCGGCCTTGGCGGCGAGCGCGGCGACGGTCCACGGGTGGGCGGGGTCGTCCTGGAGCAGGCGCAGGACACCGCCGACGACCGGGTCGGCGAGGGCCCGGTACCAGGCGGGCGCCTCCGCCTCCGGGCGGGCGAACCACGCGCGCAGCGCGGCGATGACCAGCAGGTCCAGCAGACGGTCCAGGACGACCTCCTGGCCCGGCTCGTCCCGCACGATCTCCTCGGAGACGTACGGCGTGAGCGGGCAGTCCCACACGTCGGACGTGAGGGCGAGCAGCGGCGGCAGCGCGTCCAGCAGCCGGCCGCTGATCTCGCCCTGCATCGGGTACGTGCCGATCAGCATCACCGTGGCACCGTCGAGCCGGTCGCCCCAGGTGCGCACGCCCAGGTCCATGGAGCCGTTGAGGGGGCGTCCGTCGGGGTAGCGGCACTCCTGGCCGGGCAGGATCAGGGCCTGCGGTGCCGTGCCGGGGGCGTCCGCGCAGGTGTAAGGGTCCGGACCGCGGGCGATGGCCAGCTCCCCGGCCCGCAGCCGGATCCGCTCGCCCCGGTCGGGCAGGACCCAGGCCTCGCCGCGCGCGACGAGCATCACGGTGAGCGGCGCCCGGTCCTCCACGCGTACCGCCCACGGCGGGTCGAAGCACGCCCTGATCATGAACGCGCCCCGGGCACGCGGGCCCTCCAGCAACCCTGCGAGTACGTCCATGGGGTCAGCGTAGACGCGGCCGTATGGGAATGAGCCGTTCAGCGATGGTTCCGTGCGGCGTACGGCAGTTGACTCGACGGCATGACGAACACGACACGGGACACGCAGGGCGGGACGGTTGTGGTGACGGGCGCCTCGGGCCGGACGGGGAGCCGGGTGGCACGGGCTGCGGAGGCGGCCGGGTTCACGGTACGGGCGGCGTCGCGGGCGACCGGTTTCGACTGGTGGGACCGCTCGACCTGGGCGGACACCCTGCGCGGCGCCGACGCGGCGTACCTCGCCCACCCCTCGGACGTCGGCGCGCCGGGCGCCGCGGAAGCGGTCGGGGACCTCGCGCGGGAGGCGGTCGGGCTCGGGGTGCGGCGGCTGGTGCTGCTGTCCGGGCGCGGCGAGGACCAGGCCCTGCCCACCGAGGAGGCGCTGCACGGGTCCGGGGCGGACTGGACGGTCCTGCGGGCCGCGTGGTTCGCGCAGAACTTCAGCGAGGGGCCGCTGGTGGCGGAGCTGCGGGAGCGCGGGGAGCTGGTGTTCCCGGCCGGCGAGGTGCGCGAGCCGTTCCTCGACGTACGGGACATCGCGGACGTGACGGTGACCGCGTTGACGTCCGGCGACCGGTACGTGGGCCGGACGATCACCCTCTCCGGGCCGCGTCTGCTCACCTTCGGCGAGGCGGTGGCGGAGATCGCCGAGTCGACGGGCCGCCCGCTCACCTACCGGGCGGTGTCGACACAGGACTACGGCGAGAGGCTTCTCGGCTTCGGCCTGCCACCGCAGGAGGTCACGGCCCTGACCGACATCTTCGACACCCTCCTCGACGGCCGCAACGCACACGTCTCGGACGGCGTCCAGGAGGTGCTGGGCCGCGCGCCCAGGGACTTCACGGACTTCGTACGGGAGGAGACGGCGGCGGGAACGTGGAAGACCTGACGCCACCGAACCGCCGGCCGGGCCGTGCCTTTCCCGGGCGGGGCGCGGAGGTAGTCACAGTGCTCCGCCTGCCGGCGGGTGGCGCCGGCCGCCGGCAGGCCGGGACCCGGGCGCGACGACGGCCGCCCGTCGGACGACGCCCCCGGTCGCGGCCAGGCAGGACGCGAATGACGCGACGCCGACGGGCCGCCTGCCGGCGCGGGCCACGGCCAGGCCAGGACCCACACAGCGAGTGAGGGCCCGTCGCCTGCCGGCAGGCGATGCCGACCGTCGGCAGGCCGGACCCCGGGAGACATGACGACGGCGAGCCGCCCGCCGCACAGGCGCGTGCGTCCTGGACAGGACACAGGGCGGAGCGCGTGCCCGTTACGTGTCGGCGGGCGGTGGCGGCTGCTCCCCGTTGGAGTGGCCGGGGCCCTTCGTGTGGGTGCTCTTCACGTGGGTGCGCAGGCGGGCCGTGACGTCCTCCGGGGGGAGGAAGCGGGACCAGCGTTCGGGGAACTCGGAGGGCATGTCGGGGTCGGAGTCTTCCGCGGCGGCGGCGCGGGCGACGTACTCGGCGACCTGGGCCTGCCGCAGGCGTTCGTTGGCCTCGCGGGCCGCGGCCGTCGCGGCGGCAGGCCAGACCCGGTCGATCGCGGCGTTGACCGCGGCCCCGACGAGCACGGCGAACGCGGACACACCGATCCACAGCAGCACGGCGACGGGCGCGGCCAGGGAGCCGTAGATCGTCGGGCCCTCGACCGTGCTGGTCAGGTAGATCCGCAGCAGGAAGCTGCCGAGGACCCACATGCCGAGGGCGACGAGCGCGCCGGGCACGTCCTCGATCCACGGGGAGCGGACGGGGACGGACACGTGGTAGAGCGTGGTCAGGAAGGCGATCGACAGGAGGATGACGACCGGCCAGTAGAGGACCTGCACCACCGTCGTCGACCACGGCACGATCCGTACGACCGCGTCCGGCCCGGCCACCATCAACGGCAGCGCGACCGAGCCGATCAGCAGGGCGACGATGAACAGCGCGAAGGCCATCAGGCGGGTCTTGACGATGCCCCGGACGCCGTCGAGGCCGTACATGACGGTGATGGTGTCTATGAAGACGTTCACGGCACGGGAGCCGGACCACAGGGCGAACAGGAAGCCGATGGAGATGACGTCGGGCCTGCCGCCCTTTATCACGTCGTGCAGGATCGGCTCGGCGATCTGCCGCACGCCCCGGTCGGACAGCACCGTGCGGGCCGCCTCCAGAAGGTTGGCCTCGAGACTCTTGATCGTGTCGGCACCGGTCCAGGCATCGACGTAGCCGAGCAGTCCGATCATGCTCAGCAGCAGCGGCGGCACCGACAGCAGCGTGAAGAACGCGGCTTCCGCCGCCAGGCCCAGGATGCGGTACTCCATGCAGGAGTTGACGGTGTCCTTGAGCAACAGCCAGGCGGTCCTGCGCTTGGAGACGTTCCGGTAGAGAGCACGCGCCCGGTGGAGGCGCCCGGAGGGTGTGTCGGGGGTTTCACTTGCTGGCTGCACCCCCTAACGGTATCCGTCGTGCCTGACCGTACTCACGCACAGGTTGGTCTCCGGCGTCCGGCCCCGCCCCCTGGGTGACCGAGGTGCCGCCCCGGGGTACGTTCGCAGCATGGCTGGCAGCACCCACTCCGTGAACAACCAGGTCCCGCCGTTGGTCGGGTACGACGTCTTCTCGGCCGACCGGGCCCTCACGGCCGCGGTCGAACGGCACCTGGATCCCGGCCTGCGCGACGAGGTGCTCGGCGAGCTCTCGGCGCTCGGTCGGGCCTCCGGCTCGGCCCAGGTGCAGGAGTGGGGTGCGCAGGCCAACGAGAACCCGCCCCGGCTGCGCACCCACGACCGGTACGGCCACCGGATCGACGAGGTCGAGTTCCATCCGTCCTGGCACCGGCTGCTCGGCAAGGGCGTCTCGGCCGGTCTGACCGCGGCCTGGGACCGGCCGGCCGGGCATCTGCGGCGGGCCGCCGCCTTCCTGGTGTGGACGCAGGTCGAGGCCGGCAACGGCTGCCCGCTGTCGATGACGCACGCGGCGGTGCCCGCCCTGCGCACCGACCCGGACCTGGCCGCCGAGTGGGAGCCGCGGCTGACCTCCATGGTCTACGACCGCGGGTTCAGGCCCGCCCGCCTCAAGGCCGGGGCGCTGTTCGGGATGGGCATGACGGAGAAGCAGGGCGGCAGCGACGTACGGGCGGGCACGACCTCCGCGCGGCCGCTCGCCGAGGACGGGACGTACGAACTGACCGGGCACAAGTGGTTCTGCTCGGCGCCGATGTCCGACGGTTTCCTGGTGCTGGCGCAGGCTCCGGGCGGGCTCACCTGCTTCCTGGTGCCGCGGGTGCTGGCGGACGGCACGCGCAACGTGTTCCTGCTCCAGCGGCTCAAGGACAAGCTCGGCAACCGGTCGAACGCCTCGGCCGAGGTGGAGTTCGACGGGACCTGGGCGCGCCGGGTCGGCGAGGAGGGGCGCGGGGTGCGCACCATCATCGAGATGGTGGCGGCGACCCGGCTCGACTGTGTGCTGGGCTCGGCGGGGCTGATGCGGCAGGCCGTGGCGCAGGCGGTGCACCACTGCACGTACCGGGAGGCGTTCGGCGGGAAGCTCGCCGACAAGCCGCTGATGCGCAACGTCCTCGCCGATCTCGCCCTCGAGTCGGAGGCCGCGACGACGCTGGCGCTGCGGCTCGCGGCGGCCTACGACGACGGCGGCGAGCAGGAGCGGGCGCTGCTGCGGATCGCGGTGCCGGCGGCCAAGTACTGGGTGACCAAGCGGTGTCCGCCGGTGGCGGTGGAGGCGGCCGAGTGCCTGGGCGGCAACGGCTACGTCGAGGAGTCGGGCCTGCCCCGGCTGGTGCGCGAGTCGCCGCTCAACTCGATCTGGGAGGGCGCGGGCAACGTCCAGGCCCTCGACGTGCTGCGGGCGTTGCAGCGGGAGCCGGGGGCGCTCGACGCGTATCTGCGGGAGGTCGGGCAGGCGCGCGGCGCCGATCACCGGCTCGACGGGGCCATCAAGAACCTGCTGACCGAACTCGCCGATCTGGAGGGCGTGGAGGGCAGGGCGCGGCGGCTGGCGGAGCGGCTGGCGCTGGTGCTGCAGGGGTCGCTGCTGGTCCGTTTCGCGCCACCGCAGGTCGCCGACGCGTTCTGCGCGGCACGGCTGGGCGGCGACGGGGGCGCGGCGTTCGGGACGCTTCCGCACACGCTCGATCTGGCGTCGGTGGTGGAGCGGGCCCGGCCGGTGAGCTGATCCGGGCAGCCGAAGCGGGGGTGGTGCTGCGCCGACACGGCACCACCCCCGCCGCACTGGCCCGTTCGAGCCACTGAACGCCGCTCGGGACGGCGCCGCTCAAGTTTCGGACACGGCCGGGCTGTCCACCAGGGTTGCAAGGGGTTGCAACTTGCTGCTGACTGTGGGCGGAGTGTCCGCGCCCCTGCCGGGCAGACGGCACTATGAGACGGACAGTCAAAAGACTCCCGGCGGACAGTCGGTCACACCACTGCGACGGGTAGTCAGAAGACACCGGGGGGGCACACGCCTATGGACGTCACGCAGCTCGCCGCCGGGGACACCAAGCGTGCGGCCCGGGTGCTCAGCGAGGTCCGTTCCGCCCGGCTGGCCGGGCAGCCCGCGCCCGTGCCGCCGCGCCGGGTGATCGAGCAGTCCTGGGAGCGGATGCTGCGCAGCGGTGTGGATCCGGACCACGACGTCCGGGCGGATCTGCTGTCCCGTGAGGAGGTGCAGCGGCGGCGCGAGAGGTCGGCGCTGCGTCATGTGCTGCCGGTGCTGCGGGAGGGGCTGCTGGGGTTCGCGGACGTCGCCCACCACATCATGGTGGTCGCCGACGAGGAGGGCCGGGTGCTGTGGCGCGAGGGCAGCGCGCCGGTGCTGCGCAAGGCCGACGGGCTCGGCTTCGAACTGGGCGCGGACTGGCGTGAGGACGTCGTCGGGACGAACGGCCTGGGCACCCCGGCGGTGGTGCGCCGGCCCGTGCAGGTCTTCGCCTCCGAGCACTTCGTGCGCTCCCAGGCCGTCTGGACGTGTGCCGGCGCTCCGCTGACGGATCCGCGGGACGGCCGGCTGCTCGGCGTGGTGGACGTGAGCGGCCCGCTGGAGACGATGCATCCGGCCACGCTCGCCTGGGTCGACTCGGTGGCCAAACTCGCCGAGGCCCGGCTGCGGGAGAGGCACCTGGAGTCGCTGGAGGGGCTGCGCGCGGTGGCCGCGCCGGTGCTGGCCCGGCTCGACGGGCGCGCCCTGGTCGTCGACCGGGACGGCTGGACCGCCGCGGTCAGCCGGATGCCGTACACGCGGCGGGTGACCCTGCCCAAGTCCCTGGCGCCGGGTCCGCGGTGGGTGCCGGCGCTCGGGCTGTGCTCGGTGGAGCCGCTGGCCGGGGGCTGGCTGCTGCGGGCGGCCGCCGACGAACC
>NZ_MUKA01000576.1:0-395 GCF_002150735.1 Streptomyces africanus
GCGTCGACGGGCTCCGGGGCGGGTGTGCGGACCGACCTGAGGTAGCGGACGGCGGCTTCGGCCATTCCTGCTTGTCCCATCACACCGCCATTGAAGCTGACGGTCCATCAGATGGGAAGGGTCAGCAGCCCTTGTACGCCGGGCTCCGCCGCTCCACGAAGCTCCGTACTCCCTCCTGCGCGTCCGCAGTCGTCATGTTGATCTCCTGTGCGGCGGCCTCCGCGGCGAAGGCGGTGGCGCGGTCGGCGTCGAGGGAGGTGTTGACGAGCTGCTTGGTCAGGGCGAGGGTGCGGGTCGGGCCGGTGGCGAGGCGTTCGGCCCAGGCGCGGGCCGTCTTGTCCAGGTCGGCGTCCGGGACGACCCGGTTCACCAGGCCCAGCCGCTCCGCGTCGGCC
>NZ_MUKA01000576.1:424-1474 GCF_002150735.1 Streptomyces africanus
CCGTTGACCGCCGCGATCACCGGCTTCTCGCAGTCCAGGACGGCGGCGATCAGGCGCTGGGCGCCGGTGCGGAGGGTGCGTGCGACATCACCGGCGACGCGTGCGGCGGTCGGGGCGGCCGTGGCCCGGAGGTCCGCGCCGGCGCAGAAGCCGCGCCCCGTTCCCGTGAGCACGACCGCTCGTACCTCCGCCGACGCGGACGCCTCCGACAGCAGCCGGACGATCTCGTCCCGCTGGGCGGGCGTGAGGGCGTTGAGAGCCTCGGGCCGGTTGAGGGTGAGGGAGAGGACGTGGCCGGCGGTGGTGTGCAGGACTGCGGGTTCCGTCATCGGCTGCACACCGCCAGGGCGTCCAGCGCCACAGCGCCCTGCCCCCGGGGCAGGACCATGAGCGGGTTGATGTCCAACTCGGCCAGCTCGTCCCCGAGCTCCAGCGCCATGCGCTGTGCGCGCAGGACGACCTCGACGAGTGCGTCCAGATCCGCCGGTGGCCTGCCCCGCACCCCGTCGAGCAGCGCCCGCCCGCGCAGCCCGGCGAGCATGTGCCGCGCCTGCTCCTCGCCGAACGGAGGCACCCCTACGGCGGTGTCGCGCAGGACCTCGACGAGGACCCCGCCGAGCCCGACCGTCACCGTCGGCCCGAACAGGTCGTCGTGCGTGATGCCGACGACCATCTCCACGCCGTGCTCGACCATCTGGCAGACCAGTACGCCGTCCAGCGGGACATCCTCGTAGCGGGCGATGTCGGTCAGCTCCCGGTAGGCGTCGCGGACCTGGCTCGCCGAGGTGAGCCCGATCTTCACGAGGCCCAGTTCGGTCTTGTGGGCGATCCGGGCGCCCGAGGCCTTCATCACCACCGGGTAGCCCACCAGCCCGGCCGCCCGTACGGCCGCCGCCGCGCTGGTGACCAGCTGCTCGCGCGGCACGCGGATGCCGTACGCCCGCAGCAGCTGCTTCGCCGCGTGCTCGCTGAGCTGCTCGCCGGGCCGCATCAGCGCCTGGGCCTTGCGGTAGGAGGGGGAGGGGGTGCGCGGGGCGTCGTCGAAGGGGG
>NZ_MUKA01000083.1 GCF_002150735.1 Streptomyces africanus
GGTTCAGGCCTGGTAGCCGTACAGGTCCAGGGCCGAGGAAACGAGAGCCTGCGGGCGACGGCCCGGGGGGGGGTTCCGGGGGACGGTTCAGGCCTGGTAGCCGTACAGGTCCAGGGCCTTGGCCAGGCGCTCCTGCGCCAGTTGCCCGACCCGGGGCGTGAACGCCTCCCGCCAGCTGCCGATCTGGCCCTTGAAGAAGGAGAACGAGTCCCTGCGGAAGATCCCGTCAGCGGTCTTCTCGGGGTCCGCGTCGGCATCGACGAACTCGATCACGCGCCGTACGGCGTCGAGCTGGGCCTCGGCCGAGCCACCGCCCTGCGGCCCCACCATTTCCTCGAACGAGATGTTGCAGACCTTGGGATGGTTGAGGAGCCAGAGCATCCGCTCGTGATCACCGCTGCCCGGGAAGGCCGGATCCGACAGCGCGTAAAGAAGACGCTCCTCCAAGGAGCCCTTGGCCGCCAGAATGTTGTTGAAAACCTGAAACTCGCTGAAGTTGCCAAATCCCTGGACGGTCTTGCCGAGCAGGAAGTTCACCATCGACAGGACCATGTCGCGGGGGTCGCGGTACATGAAGAGGATCCGCGGCTCACCGGTCCGGGTCCATTCTTCGATGAATTTTCCGTCGACCCTCTTGATGTCGAGTTCCGGAATGATCCAGCAGGTGTTCTCCGGCGTCGCGGAGAAAGGTGTGCCCGAGGTGCGCCGCAGGGCCTGATCGACGGCGTCGGTATGGGTGAGCTGAGCGCCGTAGCGGTTGACGAGAGGCATCCCGAGGCGCTGCTGCCAGGCCCAGCCGAGCGCCTCCCATGCCTGGTCGGAGCCGGTCCGGAAGGCCTCTTCGCCCTGCGCCTTCAGGGCGTCGGCGGCCTGGTCGCCGTGCACCATGCGCATGATCCGGTCACGGGTCGCGTCGGCCAGAACGGGCCGTATTTCCTGCGGAATCCTGGACTGACCGTAGATCTTGTAGCCGAGAGCCAGCATCAGTTCCTGCACGAGATGGGTGCCGGATTTCATCAGCGAGACAACGACGACTCTTTCCGCCCGCATACCGCTGACATCCGGAACCTGTTGCTGCACAGTCATCCCCTCACTTGCCCGCCGGTACCTTTTGGCACTCAGCTGACAACTCTGACTCTAATGTTGATCAAATCGTTGCAACTGCTTGACATCAATGTCAACCAAAGAAACTTCCACCTCATCCGTCCAGAGCGCCTTTCGGCCAAGTGCGGCACAGATAAGCGCTCCTTATGACGAAAGTGGGGCGAACGGAACATTGCCTCGCCCCCGATCCCAGAACATCCCCACATCCTCACGCCGCTCATAACGTTTACTTTTTCTTAGCGGCAGCAAAGAAGGGGAATGGAAGATTCCGAGCGGCGAGGAAAGGTGCATGCTGCAGTTTGCCGGCGCCATCCGATTGTCCGAGACGCCCCGGTGGACGCTCTTGAGCGCACGTTTGGCGGGTGACTACGCTCCGGTCTCCACCCCCCTGACCTCTAGGACCCCGCCATGCGCTCTGTCCCGTTACCGTTGCCTCCCCTGACCCGACTGGTCGCAGCGGTGGCGCTCACCATCGCGCTGAGCCTGCTGGCGGGATGCGGATACGGAAAGAACCGGCCGATCGCGGCAGGTGCGGCCGGTGCACCCGCCCGTGGCCCCAAGCTCTCCGTCGACACCGTGCGCATCGGCTACCTGCCCAACATCACCCACGCCACGGCGCTCGTCGGCCTCGAACAGGGCTTCTTCGCCCGGGAGTTGAAGGGGACCACCGTCGCTCCCCGCACCTTCGGCTCCGGCCCGGCCGCCATCGAGGCCCTCAACGCCGGTTCCGTCGACATCGCCTGGACCGGCCCGTCACCCGCGATCAACGGATTCCTGCGGTCGGGCGGGGACGCGCTGCGGATCGTGGCGGGCTCCGCCTCCGGCGGCGTGCGGCTCGTGGTGAACCCCGACCGCATCCGCTCCCTGAACGAGGTGAAGGGCAAACGGATCGCCACGCCGCAAGTGGGCAACACCCAGGACGTGGCATTCCTGCACTGGGCGGCGAGCCGTGGGTGGAAGATCGACCCGGCGACCGGCCGGGGCGACGTCTCGCTGGTCCGCAGCGACAACCGGGTCACGGTGGACGCCTACCGTTCCGGCTCCCTGGACGGCGCCTGGGTCCCCGAGCCGACCGCCTCGCTCCTGGTCGCGGAGGGAGCACGCGTGCTGCTCGACGAGGCGGACCTCTGGCCCGGGCGCCGTTTCACCACGACGAACGTCATCGTCTCACCCACGTTCCTGGCGGAACACCCGGACGTGGTCGACGCGGTCGTACGGGCATCCGTGGCCACCACCACCTGGATCGCCGGCCATCCCCGGGAAGCCAGGACCGCGGCGGGTGCCCACCTCGAACGCCTCACGGGCAAGGCGCTTCCGGCCGCCGTGCTCGACGCCGCCTGGCAGGGGGTCACGTTCACGAACGACCCGCTGCCCACGACCCTGCGCGCCCAGGCCCGGCACGCCGCCCGGCTGCACCTGCTCGCGTCGGACGACCTGACGGGGATCTACGACCTGGGCCCGCTCAACAGGGCGTTGCGGTCGGCGGGGCTTCCGCCGGTCGAGGAATGACCGCGTGACCACAGCGGGCGCCCGCGCCGCGGAACCACCGCATCACTTCTCGCCCGCGAGGTCGAGATCGCCCGGAGCGGCCGGCGTGACGGCCGCCCTCGTGGTGAGGCGCCACGGATGAACCAGGGGCGCGGACACCGCCCGCCACCAGGCCTCCCCGGGGAGCTTCCCGCCCGGCTCGAAGGGCTCGCCCGGCCGGGGGAACGCCACGTCCTGTCCCGCCTCCTCGGCCAGGTCCTTCGTCCACTCCCCCGGCTCGGCCCAGGCATGGGTGGCGAGGTTGAACGTGCCCCAGTGGATCGGCAGCAGCACCCCGTGCGGCGTGCCTCCCTGGAGGTCGAGCTGAGCCTGGATCCCCTCCGGAGGGGTCATGTGGATGTCCGGCCAGAAGTCGGAGTACGCACCGAGCTGGATCATCGTGGCGTCGAACGGCCCGTGTGCGGCGCCGATCTCCTTGAAGCCGTCGAAGTAGCCGGTGTCTCCGCTGTGGTAGATCCGGTGCTCCTCGCCGGCGACGACCCAGGAGGCCCACAGGGTGTGCTGAGTGTTGCGCAGGCCCCGGCCGCAGAAGTGCCGGGCCGGAGTGGCGGTCAGGGTGAGGCCGCCGATCTTCGTCGACTCGTGCCAGTCCAGTTCGCGCAGCCGGCCGGCGGACACGCCCCAGTGCTCCAGGTGCGCACCGACGCCGAGCGGCACGGCGAACTGCGTGTCCGTGCCGGCCAGGGCCTTGATGGTGGGCATGTCCAGGTGGTCGTAGTGGTCGTGCGAGATGACCACGACGTCGACCGGGCCGAGCGCGGCCAGCGGCAGGGGCACCGGGTGCAGCCGCTTCGGCCCGGCGAACGGGAACGGGGAGCAGCGCTCGCCCCACACCGGGTCGAACAGCACGCGCCGGCCGTCGATCTCGGCGAGCACGCTGGAGTGGCCCATCCAGGTCAGGCGCAGCCCGGTGGCCGGGGGCCGGGCGAGGTCGGCGAGGGTGGTGGCGTGCACCGGCACGGTGCCCTTCGGGGCACGGCGGGGCCGGGCCTCCTTGTCGAAGAAGACCTTGGCGAAGTCGACGGTGGAGCCCGAGGGCCGGGTCCGCGCGGGACCTCCGGGGTTCTGGAAGACCCCGTCCTTGAAGTGGGGCGATCTGCGGATGCGCGCCATGCGCTCACCGCTGGGGTCCGCGCCGAACGCCCCGGGCTGGAGCGCGCGGAGCCCGGAGCTCAGAGAACGGAAACCGGCCACGGTACCTCCAGGTGGAGTCGGTCAGGCTTTCCATTATGGTCGGCCCCTGCAGAAACACCGGGGCCCAGGGGTCCCACGACGGTGATACTGAACCAGGATTCAGTAATCACGGCGAAGGAGCTCGCATGGCCGGCCCCCTGCTGTCCCTCACCTGGACCGACCACCTCACCGGCCGCCAGGGCTTCCTGGTCGTCGACCGGCTGGTGCGCGGTGTCGCCAGTGGCGGTCTGCGGATGCGCCCGGGCTGCACCCTGGACGAGGTCACCGGCCTGGCCCGCGGCATGACCATGAAGGAGGCCCTCCACTACGACCCCGCCGCCCGCTACGTCCCGCTCGGCGGCGCCAAGGGGGGCATCGACTGCGACCCGCGCGACCCGCAGGCCTACCCGCTGCTGGTGCGGTACCTGCGCGCCATGCGGCCCTACATCGAGAGCGTCTGGACGACCGGCGAGGACCTCGGGCTCACGCAGGACCTGGTGGACCGGGCCGCGGCCGAGGCGGGGCTGGTCTCCTCCATCCAGGCCGTCTACCCGCTGCTGGACGACGAGGCCGAGGCCCGGCGGCGGCTCCGGGACGCCTTCGCGGTCGAGGTGGACGGCATCGGCCTGGACGAACTGGTCGGCGGCTGCGGTGTCGCCGAGGCGGCCCTGACGGCGCTGGACCACGCCGGGGTGCCGCACGCGGGGACGCGGGTCGCCCTCCAGGGGCTGGGCACCATGGGCGGGGCCACCGCGCGCTTCCTCACCCGCGCGGGACTCACGGTCGTGGCCGTCGCCGACATCAAGGGCACGATCGCCAACCCGGCGGGGCTCGACGTCGAGGCACTGCTCGCCGCGCGGGATGCGCACGGCACCGTGGACCGCTCCGCGCTGCGCTCCGGCGACCGCGAACTGCCGGACGACGCCTGGCTGTCGGCCGACGCGGATGTCCTGGTGCCCGCGGCCGTCTCGTACGCGATCGACGCCGGGAACCAGGAGCGGATCACGGCCCGCTGGATCGTCGAGGCGGCCAACATGCCCGTACGAACGGAGGCGGAGCGGCCGCTCGCCGCGCGCGGGGTGACGGTGTTGCCGGACGTCGTGGTCAACTCCGGGACGAACGCCTGGTGGTGGTGGACGCTGTTCGGGGACATCGGCGCCGACGCCGAGGAGGCGTTCGCGCACACACGCCGCTCGATGCGGTCGCTGGTCGAGCGGATGCTGGCCCGTGCCCGGGCCGACGGCACGACACCGCGGGCCGCCGCCCACGCGCTCGTGGCGGACCGGCTGCCCATCATGGCGGAACGATTCGGCTGCTACCGCTGACAGCCGGCGGGACCGTCCCGCGCCCTCTGCCGTACCGGCCGAACGCACCGGTCAAGAGGGTGCACGCGCGTGTGTAGGGTGACGGCGTGACGAGAGTCCGGTTGAGCGTGGCGGAACGGCGCGGGGAGCTGCTGCGGGCCGCCGTCGAGCAGATCGAGGCCCGGGGTGTGGCGGCGGTCAGGATCGCCGACGTGGCCTCGGCGCTCGGTGTGAGCAACGCGCTGGTGCTCTACCACTTCTCGACGAAGGAGAAGCTGGTCGCCGCCGCGTTCCGGCACGCGGCCGAGGCCGACCTCGCGCATCTGCGCGGGCTGCTCGGCCGCCGTGCGTCGGCATTGCGCCGGCTCCGGTCGGCCGTACGGTGGTACGCCCCGACCGGCCAGGCCAAGGGCTGGCGGCTGTGGATCGAGGGCTGGGCGGCGGCCCTGCGCGAGCCCGCGCTGCGGGAGGTCACCCAGGACCTCGACAGGCAGTGGAAAGCGGCCCTCGCCGAGGTCATCACGGAGGGCATCGCGGCCGGCGAGTTCCACTGCCCCGACCCGCACGGCACGGCCCTGCGCCTCACCGCCTTCCTCGACGGCCTCGCCGTCCAGCTGACGTCCTACCCGGGCGCGGTGCCGCGGGCACGGGCCCAGGAGTGGGCCGAGGAGGCACTGGCCCGCGAACTGGGCCTGGAACCGGAGGCCTTGACCCGCACCGGACCGAGCCGTCTATCCAACGGTGTCGCCTGAGCCCGTCCCGGGTTTGCTGTGGAGCACCTCACGGGCCTGCTCGGCGGCACGGATGAGGCTCTCGGCGACGAAGTCGACGAAGCGGGCGATGTTCTCGAGGCGGGTGGCGGCCGGGGTGTCGGAACCGAGGACGCCGACGCCCTGCCGTGCGGCCGCGGCCAGTTGGGCGCTGGACCGGGCGCTGGCGATCATCGACTGGTAGAAGACGTCGTCGTCGACGGCATAGCGCTCGCGGCGGCCCTCGCCGCGCTCCCGGCGGATGAGCCCCTGACTCTCCAGGAACGCGACCGCTTTGGACACGGAGGCCGGGCTGACCTGAAGGTGCCGGACGAGTTCGGAAGCGGTGAGGCTGCCCGCGTCCGTGGTGTAGAGGCAGGTCAGCACCCGGGACATCATCTTGGGCAGGCCCTGCTGCATGAGGAGGGTGGTGAACATCTCCTCGTACTCGCGCACGGCCTCGACATCACGCCCATGGGCCGGCGCGGGCGCCTGCACCCCGCGGGGAGCGGTCTGCCTGCGCCGGTGGGTCCGGCGCTCGGTGGCGCGGTGGGCCAGGTCGGCACGGTAGGCGGTCGGGCCGCCGTTGCGCATCACCTCACGCGTGACCGTCGAGGTCGGCCGCCCGAGACGCCTGGCGATCTCCGCGTAGGCGAGACCATCGCCCAGCCCCTGCGCGATCTGCTGACGTTCCTGCTGGGTGAGCCTGCCGCCCGGCATAGCGAACTCCTTAGTGCTCCTGGATGCCGGCAGCATAGCGTTAATTTTCCAAGCATTGCAACGATCAGGAACTCACTCGTTGCATTGCTTCCTCAACCATTGCAACAATCTCCCCGCGTCTAGCTGCGTGAACAACACCAATACGCAACGACGAAGTTGCCACACGCACGAACGCAACGTAGCTTTCCATTCATCGAAACAACGAGCCCAAGGAGAGCACGATGGCGGACCGCCCGGAGTTGCAGAAGGCCATTCAGGAGATCGTCGATTCCGGTTTCACCGGGGTGCAGCTGCGCGTGCACGACGAGCGGGGCGAGTGGGTCGGCAGCGCCGGCTTACGCGAACTGGGCGAGAGCGCCGAGCCGCCGACCGACGGCCACGGCCGGATCGGCAGCAACACCAAGACCTTCCTCGCGACCCTGGTGCTGCAACTGGTGGCCGAGGGCAGGATCGGGCTGGACAGACCGGCGGACGACTACCTGCCCGAGTTCGGGCTGGACCGGCGGATCACCGTCCGGATGGTGCTCCAGCACACCAGCGGGGTGTTCAACTTCACCGGCGAGTTCTACGACGACGGGACGTTCGCGCCGGGCATCCCCGTCACAGGCAAGGAGTGGGTGGACAACCGGTTCAAGACCTACCGGCCGGAAGAGCTGGTACGGCTGGCGTTGTCCAGGCCGGCGCGGTTCGAGCCGGGGACGGACTGGAGTTACTCCAACACCAACTACGTGCTGGCCAAGCTGCTGATCGAGAAGGTCGCCGGCTGCCCACTGGCCGACGAGATGCAGCGGCGGATCCTGGGGCCGCTCGGACTGTCGGGCACCGTGGCGCCCTACACCGAGCAGGAGGTCCCCGAGCCGCACGCCCACGCCTACTACCGGTACGAGGAGGACGGCCGGCAGAAGACGGTGGACGTCACCCGCCAGAACCCCTCCTGGATCTCCGGCGGCGGTGACATGATCTCGACGACCCAGGACCTGCACACGTTCATCTCCGCACTCCTGGGCGGCAAGCTCCTGCCGGCCCCACTGCTGGCGGAGATGTGCACGCCGCATCCCAAGGCGGGTTACGGCCTGGGGGTGTTCGTCCAGGACACGGAAGCCGGCGGCACGATCATCACCCACAACGGCGGCATCACGGGCCACGCGGCGCTGATGTACAGCACGCCCGACGGCGGCAAGACCCTGACCGCCGCGCTCAACTACGTGGACGACGCGGCGATGTCCCTGGCCGAGCCGTTCCAGAAGGCGACACAGAGGCTCGTCAAGGAGGTGTTCGGCGGTCGGGCCGAGCGGACCGCGTCGACGAACTGAGCCAGCCGAGACGCGCCCGCACCCGCCGACGGCGAGCAGGGGACGTGCCGGGGGGTGTCCGCCCGCAGCGGTTGGCGCGTCAACGGGGAGTCAGTCGGTATCCGCCCCCATCGCGCCGTTCCGAGGACGGACACCCCCCGGCGCGGCCCCGACCCACCACCCGGCGT
>NZ_MUKA01000577.1 GCF_002150735.1 Streptomyces africanus
GGCCGCGATCGCTTTCGGCTCGCGGCCGTCCTGGGTCGCCTGGTGGAGTTCGTGGCCGATCAGGTCCTCCGGCTGGACCCAGGTCAGGCGGAGCATTCCGGGCCTCCGAGGGCTGCGAAGGCCTGTTCGTGGGTGCGGCGGCGGGAGATGTCCCGGGTGAAGATCTCGCGGGTGACGGCCGTGAGGGTCGTGGCCGGTTCCCAGAGGTCCAGGCGGCTGGCCTCCGCGACCGTCTTGGCCCAGTCCTGGGGGACCGGCGAGCCGAGGGCGCCCGCCAGGGCTCCGGCCATCGTGGCGATGGAGTCGCAGTCGCGGCCGTAGTTCACGGCGCCCAGGACCGCCTGACGGTAGTCGCCCCGGGCCATGAGCAACATGCCGAGGGCCACGGGGAGTTCCTCGATCGCGTGGAGGCGGGAGGGGCGGCGGGCGCCGAGGGAAGAGGCGCGGTAGTCCGGGCCGACCGTGTCGTAGGGGGCGACCGCCTCGCGCAGGGGGCCCAGGGCCGACTCGAAGTCCGTGTGGCGGGAGGCCTCCTCGCAGACCCGCTCGATCGCCGTGCGCGTGCCGTCCTTCGCCAGGGACAGACAGGC
The DNA here is from genome assembly GCF_002150735.1 of Streptomyces africanus. Classification (GTDB taxonomy): domain Bacteria; phylum Actinomycetota; class Actinomycetes; order Streptomycetales; family Streptomycetaceae; genus Streptomyces; species Streptomyces africanus. The sequence goes on from NZ_MUKA01000577.1 coordinate 591, forward strand.
CGAGACGACCGAGTCCGGGGTGGCTCCCGGGGTGCACGCCGCCGCGACCGCCGCCGCCAGGACGCCGGCCGCCTCACGGCCGTACGACGACTGGTGCGCGCCGGCGATGTCGAGGGCCTCGGCGTAGGCCGCCCGCGGGTCGGCCGCGTTGACCAGGCCGACCGGGGACATGTACATCGCCGCACCGCAGTTGACGATGTTGCCGGCGCCGGCCTCGCGCGGGTCGGCATGGCCGTAGTGGATCCTCGTCACCAGCCACTTCTCCGCCAGGAAGACGCGGTGCAGGGGAAGTGCCTCGGCCTCCAGCTCCGGGATCCAGCGGGGCTCGGTCATCAGGTCGGGGACGAGGTGGTCGGCGATCGCGTAGGCGTCGAGGTGGTCGCGGACCCGGGCGTAGACGCGGATCAGGGCGTGCGTCATCAAGGTGTCGTCGGTGACGTGGCCGTCGCCCTTGTGGTACGGGGCGAGGGGGCGGGCGGTGCGCCAGTCGTCGCCGTGCCAGGGGCCGACGATGCCGTGGACGCGGCCGCCGTGGCGTTCCAGGATCTGCTCGGGCGAGTAGCCCTCGACGGGGCCGCCGAGGGCGTCGCCGACGGCGGCACCGACCAGGGCGCCGGTGATCCGCTCGTCCAGTGTGGCGTTTTGGTGTGGTTTGGGCTGCATGGGCGCATCATCCACCGGGGTGGGCCGGTTGTGCGGCTTCCAGGAGTTCGGCGAGTTCCACGAGGTCCGTGCCGGTGAGGCGGGGCAGGACGCAGCCGGAGAGGGTGCGGCAGGTCTCCCGCCAGGAGGCCGGGATCGAGGCGCCGCCGCCCAGCACGCCGGTGAGGGCGCCCGCCAGGGCCGGGGCGGAGTCCGCGACGCGGGACAGGCAGGCCGCGGCCGGTACCGCCTCCGCGATACGGCCGCGGCCTGCCTGTCCC
>NZ_MUKA01000578.1 GCF_002150735.1 Streptomyces africanus
GAGGCAGCATGGGGTCGGGGAGACGGCAGGCGCCGGGGAGCGTGGTGTGGCTGTTGATGGGCGTCGTGACGCTCGTCGTCGGAGTGGCCATGGCTCTGGAGGTCCGCGGGGCGCTGGACCGGGAGCGGGAGTTCCGTGCCGCGCCGGCCTGCGCCTCCGTCCCGGTGAAGGCGTCGGGGTGCCGGTGGGAGCAGGAGTTCACCGTCCGTCAGGCCGACACGAACCGTGGGAAGCGCAACGCCCCGCCGGAGGCGGAGCTGCTGCTGCCCTCCGGGAAGCCCTGGGACGTGACGTTTCGGCAGGCCGGTCCGGTCGTGTCGGAGCTGGAGCCGGGCGAGAAGGTCGTCGGCGTGATCTGGCACGGGCAGGTCGTCGAGGTACGGGACGCCGACGGGCGGCGGCAGCAGACGTCCGACGGGCCCGTGGGCTGGCCCGCGGACCGGCTCGGCGGCGCGCTCGTCTGTTTCTCCTTCGGCCTGCCCGCCCTCGTCGGCGGCGTGTGGCCGCTGTTCGCGCGGGGCGACCGGCGGCACGCGAAGGCGGCGGTCGTGGTGCGGTGGCACGGCGTCTGCCTGGCCGTCGTGGCCGTCTTCACCCTGTGGGCACAGGATGCGAGCGGCTGGCCGCTCTGGGCGATTCCGGCGATCTGGGGGCCGTTCACCCTGCTCGGCCTGGCCTCCATGACGGCCTTCGTCATCGCCGCCCTGCGCGGCGACATGGACGACGAGGCCCCGCCCGTCCCGGAGGCGGATCCGGCGGCACCGGCGTCAGGTCACTCCTGACCCCGGACGTCGTCGGTCAGCCGCGCACCCTCGCACGGTGACGCGCTGCCGCAGGCGGCCCGGGCCCGGAGGGGTACGCCGTTTCTGCGCAGCACCTCGCGGACGTCGAGGATCAGCGGGAAGACCTCGTGGTTGCGGTCCTCGCCCTGCTCGTCCCAGGCCCGCTGCTCGGCTTCCACGGCCATGCGGTCCTCGGCGAACACCCGCTCGGTGAAGCGCCTGATGAACGGCCAGGCGACCTGGAGGAGGCCGGGGATGCCGGGTTTGTCGATCATGAGCAGGCCGAAGGCGCGGCAGGTGCGCTGCTCGGCGTCCTCGGGCACGTAGGCGGCCCACAGGCGGAAGGCCGGGCGGTCGGCGTTCTCCGGGACCAGGTCGAGCGTCTGGTAGGGGTAGTCGGTGCGGATGGTCATGACGTCGGCGGTGCCGCCCCCGATGCCCTCGGCGGCCAGCAGTCCGGCGCTGCGGTTCCGTTTTCCCCCGGTGTGCGTGAACAGGTACCGGGCCTCCACGGACCGCTCGTCGGTCTCGTAGCCCAGCAGTTCGGGGTGGAGCCTGCCGACGACGCCCCGGTGGAGGAACTGGTGGTTCATGTCGAGGAGGTTCTCGTGCATGAACGAGTAGTGGCAGCGCACGGTCCGCGAGTACGTCATGGTCCGGTACCGCGGTGAGCCGAAGGCGGGCAGGTGCGGCAGCGGTGTGGCCGCCGCGCGCCGCGGGTCGCCCGGGAAGACGAAGACCAGGCCGTACGCCTCGCGGACCGGGTAGCCGCGCACGCCGCGGGGCGGCCGGCGGTCGCCCTTGGCCAGGTACGGGATCTGCGAGATGCGGCCGTCGCCGCGATAGGCCCAGGCGTGGTAGCGGCAGCGGAGCGTCTCGCCCTCCACGACGCCCATGCTCAACGGCACCTGCCGGTGGGCGCACCGGTCCTCCAGCGCGTGCACCTCGCCGCTCTTTCCCCGGAACAGGGCGATGCGCTCCCCCGCGAACGTGGCCGCCAGCACCTGTTCGGCGCGCACCCGCCGGGACAGGGCGACCGGATACCAGTGGTCCGGGTTCGCGCCCACGCGCCGCAGATCGGCCTTGGCGGGGTCCGGGCCGGTGTGCTCCGAGGGCTCGGCGGCGGCCCTGTCGGTCTCGGTCATACCTCTCCTCGCAGGGGAACACGGCACGGTCGGCCACCCTCACCCTGACCGCGGTCCCGCGCCGGTGCCCTGCCGGAGGGTCCGGACGGGTGAACGCCTCTCTCAGGCGCCGCGCAGCGGGTTGGGCAGCGGCAGGTAGCGGGCGTCCGCGCCGTCGGCGCCGGTCCAGCGGAGCAGCAGGTTCGTCTTGCCGGGGAGGGTGGGTGAGGCGAGCAG
>NZ_MUKA01000579.1 GCF_002150735.1 Streptomyces africanus
CGGCCGGGCGAGGCGAGCACGTCCGGCTGCAACGCGCCCGTGCTGCTGAGGAGTTGCCACAACGCCAGCAGCAGGACCGGGCCCGTGGTGCGACGCAGCCAGCGGGGGACGCGGGTGCGGCGGGAGGAGGTGGGGACGAGGGGCTGGAGGTCGAGGTCAGGGGCTGATATAGGCGAAATATCGCTTTTCGGTGACCTGGGAGGGGCATGGCTGATGCTCATGAAGGCTCCACGGGGAGAGCACGGGCAAGGAGAAGGCGGAGGCACTCCTCGCTGCCGCCGCACCGACGAGAACAAGGGAGTTCAAGCCAGAACAAGGGAGTTCAAGCGAGGACAGAGGAGTTCAGCGGGCAGGCGGAACCAAGGCGAGGGAACCGGAACGCGAGGGGGAGAAGGGCGTCAGCAGCCGCGGCGACACGCGGCGGAGGCCACCCGCAGCAGGTCGATGTGACCGCGCGTGGTGAGCAGGGCTGAACGCAACATGGAGCCGAACCTAGCCAGGTGGCATGCGCACGGTCAACGGCGTCTCGTCACGTGGACGCCTGTACCGCCACCCGGGCGGGGGCGGCCGGGCGGAACCGGGCGGGTGCGTCAG
>NZ_MUKA01000580.1 GCF_002150735.1 Streptomyces africanus
CCGCCTGGCGTTGGCTCGGATCATGCTCGCGAAAGGCGGAGGCCTAGCGGACATCACCGCCGGGGACGCCTTCGAGTACTACAGCGAGTTACGGAAGTTGGTCCGTACCCAAGCCGGCGGCACCCTCTTCTACTCCTGGCTGCGAGACCTGGGGAATGTGCCGTCCGACGCCCCGGTGACCCTGCGTTTCCTCAACAAGGTCATGGGTCAGCTCACCTGCACGCAGCTGGTCGACCGTCACGGCGTGGCCTGCGCACCGATCCGCGAGCTGCTGATCGACTACCTGGAGGAACGCCGGCCACGGCTCGACTACAGCACTCTCGACAACCTCGCCCGCAACCTGACCCGGAACTTCTGGTCCGACCTGGAGATACACCATCCAGGCATCGACTCCCTCGACTTGCCGCCCGGGGTCGCCGCCGCNNGCGGCGGAAACGGCCGGACGGCACCGTGGAGGAGACGCTCGTCGAGCGTGCTGAATACGACCAGTTGCTCGTGGCGGTGCGGGCTCTCTACCTGGACATCGCCCGTTGGGCGGCCGAGGAACCCACCCGATGGGGACCTTGGGCAGCACCCTGCCCGATCAAGGAGGCTGAAGTCTCCAACCGCAAGCGCGTCAAGCGGCGCAAGGCCCGCATGGACCAGCGAACGCGCGAGCGACTGCCCGTCCTGGAGACCTTCGTCCGGGCTGCGGCCGATCACCACGCTCAGCAATCAGCCCGCCTCCAAGCCCTGCTCGCCGTCCCACCCGGTGCCACCTTCACAATCGGCGACGCGGTCTTCGTCCGCACCAAAAGCGCGACGACCGCCGGCGCGCGGGACGAGCAGGGTACTCTTCGCCATTTCGGTCAGGCCGAGCACCGGGCGTTCTGGGCCTGGGCCGCGGTGGAGTTCCTCCGCCACACCGGCGCCCGCATAGAGGAAATGCTGGAGATCAACCATCACGCGATGATCCAGTACAGGCTGCCCACCACCGGCGAGATCGTCCCGCTGTTGCAGATCGCTCCGTCCAAGACCGACCAGGAGCGAGTCGTGCTCGTCAGCCCAGAACTGGCCGACGTCCTGGCCACCGTCATCCGACGTGTCCGCGACCCGCGGACCGGGGCCATCCCGCTCTTGTCCGCCTACGACTATGAGGAACGCGTCTGGAACCCACCGTCCGCGCTGCGGT
>NZ_MUKA01000084.1 GCF_002150735.1 Streptomyces africanus
GTCCGCTGACCAGGCAGCGGATGCGTTGCCCGCCGTCGCGCCGCAACTGCGGTCGCTTCGGCGCCAGGCCTCTCTGACCCTGGAGGCCGCGGCCCGCGCCGCCGGGCTGTCGCCCGCCCACCTCTCCCGTCTGGAGACCGGGCAGCGCCAGCCGTCCCTGCCGATGCTGCTCGCGCTCGCCCGGATCTACGGTACGACGGTCGCCGAGCTGCTCGGCGAGACGCCCGCCGCCCGGGACGCCGTCATCCGCGCCGCCGACATGGAACCGACCGCGGCGGGCGGCTGGACGTACTGGCAGGCCGGCGCACCCGGGCGCGGGATGCAGGCCCTGCGTGTCCACGTCCCGTACGGCTCCCAGGGCGACATCGTGCGCGTCCACCCCGGCGAGGAGTGGCTCCACGTACTGCGCGGACGGCTGCGACTGCGCCTGGGCGACACCACGCACCAGCTCGCGCCCGGTGACAGCGCCCACTTCGACTCGCTGACCCCGCACCGGATCGCCGCCCAGGACCCGGACGGCGTCGAACTGCTCTTCGTCCACACCCTCTTGCAGAGCCCCACGGCCGCCCTGTGCCTGGGCCCCACGCCGGGAGACATGCCGTGAAGGACATGGAGGAGAAGTTCCCCCGCGCCCTGTGGGTGCGGCTGTTCATCTACCTCGTCGTGGGCCATGTCTTCGCGGCCTTCGTCTATCTGCTGTTCGAGGTCGGAGCCAAGTAGCCGCCGGGCCGGTGCCGTACGTCAGTCGAGCAGCCGCTCGCGCAGCCGCTCCCGGGTCTGCGGGGTGAGCCCGAGCCCCTTCTCCAGATAGGCGCCGACGCCGCCCCAGGTCTCCTCGATGGTGTCGAAGGCCGCCGTCAGGTACTCGGCGCGCGCGTCGAACAGGGGGCTGAGCAGCTCCATGACCTCGGGGGAGTAGGCCGAGGCGGCGGAGCTGCTGCGGTGCACCTTGTAGCGGCGGTGCCTGGCGTTGGACTTCAGGTAGTCGTCGACGATCGCCTCGCGCTCGACGCCCAGGGCGAGCAGCGTCACCGCGATGGACAGACCCGCGCGGTCCTTGCCCGCCGCGCAGTGCATCAGGGCGGGGACGCTGTCCTCGGCGAGCGCGTGCAGCACCCGGGAGTGCTCGGCCGTGCGGTTGCTGATGATCGTGCGGTACGAGGCGATCATCCGGTCCGCGCCCTTGCCGTCCGAGAGGATCGCGCGCAGCTGGTCCAGGTCGCCGTCGCGCACCATCTTCCAGAACTCGGCGCCGTCGGCGGGGTCGCTCAGCGGCAGGTTCACATTGCGCACGCCCGGCAGCTCGATGTCCGGCCCTTCGAGCTTCTGGTCGGCCGCGTTGCGGAAGTCGAAGATCGTGTGCAGGCCCAGGGTGGCCAGGAAGGCGGCGTCCTCCCCGGTCGCATGGGCGAGGTGGCCGCTGCGGAACAGCACTCCCTGCCGCACCCGCCGCCCGTCCACGGTCGGCAGTCCGCCCACATCGCGGAAGTTGCGCACTCCGGCCAGCTCGGGCTCGGTCGACGGGACCTGCTGTGTCACGAGGGCTCCTCCCCTTCGGCGCCGCCGGCGCGGCTCGTCGACGGGCACCACCCGACGATACGACATGCCTGCCTGGGGCAATGAGTTGTCCACAGGCGTTGCCGGGAGCCCCCGCGGCCCTTGATGATGTCGGAGCCTGGTCGCACCTGGTCGGGCTTGTTCGAATCTGTGAGGCCTTGATGCTTGACATCTCCGAAGACGGTCGTACGTGGGTGCTCTCGGGGCCGGCCAGTAGTTACGCCGTCCATGTCACCGACCGCGACGAACTGCTGCACCTGCACTGGGGCCCCCGGATCGGCCTCGCCGACGCCGAGTCCCTCGCCGTCCGGCCGCTGCCGGACTACTGGCCCTTCGAGTCACCGCTCGACGGACGCGAGGAGTACCCGGTCGAGGGCGGCCCCCGCTTCGCACGGCCCGCCCTGTCCGTACGCACCGGCGAGCGGCGCGGCACGGAGTGGACCTACGAGGGTCATGACGCCGAGGACGGTGAGCTGCGGCTGCGCTTCCGCGACGGCGACCTGGCCATCACGCTGCACTACCGGATGCCCCCCTCGACGGACGTCGTCGAACGCTGGGTGACCCTCGACAACCACGGGCCCGCCGTCGAGGTGCTGCGCGCCGACTCCGCCACCTGGACCCTGCCCGACCGCGACACCTGGCGGCTGTCCCAGCTGCACGGCCGCTGGGGCGCCGAGTCCCGGCTGGAGCGCTCCGACCTCACCCACGGCGAGAAGGTCATCGGCAGCCGCCGCGGCCACACCGGTCACCAGCACCTGCCCTGGGTCGCGCTCGACACCGACGCGACCGAGGAGCACGGCGAGGTCTACGGATGCGCCCTGGGCTGGTCCGGGTCCTGGCGGATCGCCGTCGCCCAGCTCCCGGACGCGCGCGTGCAGATCACCGGCGGGGCCGGGTACGACGACTCGGGCCTGCTGATGCTGGGCACGGGGGAGTCGTACACGACCCCCGTCTTCGCAGGGCTGTGGAGCGACGGCGGTCACGGCGGGGCCAGCCGCGCCTGGCACGCCTACCAGCGGACGTACGTGATCCCGGGCGCCGGCCAGGACCGGCCGGTGCTGTTCAACTCCTGGGAGGCCACCGAGTTCGACATCTCCGAGGAGCAGCAGCGGGCGCTCGCCGAGCGGGCCGCCGCCATGGGCGTCGAGCTGTTCGTGGTCGACGACGGCTGGTTCGGGGCGCGCACCAGTGACCGGGCCGGGCTCGGCGACTGGACCCCCAACCCCGACCGCTTCCCGGGCGGCCTCAAGCCGCTCGCCGAGCACGTGCACGGCCTCGGTATGCAGTTCGGCATCTGGGTCGAGCCGGAGATGGTCAACCCGGACAGCGACCTGTACCGCGCGCACCCGGACTGGGTGCAGTACCAACCGGGACGAAAGCGGACGGAGTTCCGCAATCAGCTCGTACTGAACCTCGCCCGCGAGGACGTCCAGGAGTACCTCTGGGAGCAGCTCGACGGGCTCCTCTCCAGCGCCCCGATCGACTACGTCAAGTGGGACTTCAACCGCTGCTTCACCGACGCCGGCTGGCCGGAGGACCCGTACCCGCAGCGGCTGTGGGTCGACCACGTCCATGGCCTGTACGGCCTGCTGGACCGACTGCGGGCCGCCCACCCCCGGGTGGCCTTCGAGTCGTGCTCGGGCGGGGGCGGCCGGATCGACCTCGGTGTGCTCGGACGCACGGACCAGGTGTGGACCTCCGACAACACCGACCCGCTCGACCGGCTCGCCATCCAGCACGGCTTCAGCCAGATCCACCCGGCCCGGGTCATGGCCGCCTGGGTCACGGACAGCCCGAACGCCATGCTCAACCAGCGGGCCAGCTCCCTGCGGTTCCGGTTCGTCAGTGCCATGGCCGGGGTGCTCGGGGTCGGCGGCGACCTCACGAAGTGGACGGAGCGGGAACTCGCCGAGGCGCGGGACTGGGTGGAGCTCTACAAGGAGATCCGGCCCGTGGTGCAGCGCGGCGACCTGTACCGGCTGCGCCCGCCGGAGGGCGGCCTGAGCGCTGTGCAGTACGTCCTCGGCGACGAGACCGTCGTCCTCGCCTGGCTCCAGGCGCAGCGCTACGGCGAGCCCGTTCCGGCGCTCCGGCTGCGTGGGCTCGATCCCACGGCATCGTACGAATGCCTCAAAACGGGTGAAGTTCACCGAGGGGCCGTGCTGATCCATCACGGGCTGCGGGTCGACCTGCGCGGGGATCTGGACGCCACCGTCGTCCGGCTTCAGCGCAAGTAGCCCTTCTGTCCGAATAGGGAGCGCTTCGGATATTTAGGTATAACGTGCCCCGACTGTAAAGGAGATGAGGTCGGGGTGCGTGAGCATCGTCATATTCGTGACGATGTGTTGTTGCCATGTGCACGTAATTCTGGCGTTATTCAGGGGTATTGCGGGATGCGGGAGATCGGTAATCCACGCTCCGTGACGGAAAAGGTGTCGGCGCGTCAAGAAAATGGCTGTCAGGGGCAACCGCAAGCTTGTTCCTTTGCGTCCTGGTCGCTTACCTTCCACACCAATCCGGACGGACGCCTAATCCTGCCGCCGCCCGGAGCCCGCACACACTGACCCGACGTACGGCAGGAGCGGGGGACCCACAGGTAAGACGCCTGTTCCGGTTCCCGGAACGGCTTGGGGTTAAGCCGCGCCTCGGCGTGGCCGGGCATCTCCAGTCCGCACCCGACAGCTCACCTCGCAGGCGACGGAGAGGAATGCGCCATGCCCGCGAAGGGTAAGCACCGCCGCCCGAAGTCCCAGCGTTTCACCCGCTCCATCGCCGTCGCCGGAACCGGTGGGGCCGCTCTCGCCCTTCCGCTCATGGGGGCCGCCGGCGCTCACGCCGCCACCCCGCAGTCGACCCCGGAAAAGGCCGTCCAGTCCGCTCCGGCCGCCGGGAAGAAGGCCGCCGAAAAGGCCACGGGCGCCCGCTCGTACACCGTGCGGGCCGGTGACTACCTCGCGAAGATCGCCGACGAGCAGAACGTCGACGGGGGCTGGAAGAAGCTCTACGCGGACAACCGTGACGCCGTCGGCGACGACCCGTCGCTGATCCACCCGGGGCTGAAGCTGGCGATCGGCACGAAGGCGGCGAGCGCCCCGAAGGCCTCTGCCCCGTCCGCGCCGAAGGCCTCGGCTTCCAAGTCCTCGGCTTCGAAGTCTTCCGCCTCGGAGTCGTCCTCGAAGCCGGCTGCCGCCAAGCCGGCCGCCGCGACCTCCAGCGGCTTCACCCTCCCGGTGGAGGGCGCCACCATCGGCACCCCGTACCACATGGCCGGCAGCATGTGGTCCAGCGGCTACCACACCGGTGTCGACTTCGTCGTCCCGACCGGCACCTCGCTCAAGGCCGTCGGCGCGGGCACCGTCGTCTCCGCCGGCTGGGGCGGCGCGTACGGCAACCAGGTCGTCATCCAGCTCGCCGACGGCTACTACGCCCAGTACGCCCACCTGTCCCAGCTCTCCGTCTCGGCCGGCCAGACCGTGACGGCCGGGCAGCAGGTCGGACTGTCGGGCGCCACCGGCAACGTGACCGGGCCGCACCTGCACTTCGAGATCCGCACCACGCCGGACTACGGCTCGGACATGGACCCGGTCGCCTTCCTGCGCTCGCACGGCGTCTCCGTCGGCTGACCGACCGCGTCACCACCCGCCTGACACGCGACCGAAGGCCGGACCCCGATCCCCGGGTCCGGCCTTCGGTGTGTGCGGGTACTGACCGGCCCAAGGGATCGACAGCGGGCGGCAGTTGGGACAGAGTGATCCCGACCGGAGTGCAAGCGCTTTCTGGAGCCTTCCAGGCGGATCCCCGAGGAGACATGTCCCGTGCCGACCACTCGTAGAGCGTTCGCAGGCCTGGCCGCCGGAGCCGCCCTGGCGGCCCTCGTTCCGACGGGCGCCGCGTACGCCGCGCCCCGGCGCCGCCTCATCGCCCATGACGACTTCTGTCACGGCCTCGACCAGTGGGTGACCGAACTCCAGGACGGCGGCACGGTCACCGCCTCTCGCGGCGTTCTGGAGATCGACGTGCCGAGCGGCGCGACCGTCTGGTTCAGGCAGCGGCTCGAAGGGCCGTACGTCCTCGAGTACACCGCCACGCCTGTCTCCGAGGGCGGGGTCAACGACCGGGTCTCGGACCTCAACAACTTCTGGAACGCGACCGACGTCCGCTCCCCGGGAGATCTCTTCGCCACGCCGCGCGGTGGGGCGTTGGAGGAGTACGACCACCTGACGACGTACTACGCCGGTTACGGGGCCAACTACAACACCACGACCCGGCTGCGGCGGTACGTCGGGGAGCCCGGGGTCCGGCCGCTGATCTACGACTACACCGAGCCGCTGCTGGTGCCGGGGGAGCCGAACCGGGTGCGGATCGTCTCCGACGGTTCTTCGGTGCGGTGGTGGAACAACGGGAGGCTCGTGTTCGACTACAGCGATCCGGAGCCGTACACGGGTGGGCACTTCGGATTCCGGACCGTGTGGAGTCACTTCCGGATCACGGGCTTCCGGGTGTGGCGACAGACCGCGCAACGTCGTTGACGGGTGATCTATTCCGGAGTTGGCGAACACTTTAGGAGTGGCTTATCTCACCGCCCGTCAACCCTTTCCTACGGTCGCGTAAGTCACATTCGAAGGTGAATCATGAGCTGCTGTGGCAGACGATTCGAAGAGTGACAGCAGAGCAGTGATCGGGTCGTACGTGGCGGTGGGGGACAGCTTCACCGAGGGCGTCGGTGATCCCGGCCCCGACGGGGCGTTCGTCGGCTGGGCCGACCGGTTCGCCGTCCTGCTCGCCGACCGCCGGCCCGAAGGCGACTTCCAGTACACCAACCTCGCCGTGCGCGGGAAGCTCCTCGACCAGATCGTGGCGGACCAGGTTCCGCGGGCCGTCGACATGGCCCCGGACCTCGTCTCGTTCTGCGCCGGGGGCAACGACATCCTCCGGCCGGGTACCGACCCGGACGAGGTGGCCGAGCGCTTCGAGCGGGCCCTCGCGCGGCTCACGGCGGTGGCCGGCACGGTGATGGTGACGACCGGGTTCGACACGCGTGGGGTGCCCGTGCTCAAGCACCTGCGCGGCAAGATCGCGACGTACAACGGGCATGTCCGGGCCATCGCCGACCGGTACGGCTGCCCGGTGCTCGACCTGTGGTCCCTGCGCAGTGTGCAGGACCGCAGGGCCTGGGACGCCGACCGGCTGCACCTGTCGCCCGAGGGGCACACGCGGGTGGCGCTGCGCGCGGGGCAGGTGCTCGGGCTGGAGGTTCCGGCGGACCCGGAGCAGCCGTGGCCGCCGCTGCCGGCTCGGGGGCCGCTTGAGGTCCGGCGGGACGATGTGCACTGGGCGCGGGAGTTTCTGGTGCCGTGGATCGGGCGGCGGCTGCGTGGGGAGTCGTCGGGGGATCATGTGACGGCGAAGGGGGCGTTGTCGCCCGCGGACATCAGGATGCGGATCGCTTCTGTGGCGTGAAGGTGTCGTGTGCGGGTGCGGGTGCGGGTGCGGATGCCTGCGGCGGCCTGCGCGGGTGTCGTGGGGGTGCGCGTCGCGCCTTACGCCGGGTGGTGGGTCGGGGCCGCGCCGGGGGGTGTCCGTCCTCGGAACGGCGCGATGGGGGCGGATACCGACTGACTCCCCGTTGACGCGCCAACCGCTGCG
>NZ_MUKA01000581.1 GCF_002150735.1 Streptomyces africanus
GGACGCGGCGGCGGCCGACCTCCTCGTAGCCGGGCAGTGCCTCGTAGAAGAAGTCGAAGACGTCGTCGTTCATGGCGACGGCCTTCTTCACGAAGTCGATGACCCGCATGAGGCGGCTGAGGTAGTCGGTGAAGGTGGTCGGTTGCGGCATCGTGCCGACGCCGCCCGGGTACAGCGTGGACGGGTGGACGTGCCGCCCCTCCATCAGGCAGAACATCTCGCGGGTGACCCGGCTGACCTTCAGGGCCTCCTTGTAGACCTCGCCCTCGAAGGGGTTGAAGGCCTTCATGATGTCGGCGATGGTGCGGTAGCCGTGGATGTCGCCGCGGGGCGCCTCGGTGCGTTCGGCGCGGGCCAGCACACCGGGGTTGGTGGCCTTGACCATCGCCTCGCAGAAGTCCACGAACACCAGGTTGTCCTGGAAGATCGTGTGGTCGAACATGTACTCGGCGGCTTCGCCGAGGTTGACGATGTGCTCGGCCAGCGGGGGCGGCTTGACGCCGTAGGCCATCTGCTGGGCGTAGTCGGAGCAGGTGGTGTGGTTGTCGCCGCAGATGCCGCAGATCCGGGACGTGATGAAGCCCGCGTCGCGCGGGTCCTTGCCCTTCATGAACACCGAGTAGCCGCGGAACAGCGACGAGGTGCTGTGGCATTCGACGACTTCCCGGTTGGCGAAGTCGATCTTCGTGTAGATGCCCAGGTTCCCGATGATCCGGGTGATGGGATCCCAGGACATGTCCACGAGCTGGGGTGGTTTGCGCTCGGTGGGCCGGGCCTCGGTGGTGGTCATCTGCGGTACTGCCCCTCGCTGTCGGTGGTGGGATGGGTCGCGGGTCTCATCAGGGGCGCCAGTGCGGGTCGTAGCCGCTGGTCAGCTTGCGCTTGTTGTGGCGCCACCTGGGCTCGTGGTTGACCAGTTCGTTGGTCATGCCGCGCAGGCGGCGGATGACGGCCCCGTACGGCTTGATGGCCAGGGACGACAGGGTTCCGCCGGGGGGCTCGTCCATGAACGGCATGAACGCGTCGGGGAAGCCGGGCATCGTGCAGCCGATGCAGATGCCGCCGACGTTCGGGCAGCCGCCGATGCCGGCCATCCAGCCCCGCTTGGGCACGTTGCAGTTGACGACCGGGCCCCAGCAGCCCGTCTTGACCAGGCACTTGGGTGAGTTGTAATCCTTGGCGAAGCTGGCCTGCTCGTAGTACGCGCCGCGGTCGCAGCCCTCGTGGACCGTCTTCCCGAACAGCCACTGCGGGCGCAGCATGTGGTCCAGCGGGGGCGGGGGCGCGGAGCCGGCCGCGTGGTAGAGGACCCAGACCAGGGTCTCCATGAAGTTCTCGGGCTGGATGGGGCAGCCGGGCACGTTGACGATCGGCAGGCCGCCCTGGGAGGTGAAGTCCCAGCCCAGGTAGTCGGCCAGGCCCATGCAGCCGGTCGGGTTTCCGGACATGGCGTGGATGCCGCCGAAGGTGGCGCAGGTGCCGGCGGCGACCACCGCCCAGGCCTTGGGGGCCAGTTGGTCGATCCACCAGTTGAGGGTCTGCGGCTCGCCGGTCTCCGGGTCGTTGCCGAAGGACGTCCAGTAGCCGTCGCCCTCGATGATGTTCTGGTTGGGGATCGAGCCCTCGATGACGAGGATGAACGGGCCGAGTTCGCCGCGTACGGCCGCCCGGTAGGGGGCGAGGAAGTCCTCTCCGCCGAGGCTCGGGGAGAGCACCTTGTTGACGAGGTTCACCTTGGGCAGCCCCGGGATCAGCCCGAGCACCAGGTCCTCGATGGAGGGCTGGCCGGCGGCGGTGAGGGAGACGGTGTCGCCGTCGCAGCTCATGCCTTCGGAGATCCAGAGGATGTGGATCTCCTCCATGCCCTGCCGTTCCTCGGTCCGGTCGGGTTCCTTGCTGACTTCGGTGGTGCTGCTGTGTGTGGTCATCACTCGGCCTCCGCTGCGGGGGTCTCGGAGTCGGTCGTGTGCCGCGAGGGGGCTGCGGCGGGAGCCGGTGCCGACGGCTCGTCCGGGGATCCGGCGGGTTCGAGGGGTTCGAGCTCGTCGGGCCGGAAGTAGTGGAAGCGGCCGTACCAGGAGTGGAGTTCGGCCGCGGGGTCGTCGTCGAGGGTGACGGCGAGGTGCACGCTCCCGTCCACGTCGTGGAAGACGGCGGCGACCTCGGCGGTGCGGCCGGCCAGGAACATGTCCTGGGCATCGGCACCGCGTCCCCGGGGGCGCAGCCGCACACGACTGCCCCCGCCGAGCGCGACACCGCCGACGAGCACGGTGTCGGTGACCGGGGAGAGACCGTCGTCGGCGCCCTCCTGCCACCAGGCGGGGCGGTCGGTGGGGGCAGTCGTGTGC
>NZ_MUKA01000582.1 GCF_002150735.1 Streptomyces africanus
GCGCTCCGGCTGGACTGCCGGGAGACCTACGAGGAGTTCCTCGACGGCGTCCGGCTCACGGACATCCTCACCGACCTGTCCGCCGACCTCGCCCAGGGCGACCTCCTCCTGCCCGAGGAGGCCGTGCGGCCCTACCCGGGGGCCGCGGACGATCTGGCGCACCGGCGCTGGAGCCCCGCCGTCGCCGCGCTGGTCACGCAGCTGACCGGCCTGGCCCGCCAGTGGGTGACCCAGGACGGTCTCAGCCGCGGCATGCACCCCGGGCCGGCCACCGTCCTGCACACCATGGCCGCCCTGCTGCGCGCCCAGCTCGACGCGATCGGCTCCGCCGGCCCGGGGTGCATGCCGCGGCTGAGACCGTCCTGGGTCACCCACTGGCGGGCCAGGCCGGTCAGCTGCGTGACCAGCGCGGCGACGGCGGGGCTCCAGCGCCGGTGCGCCAGATCGTCCGCGGCCCCCGGGTAGGGCCGCACGGCCTCCTCGGGCAGGAGGAGGTCGCCCTGGGCGAGGTCGGCGGACAGGTCGGTGAGGATGTCCGTGAGCCGGACGCCGTCGAGGAACTCCTCGTAGGTCTCCCGGCAGTCCAGCCGGAGCGCCACGGGGACGCCCGCCCGGTCGAAGAGCGTGCGGACCTGGCCGAACCAGGGCAGCAGGTTGTCCCGCCCCCAGGTGCGCCAGGCGGCCCAGTCGGGGAAGTGCCTGCCGTGGGTGTCGTCCTGGACCTGGACCATGGCGCCGTGCAGTTCGGACAGGTCCAGGCGCCAGCGCGCCGCGGTGTCGGCCAGGGCGTGGCGGACCGGGTCCGGGCTGGTGCCGGCGGGCAGTTCGCGGTGCAGGGCGGTGATCCACTCCTCGACCCGGGCGGCCCGCTCGGCGGCGGGCGCGGTGCGGTCGTCGCCCAGGTCGTCGAGCGCGCTGGCCGCCGCCCACAGGGCCCAGCAGGCCGGGCGCAGCGCCGCGGGCACGAGCTGGATCAGCGCGTACTCCGCCGGGTCCTGCTCCCTGGTCCGGCGCCGGCACAGCCCGTAGGCCGCCCGCAGCGCCGGATCGTCGCCGATCACCGCCCCTGCGGAGGTCGCTCGTCGGTCTGCCGGTCGTGTGTTCGCGCGAGGCACACCGCTCACAACGACGACGGCACGTCCAGGTTGTGCGACGCGCGAGCGGGCTAGTGCATGTGGGTCGGGGGACCTGTCAGGAGCCGGTGCCGTCGTCCTCGGCGGCGGTGTCGTCGCGGTCGCCCTCCGCCTGGGACGGCGTGGGGTGCGGTGGCGCGGTGCGGTCGGGCGCGTCCTGCTGGTCGTCACGGTCGCCCTCGGCCTGGGACGGGGTGTGGTCGCTCATCGGGGTGCCTCCTGCCCGTGCCGGTGGAACCGGAGCGGCCGTGTGCCGCGCTCCGGCCGTGGCCGCCCGGGTACCCCGATGGGCTGCGGTGCACCGTGCCGGGGCGAGCGGGCCGGGTGGGGCTGGGCCCGGCGGCCC
>NZ_MUKA01000583.1 GCF_002150735.1 Streptomyces africanus
CTGAGTGCGGGTACGGTCCCGCCCCTGAACAGGGACGGGACCGTACCCGCACTCAGTCGGTCACCGAGCGGACACCGATCGATCAGCTCGTACCGAAGCCGACCGCCAGGTACTCCTTCTCACTCGTACTGCTGGTCCGCTTGCTGGCGTACACCTTGGACATGAACAGGTGCCCGTCGCCGTACAGCAACTCGGAGTACTCCGGCGACATCCCGGCCTCCACGTCCCGCACCGAGTCGTTCGCCGGGTTCTCCAGCAGCTTCGTCTGCTTGAAGCTGCCCCCGTCGATGCTCACGATCTGCCCGCCCTTGTCGTACGGCGGCCGCTTGTACGCGATCAGGTTGCCGCCGTCCATGCGCAGCGGCGAGATCGTGTAGCCGTCGCCCGCGTCGGCCCGCTGTCCGGTCTGCTTGCCGGTGCTGAGGTCGAAGGCGACGATCTCGTTGGTCTGGCTGTACTCGCCGGTCCCGTCGTGCTCCTCGGTCGGCAGGTACAGCCGGTCGTTGCCGACGGCCAGCTGGTTGCAGGACTCGATGCGGGTGACGCCCTCGCAGCGGGCCGCGAACTGCTCGCCCGGCGCGGAGATGCGCGTGCGCAGCTTGCCCGTCTTGTTGTCGATGGAGAAGAAGTCGGAGATGCCGCTGCCGTCGCCCGCGGAGTCGCCGACGTCGGCGGCCACGACGAGCGGGTTGGTCGACACGATGCTCGCGTACTCGATGCCCTGGGCCATCTTGTACTCCGAGATCACCTTCCCCGTCTTCGGGTCGATGGTCTGGATGTGCAGCTGCCGCTGCTCGTACGTGCCGCACTTGCGCACCGCGACCAGCTTCTCGCCGCCGCCGTACCCGGCGTCGTAGCAGGAGTCGGTCGGCTTCGGGCTCCACAGGAGCTTGCCGGAGAGGTCGAAGGCGGCACCGCCGCTGGTGCTGCCGACGGCGACGGTGTTGCCGCTGATCGTGACGTTGTCGAAGCTGATCAGCTGGTCACCGGTCTTGACGGTCTTGGTCCACAGTTCCTTGCCGGCGTCGAGGTCGATCAGGGCGAGCTGGCTGCACCCGTGCGACGGATCGGCCTTGGTCGGCATCGCGGGCTGGTAGAGGACCGCCGTCTTGTTGTCGTCCGTGACCTTGCGGCTGGCCTGGCAGACCGGGCCGTCCAGCGGGATCGTCCACTGCTTGCCGCCCTCGTCGCGGTCGTAGCCGACGATCTCGGCGACGCCGCTCTTGGCGTACGTCTTGTCGGTGAGCCACGAGCCGGAGACGACGACCGTGCTGTCGTTCTTCACCTCGGGCATCGGGACCTGGAAGAGGACCTTGGCGCCGGTGTCGGCGGGGGCCTTCTCCTTGCCGCCGGAGCTGGTGCCGCCGTTGTCGTCGTCCGTGCCGCCGGTGGTGCCGCCGGAGCTGGCGGTGTCGTCCTTCTTGCCGTCGTCCTTGGACGAGGAGTACCAGACGCCGCCGCCGACGATCAGGGCGATCGCGACGACCGCGGCGACGATGATGGCCACCTGCGCGTTGAACTTCCGGCCCCCGCCCGGCTGTCCGGGCTGCGGGTGGAGCGGCATGGTCGGCTGCTGATAGCCGTAACCGGGCTGCCCGTATCCCGGCTGGCCGTAAGGCGCCTGCGGCTGCTGGCCGGGATAGCCGTAGCCGGGCGGCGCCTGCGGCGGCTGGGGTGCCTGGGGTGCCCCCTGCGGGTAGCCGTACCCCGGC
>NZ_MUKA01000085.1 GCF_002150735.1 Streptomyces africanus
ACACCGGGGTGTGGAGAGAGTCTGACGCTTTGCAGCCAGGGCCGGGTGGGTGCGCAACCCGGCGGAGCGGGGTGCCGCTGCGCCCACCCGTGCCGCCTGGGGGCACCTCCCAGGCCCTTAAGGCACTGGGGGAGGCACGACTGCCCGCAGCTAAGCCCGGCGAGACGCGCGTTCTAGAGCGCCTCCTCCGGCTTCGTTGTCTCTCCCTTCTCGAGGCGGCTGTGGCTGCGGCCGTAGAGGAAGTACACGACGAACCCGGCGACCATCCAGATGCCGAACCGCACCCACGTCTCGGCCGGCAGGTTGATCATCAGCCACAGGGAGGCGCACACCGACAGGATCGGGATGACCGGCACCCACGGCGTGCGGAACGCCCGGTGCAGGTCGGGCCGCGTCCTGCGGAGGACGAGCACACCGACGGCGACCACCACGAAGGCGAACAGCGTGCCGATGTTCACCAGCGCGGCGAGTTCCGTCAGCGGGGTGAAGCCGGCCAGGACCGCGATGATCACGCCGAGCAGGATGGTCGGCCGGTGCGGGGTCCGGAACCGCGGGTGGACGTGCGAGAAGAACCGCGGCAGCAGCCCGTCACGGCTCATCGCGAAGAACACCCGGGTCTGACCGAGCAACAGGATCATGCACACCGTCGTCAGACCGATCGCGGCGCCGAAGCTGATGAAGCCCGCGAACCACGGATACCCGGTGGCCTTGAACGCGTCGGCGAGCGGCGCGTCCACGGACAGCCGGGTGTAGTGCTGCATGCCGGTGACGACGATCGACACGAGAACGTACAGCGTGGTGCAGATCAGCAGCGAGCCGAGAATGCCGCGCGGCATGTCACGCTGCGGATTGCGGGTCTCCTCCGCCGCCGTCGCCACGATGTCGAAGCCGATGAAGGCGAAGAACACGACGGAGGCGGCGGTGAAGATGCCCATCACGCCGAAGTTGGAAGGCGCCCAGCCGAACATGAGCTGGATCAGCGGCGCCTGGAGACTGCTCCCGGCCTCCACCGTCTTCGCCTTCGGGATGAACGGGTCGTAGTTGGCACCCTTGATGAGGAACGCGCCCGCGATGATCACGACCAGGACGACCGTCACCTTGATGGCGACGACGATCGACGTGATCCGCGCCGACAGCTTCATGCCGAGCACGAGGATGCCGGTGAGGACGAGCACGAGCGCGGCGGCGAGGATGTCGAAGCCGAAGACGTCGGCACCGTCTCTGCTGCCCAGGGCCGCGGGCATCTCCCAGCCCGCGTTGCTCATGAGCGACTGGATGTAGCCCGACCAGCCGACGGCCACCACCGCCGTACCGAGCGCGAACTCCAGGACCAGGTCCCAGCCGATGATCCAGGCGGGCAGCTCACCGAGGGAGGCGTACGCGAACGTGTAGGCGGACCCGGCGACCGGGACCGTCGACGCGAACTCGGCGTAACAGAGCGCGGCCAGGGCGCAGGCGACGCCGGCCGCGACGAACGCCAGGGCCGTCGCGGGCCCGGCGTTGTTCTTGGCGACTGTTCCGGTGAGGACGAAGATGCCGGTGCCGATGATCACGCCGACGCCGAAGACGGTCAGATCCAGCGCGGACAAGGACTTCTTCAGCGCGTGCTCTGGCTCCTCGGTGTCGAGGATGGACTGCTCGACCTTCTTCGTCCGGAAGAGGGTGCTGCTCACGGGGTACCTCCCACGCTTGTCGTCCTCGACATGATCGAGAGGGGGCACCATCCGTATGCCCCGGCAGCGATGGATTCACGCCAATGGGCCGGTTCCACCACCCTTGGCGGGGGTGGAACCGGCCCATTCAGCGGTGCCGGGACGGTGTCAGTCGCGCGCGGGCTCCACGGAGTCGACCGCGTCGGCCGCGGAGCGCTCGTACCTGCCGTCCAGCCTGGCGACCAGGCCGGTCACCTGGCGGGCGATGTCCGGCGCGGTCAGGCCGATCTCGGCCATGACCTCGGCACGCGAGGCATGGTCGAGGAAGCGCGGCGGAATGCCGAAGTCGCGCAGCGGCACGTCGACGCCAGCGTCCCGCAGCGCCTGCGCGATCGCCGACCCCACACCGCCGGCCCGGCTGTTGTCCTCGACGGTGACGACCACGCGGTGCTGCTCGGCGAGCGGGGCCATGGCCTCGTCGACGGGTTTGACCCAGCGCGGGTCGACGACGGTGGTGGAGATGCCCTGCCGGTCGAGCAGACCGGCGATCTCCAGGCACATCGGCGCGAGGGCACCGACGGAGACCAGCAGGACATCGGGCCGGTCGGTGCCGGGCTCGCGCAGCACGTCCATGCCGCCGACCCGTCCCACGGCGGGAACGGCGGGGCCGACGGCGCCCTTGGAGAAGCGGACCACGGTCGGCGCGTCGTCGACGGCGACGGCCTCCCGCAACTGCGCGCGGACCTGGTCGGCGTCACGCGGCGCGGCCAGCCGCAGCCCCGGCACGACCTGGAGGATCGACATGTCCCACATGCCGTTGTGGGACGCCCCGTCGGTGCCGGTGACACCGGCCCGGTCCAGGACGAAGGTCACCCCGCACTTGTGCAGGGCCACGTCCATCAGCACCTGGTCGAAGGCGCGGTTGAGGAAGGTGGCGTACACCGCGAAGACCGGGTGCACCCCGCCCGTCGCCAGGCCCGCGGCCGACACCGCGCCGTGCTGCTCGGCGATGCCGACGTCGTAGACCCGCTTCGGGAAGCGCTTGGCGAACTTCTCCAGACCCACCGGCTGGAGCATGGCGGCGGTGATGGCGACGATGTCCTCGCGCTCCTCACCCAGCTTGACCATCTCCTCGCCGAACACGGACGTCCAGTCGGCGCCGGAGGAGGCGATCGGCAGGCCCGTGTCGGGGTGGATCTTGCCGACGGCGTGGAAGCGGTCGGCCTCGTCCTGGAGGGCGGGCTGGTAGCCGCGGCCCTTCTCGGTGAGGCAGTGCACGATGACGGGCCCGCCGAACCGCTTGGCCCGCGCGAGGGCGGACTCCAGGGCTTCCAGGTCGTGCCCGTCGATCGGGCCGACGTACTTCAGGCCGAGGTCCTCGAACATGCCCTGCGGGGCGATGAAGTCCTTCAGGCCCTTCTTGGCGCCGTGCAGGGTGTCGTAGAGCGGCCGCCCGACGACGGGGGTGCGCTCCAGCACCTCCTTGGTGCGGGCGAGGAACCGCTCGTAGCCGTCCGTCGTCCGCAGCGTCGCGAGGTGGTTGGCGAGACCGCCGATGGTCGGCGCGTAGGACCGCTCGTTGTCGTTGACGACGATGACGAGGGGCCGGTCCTTGGCGTCGGCGATGTTGTTCAGCGCCTCCCAGGCCATGCCGCCGGTCAGCGCCCCGTCACCGATCACCGCGACGACGTGGCTGTCGCGTTCGAGGAGTTCGTTGGCCTTGGCGATGCCGTCGGCCCAGCCGAGGACGGTCGAGGCGTGCGAGTTCTCGATGATGTCGTGCTCGGACTCGGCCTGCGAGGGGTAGCCGGACAGGCCGCCCTTCATCTTCAGCTTCGAGAAGTCCTGACGGCCGGTGAGCAGCTTGTGCACGTAGGACTGGTGGCCGGTGTCCCAGAGCACCTTGTCCTTGGGCGATTCGAAGACCCGGTGCAGGGCGATGGTGAGCTCCACCACGCCGAGGTTGGGGCCGAGGTGACCGCCGGTCTTGGAGACCGCTTCGACAAGGAAGGTCCGGATCTCCTCCGCCAGCTGGTTCAGCTCTTCCAGGCTGAGCCGGTCCAGATCGCGCGGTCCCCTGATTCGGGTCAGCAGCGGCACCCGTGCCTCCTTGCAGTAGAGCTGTTCGAGCTGTTGCCGGGCGTGTCGAGTCTAATGTTCCGCCCCTGAGGACTGCGCCGAGGCCGTGCGTCATACGTCACGCATTCGGCTGTACCCAACTTGTGCCCCACCTACGACACAACTGTGCCCGGCACCTCACGGTGCCGGGCACAGCGGTGGTCTTCGGCGCTACGCCCGCCCCGCGGTCTTCTGCGTCTTACGCGTCACCGCGTCGATCACGACCGTGGCCAACAGCACACCACCCGTGATCATGTACTGCACCGGAGAGGCGATGCCCTCCAGGGCGAGTCCGTACTGGATCGACACGATCACCAGCACACCGAGCAGCGCGTTCCACGTCCGTCCACGGCCGCCGAACAGCGACGTACCGCCGATCACCGCGGCGGCGATCGCGTTCATCAGCAGGTCACCGCCACCGGCGCCCTGGTTCGCCGCGGCGATCTTCGACGCGATGAACAGACCGCCGACCGCCGCGAACGTGCCGGAGATCGCGAACACCGAGATCCGGACCATCTCCACGTTGATACCGGCCCGGCGCGACGCCTCGACGCTGCCGCCGAGCGCGAACACCTTCCGCCCGTACGCCGTGCGCCGCAGCACGAAGTCCGTGACCAGCAGCACCACGATGAAGATCACCACGGCCAGCGGCAGGCCCTTGTACTGGTTGAAGACGATGGCGACGGCGAACGCGAGGACGGCCAGCAGCACCGTCCGCACGATGGTCTCGCTCAGCGGCCGCGACGGCACCCCGGCGGCCTCCCGGCGGCGGTTGCCGAGGAAGGAGCTGAGGAAGAACCCGGCGGTCACCACGGCGGCCAGGCCGTACGCGGCGGCCACGTCCGAGAAGTAGTAGCTGGTCAGCTTGGCCACGACCCCGTCCGGGTCGAGGTTGATCGTGCCGTTGTCGCCCAGGATCTGGAGCATGAAGCCGTTCCAGAACAGCAGACCGGCCAGGGTGACGGCGAACGCCGGGACACCGATCTTCGCGAAGAAGAAGCCGTGCAGCGTGCCGGCGACCATGCCGGTGAGGATGGCCAGCACGAAGGCGAGCCACTCGTTCATGCCGTTGGTGACGTTCAGCACGGCGAAGCTCGCACCCGCGACACCGCTGACCGAGCCGACCGACAGGTCGATCTCGCCCAGCAGCAGCACGAACACGATGCCGACGGCGATCATGCCCGTGCCGACCATGGCGACGGACATGTCGGACAGGTTGCCCGCGGTGAGGAAGTTGGAGTTCAGGCTCTGGAAGATGATCCAGATGATGGCCAGGCCGATGACGACCGGGATGGATCCCAGGTCACCGGACTTCATCTTCCGCTTGAACTCGGTGACGTAGCCGGCGAAACCCTGCTCGCGCACCAGCAGCCGGGGGTCGACGACCGTGACGGCGGCCTTGGCCGCCTCGGGGTTCTCCACGACGTGGTCGTCAGGAGCCGCGGAGGTCTTGTCGATGCTCACTTGGAAACCTCCCCGTTCGTGCGCGCCGCACGGCGGGTCACGGCGTTGTCGGTGGCGCCGGTGATGGCGGAGATGATCTCTTCCTGCGAGGTCGACTTGACCTCGAAGACGCCGTTGTTGCGCCCGAGGCGCAGGACGGCGACCTTGTCCGCGACGGCCTTCACATCGGCCATGTTGTGGCTGATGAGGATCACGGCGTGGCCGCGCTCGCGCAGCCGCTCGACCAGGTCGAGGACCTGCGCGGTCTGCTCGACGCCGAGGGCGGCGGTGGGCTCGTCGAGGATGACCAGCTTGGGCTCGCCGAGCATGGACCGGGCGATGGCCACGGTCTGGCGCTGGCCGCCGGAGAGCGAGGCGATCGGGATGCGCACGCTCGGGATGCGGATCGACAGCGTGTCGAGGAGCTCGCGGGAGCGGCGCTCCATCTCCACCTCGTCCAGGATGCCGCGTTTGCGGATCTCCCGGCCCAGGTAGAGGTTGCCGACGACGTCGATGTTGTCGCACAGCGCGAGGTCCTGGTAGACGGTCGCGATGCCCAGGTTCTGGGCGTCGTGCGGCTTGTTGATCTGGACGGACCTGCCGTCCCATTCGATGACGCCCTCATCGATGGGGTGCACGCCGGCGATCGTCTTGACCAGCGTGGACTTTCCGGCGCCGTTGTCGCCGACCAGGGCGACCACTTCACCGGCGTGGACCTCAAGCTCTACGTCGGTGAGCGCCTGTACGGCACCGAACCGCTTGGAGACCCCGCGCAACGCCAGCACGGGCGTAGCGGACACGTGAACCATCTCCTTCGCCGCCTGACCCGGCGGGAGGTTGTGCAGAAGTGTGGGAGGAGTGATCACTCCGGCGCCCCGCGGAGCTTGCGGGGCTGGTGTGGCGGGGCGCCGGAGGAACTCGGGGCGGCCTGGTCCCGTACGCGAGTCACGGGAGGTACGGGAGTCCGGACGCGGACTCCCGTATCCCTCTCTCGGGGGGACCTGACGGCTGCTTACTGGAGACCGATCTTGTCGCAGGCGGCCTTGTACTTGCCGGTGCAGATCTCGCTCACGGTGTAGATGCCGTCCTTGATGACGGTGTCGTTGATGTTGTCCTTGGTCAGCGAGACGACGGGGACCAGGACGGACGGGATGGCCTTGGTGGTCGGGCTGTCGACCTTGTCCTTGGCGATCGAGTCGAGCGACTTGCCCTGGGCGAGGGCGACGGCCATCTCGGCCGCGACGTCCGCCTCCTTGGGGTAGGGCTTGTAGACGCTCATGTACTGCTCACCGGTGACGATGCGCTGCACGCCGGAGAGTTCGGCGTCCTGGCCGGTGACCGGGATGTCTGCGATGCCGGCGGCCTTCAGGGCGGTGATGATGCCGCCCGCCATGCCGTCGTTGGCGGAGTAGACGCCGATGATCTTGTCCTTGCCGAGGGCGGAGATGGCGCCCTCCATGTTGGCGTTGGCGTTCTCCGGCTTCCACTCCTTGGTGTCGTACTCGCGGCCGACCTTCACCTTGCCGTCGAGCACGGAGTGCGCGCCCTGCTTGAACTGGGCGGCGTTCGGGTCGGTGGACGACCCGTTCATCATGACGATCTGACCGTCCTTGGCCTTGGAGCCCAGGGCCTTCAGCAGGGCGTCGCCCTGGGTCTTGCCGACGGTGACGTTGTCGAACGAGGTGTAGGCGTCGATCGGGCCCTCGGCCAGACGGTCGTAGGCGACGACGGGAATGTTCGCGTCCTTGGCCTTCTTCACCGAGCCGGCGATGGCCTTGGAGTCCACCGCGTCCACGATCAGCACGTCGACCTTGTTGGTCACCATCGTGTCGACCTGCTGGTTCTGCGTGCTGGCGTCCTGCTTGGCGTTGGCGTAGACGACCTCGCCCTTGCCGCCGGTGAGCTCCTTGACCTTCTTCTCGATGAGCGGCCGGTCGAACTTCTCGTAGCGCGCGGTCGCGTTCTCCGGAAGGAGCAGACCGACCTTGATGTCGTCGCCCTTCTTGGCGGACCCCGTGGAGTCGGCGTTGTCGCCGGACTCCTTGGCGCTGCCACAGGCAGCAAGCGAAACGGCCATCGCACCGGCGGCAATCGCAACAGCGGCGCGACGCATACGCGTGTTCACTTCAGAAACCTCCCTGACGAGGCCGCGACATTGCGGCCGAGGTGGCTGGAAGTCAACTCGGCCACACGTGCGACGTCAAGAAGTAAATCCTTAACGAGATGGCAACGGTGCCATCCGTTCTCTAAGTGAAGGCAGGGGTCGCTTCCTGCAGCGCCCCGACGGCGGTCCCGTCCAAAAGGGTTGAATCACCCATCTCGCTGAGGGCCAGCGCGAGCGCTCCGAGCACCTCCGCACGGCCGCCGAGTGCCCCGGGGAGAACGGACAGCTGGCGTGCCGCGCTGGGGATGGCGTAGCGGCCCACGGACTCCCGGATCGGTCCGAGCACCAGCTCACCGGCCTCGGCGAGATCACCGCCGAGGACCACACGGCTCGGGTTCAGCAGGTTGCAGAGATTGGCGACTCCACTGCCGATGTGGCGGCCGACGTCGGCGATCACCCGACGGCAGCCCGGGTCTCCGTCCCGCGCGAGCCGTACGACGCCTTCCATCGTCAGGTCGGTGCCGTGGCTGGACTGGAGAAGCGGGAGCACGTAGCGCGCGGCCGCGAAGGTCTCCAGGCAGCCGCGGTTTCCGCAGCGGCAGACGGGGCCGGATTCGTCGAGTGTAATATGTCCGATTTCTCCTGCGGTACCACCCGGGCCGCGGTAGATCTTGCCGTTGATCACCAGGCCCGCGCCGACACCGCTGGCGACCTTGATGTACGCCAGGTCGCGCACGCCGCGGCCGCTGCCCCAGACCATCTCGCCGAGGGCGCCGAGGTTGGCGTCGTTGTCCACGTGGACGGGTACGCCGAGGCGCTCCCGCAGCTCCTCGGCGGGCTTGGTGCCGGTCCAGCCGGGCAGGATGGCGGTCGAGCCGAGGGTGCCGGACTCGACGTCGATGGGGCCGGGCACGCCGAGGCCGACGCCGGCGATCTTGGAACGGTCGACGCCGGTGGCTTCGATCAGGCGGGTGACCAGCTGTTCCGCCCGGTCCAGGCCCTGGGTCGACGAGGCGTCGACGTCGAGGGGCTCGGACTCCTCGGCGAGCACCTGGTGGGCGAGGTTTCCGATCGCGACGCGCAGGTGGGTGTGGCCGAAGTCGACCCCTATGACGATGCCGGCGTCCCCGCTGAGCGACACGCTGCGGGCCCTGCGGCCGCCCGCCGAGGTGGGTGTGACCTCGACGGTGCCGCCTTCCTTCAACTCCCGGACGATGTTGGACACCGTCGCGGCGGACAGGCCCGTCGTCCGGGCGATCTCGGCCTGGGTGAGGGAGCCCGCCAGGCGTACGGCACGTACGACCCGCTCCAGGTTGGCTCGGTGCAGCGACGACTGCGACCCCGGAGTCTCCACGACGACCTCCTGCGCGCGGGGCCGCTTCGATGAGACCCCGTCCATGTCCAACTAGTGAACTCTAAGCTGAGCCGTTCGGGTTGCCTCCCGTCAAGAGGTTGAGCCGATTCCTGGGTGTGTGCGGGTGGTTGCGGAGGGCTACGTGTGCCTGCGGCGGCCTGTGGCTGCTTCGGTGGGGGTGCGCGTAGCGCCTGCTCGCCGGTGGTGGGTCGGGGCCGCGCCGGGGGGTGTCCGTCCTCGGAACGGCGCGATGGGGTTGCGTGCCGACTGACTGTCCGTTGACGCGCCAACCGCTGCGGGCGGACACCCCCCGACACGTCCCCTTCTCGCCGTCGGCGGCTGCGGGCGCATCTCGCCTTAGCTGCCGCAGGCCGCCGCGCTGCGGACGCCGTGGCCGCCCTAGCTGCGGGCAGTCGTGCCGCTGGGGCGGCACGGGTGGGCGCAGCGGCACCCCGCAACGCCGGGCTGCGCACCCACCCGGCCCGGGCAGCAGCCGGCGGCACCTCGCAGGGCCGGGCTGCGGTCCCGCCGGCAGTCGCTGCGAGGGCCGTGTTACTTCAGCGCCCCCGCCGTGAGGCCCTGCACCACCTGCCGCTGGAAGATGATGTACGCGGCGAGCACCGGCAGCATCGCCATCACCAGGCCCGCGAAGAGGCCCGACCAGTCGCCCTTGTAGCCCTGGCTGACCGCCAGCTGGACGAGGCCCTGGGTGAGCACGCGCTTGTCGGGGTCGGTGTTGAGGACCGTGGGCAGCATGTACTGGTTCCACTGGCCCAGGAAGTTGAAGATGCCGACGCTGATCAGGCCCGGCTTGGCCATGGGCAGCATGATCTGGAAGAACGTACGGCTGTGCGAGGCGCCGTCGACGAAGGCCGCCTCCGCCACCGACGTCGGCAGGGTGCGGAAGAACGCCGTCAGGAAGAAGACCGTGAACGGCAGGGAGTAGGCGATGTAGACCAGGATCAGGCCGTGGATGGTGTTCAGCAGGCCCATGTTGTTCACGACGTAGAACAGCGGGACCAGCGCCAGCATGATCGGGAAGCTCATGCCGCCGATGAACAGGTAGTAGATGAAGCGGTTGCCCGGGAAGTCGAAGCGGGCCAGGACGTACGCCGCCATCGAGCCGAGGACCAGCGTGCCGATGAGCGAACCGCCGACCACGAGGACCGTGTTGAGGAAGTAGTCGCTCATGTTGGCCTCGGTCCACGCCCGCGACCAGTTGTCGAAGTGCAGCGTGTCCGGCAGCGACCAGGGCGAGGAGAAGATCGAGCGGTCGTCCTTGAAGGACGTCATGACCGCCCAGAGCAGGGGCATCACCACCATGACCGCCCAGAGGACGAGGATGCCGTGGGAGAAGGCGTTGAGGACCGTGCCCTCTTTTTTCTCCTTCGGCGGTGGGGCCGTAGGAAGATCCGCCTTGGTGACGGGCGCTCCGGACTCGGCCGGCACGGGCGCGGGGGTCTGTGTCGTCTTCATCAGTACTCCAGCCGCTCGCGACGGCCCAGCCGCATCACCACGGCGGCGAAGGCCAGCGTGACGACGAGCAGGGCGACACCGATGGTGGTGGCGTAGGCGGCCTGCCCGTCCCGGAACGCCTTCTGGTACACGTACAGGACCATGACGGTGGTCGAGTAGTCGGGACCGCCCGGCCCGGTCGTCATGATCTGCACGACCGCGAACGACTCGGCGCCCAGGGCGAGGATGCCCATGTAGACCCAGCCCGACTGCACGGTGTCCCAGAGCAGGGGCAGGGTGATGCGGAAGAACGTGGTGAAGCGGTTCGCGCCGTCCAGCAGCGCCGCCTCGTACAGATCCCCCGGGATGGAGGCCATGCCGGCGGAGAAGAGGACCACGAAGAAGCCGACCGTGGACCAGACGAGGACCGCCATCACGGCCCACAGCGCCAGGTCGGGGTCGCCGAGCCACAGGGGCTGGACGTCGCCGAGTCCGATGCCGCGCAGGACCGAGTTGATCGCGCCGCTGTCCGGGTTGTACGCGAACGCGAACAGCAGCGCGACGATGGCGATCGAGAGGACCTGCGGGAAGAAGTAGACGATTTTGTAGAAGGAGGAGCCGCGGACGCCGGAAATGACCGGTCCGTTCTTTCTCTTTCTGCCGCCCACGTTGATCATGAAGGCGAAGAACAGCGCGAGGCTGATCGTCACCACCGGCAGCAGGAGGGCGAACAGCAGGCTGTGCTGCAACGACTTCCAGAAGATGTCGTCGTCGAGCAGCCGGCTGTAGTTGTCGAATCCGACCATCTTGAATTCGGGGCTCAGGCCGGTCCAGTCCGTGAACGAGTAATAGATGGACTGGATGAACGGCCAGACCACGAAGAGCGCGTACAGTCCCAGGGGCAGCGCGAGGAAGCCCACGATGAACCGGTACTTGCCGTGCTGCATCGCCACTCCGGTGCCTTTGCGGAAATTGGGATTCCGGTGCCGTTACTGGTGCTTGTAGTGCTTGATGGAGTCGTCCTTCGCGGCCTCGTCGGCGAAGCCCTGGATCTTCTTGATGGCCTCGGCCGGGGTGAGGCGGCCGGCCATCATCTCGCCGAGGCCGGAGACACCGATCTTCTCCTTCTGCAACTGCACGTACCAGTCCTGGAGACGGGGATTCACCACGTTGTCGCCGGCCTTTTCCAGCGCGGCGACGCCCGACTCGAGGCCGGGGGTGAGGGCGATGCCGTCGGTGCCGCCGTTGTACGCGGTCAGCGACTTCACCTTGCTGGTGAAGTTCTTCGAGGAGGCCTCGCTGAGCATGATGCGCAGCTGCTCCATGCCGCCCTCGGCGTTCTTCGCCTTCGCCGGGACGATGAAGGGCTCACCGCCGGAGGCCCAGATGGTGCCGAAGGGCATCTTGTCGGAGGAGTCGAGGCCGGTGGGCGCGGAGACGGCCAGGTCGAAGTCCTTGGGGATGACCTTCGCCGACTCGTTCTCCACCCAGGAGCCGTTCGGGATGAACAGCGCCTTGCCCTCGGCCCAGGCGGTCTGCGACTGGATGTGGTCCAGGCCCGGGGTGCCCTTGAGGACGTAGCCCTTCTTGTAGAGCTCGTAGTAGGCCTCGAAGCAGGCCTTGACGGCCGGGTGCTTCCAGGCGTTCGGCTCCAGGTTGTCGATCGCGTCGAGGACTTCGCGGCCGCCGACCTTGCCGATCATCGGGTAGAGCGAGAAGGGGAGGTAGTAGGGGTATTTACCCGCGTATGTCCAGCCCGCCATGCCCTTCTTCTTGGCCTTCTCGCAGACCGCGAGCATCTGGTCCCAGGTCTCGGGGTACTGCTCGTCGAGCGAGTCCAGGGCCTTCTGCGAGTACCAGACGCCGTAGACCGTGTAGGCGTAGTAGAAGATCCAGACCTTCTCGCCGTCGAACTGGCCCATCTCGACGATGCCGGGGCGCAGGGTGTCGCGGACCTTCTTGTTCGGGTCGTCGTAGGAGGGCGCGTCCAGCAGCGGGGTGAGGTCGGCGAGCTGGTTCTTGCCGACCAGGACGCCCATGTCCATCTGCTCGGCGCCGGAGTTGTCGATGAGGTCCGGCGGGGTGCCCTGGTTGAAGCGGGGCTGGAGGGTGGACTGGATCTTCTGGGTGGCGGAGAACTTCACCTTCACCTTGGGGAAGTTCTTCTGGTAGATCTTCACGGCATCCTCGGCGTACTCCTTGCCGAAACCGCCGTCGAACAGGACGAATTCCATGCCCGCGGTGTCGTTGACGCCGAGCGGGTTCTTCGCGGTCTTCTTGCCGGCCTTGGCCTTGTCCCCGCTGTCGTCGCCGCCGCTGCTGGCGCAGGCGGACAGGAAGCTCATCGTGGGAACGGAGATCAGCCCGAGCGCGGCGGACCTTTTGATCAGATCACGGCGGCCGACACCCTCGGCGCCGTGGTTCTCGGCGGAAGTGGATCCCATGCTCAAGTCCTCGCCTTCTCCAGGACTCAGGCGGTGAACCGGATCCTTCCCGGCACCGCGTTCGGGTCAAGCTGGGTCGTGCAGGAAGTGCGGGTGGTGACGTGCGGATCGTGTGAAGCGTGCGACAGGTATAGTCCACTTCCCGCCAGCGGATCAAGATCGAACACAGGGTTGACCGTGGGTCTTATCCGAGTTGAGACCTCGCGGAAAGTCGGGCGGCCCCCCTCTCCCCCGGCGGAAAAATGCCGGTCGACACCCCCGAATGCCACAAGCAACACCCTTGACACCCCTTGGCACTTGGGCAACTACTGGTCCTTGCGCATCGAAGTTGACAACGTTGTCCACTGCGCAGGGAGGGTACCCGTTGATGCAACGGAAAGCTCGGCACAGATGGGGTAGGGCGGTCGTGTCGGCGACCGCTTTCGCTGTGGCCCTGGGGTCCCAGGGCGTTGCGGTCGCACTGCCCGGAACCCAAGGGAAGGCCGACCTGAGGTTCGCCTCCTCTTTCGAGGCGGACGACCCGGTTCCGGACTGGCTGAACACCGTCGACACCAGCCCGGACGGCGGCAAACGCGCCTCGGGCGTCGACGGCGGCTACAGCAGCGGCATACCGGGCAATGTGACCGACCACGTCACCGATGTCCGGGCGAGCGCCGAGAACACGGGCGGGGGCGAGGTGAAGGAGAACCTCGTCGACGGTGAGCCGAGTTCCAAATGGCTCACCTTCGAGCCCACCGGCTGGGTGGAATTCGACCTGGACAAGCCGGTCAAACTGGTGCGATACGCACTGACGTCGGCCAACGACCACGACGAGCGCGACCCGAAGGACTGGACCCTGAAAGGCTCCGTTGACGGCAAGGACTTCAAGACGCTCGACACCCGCTCCGGGGAGGCCTTCTCCGAACGGTTCCAGACCAGGACGTACGACGTGGCGGAACCGGCCGAGTACCGGTACTTACGGCTCGACGTCACGGGCAACAACGGCGGCGACCTCCTCCAGCTCGCCGACGTGCAGTTCTCCACCGGCGGCAGCGACGGGCCCGTCCCCCAGGACATGCTCTCCCTCGTCGACCGCGGTCCGAGCGGCTCCCCCACCGCCAAGGCGGGCGCCGGGTTCACCGGAAAGCGCGCCCTGCGGTACGCCGGCCGGCACACCTCCGAGGGACGGGCGTACTCGTACAACAAGGTCTTCGACGTGAACGTGGCCGTCGGCCGGGACACACAGCTGGCCTATCGCGTCTTCCCGTCGATGGCGGACGGCGACCTCGACCACGACGCGACGAACGTCTCCGTCGACCTCGCCTTCACCGACGGCACCTACCTGAGTGACCTGGGGGCCACGGACCAGCACGGCTTCCCGCTGACCCCGCGGGGGCAGGGCGCGGCGAAGGTCCTCTACGTCAACCAGTGGAACGACGTGGCCGCGCGGATCGGGTCGGTGGCGGCCGGGAAGACCGTGGACCGGATCCTGGTGGCGTACGACTCGCCGAAGGGCCCGGCGAGGTTCCGGGGCTGGCTGGACGACGTGACCGTCGAGTCCGTCGCCCCCGAGCGACCGAAGGCGCATCTGTCCGACTACGCGGTGACGACGCGCGGCACCCACTCCAGCGGCGGCTTCTCACGCGGCAACACCTTCCCGGCGACGGCGGTGCCGCACGGCTTCAACTTCTGGACGCCGGTGACCAACGCGGGCTCGCTGAGCTGGCTGTACGACTACGCACGCGCGAACAACGCGGACAACCTGCCGACGATCCAGGCGTTCAGCGCGAGCCACGAGCCGAGTCCCTGGATGGGTGACCGGCAGACCTTCCAGGTGATGCCGTCGGCCGCCCCGGGCACCCCGGACACCGGCCGCGAGGCGCGGGAGCTGGCCTTCCGGCACGAGAACGAGACCGCGCGGCCGTACTACTACGGGGTGCGGTTCGAGAACGGGCTGAAGGCCGAGATGGCGCCGGCCGACCACGCGGCGGCCCTGCGCTTCACCTACCCGGGCGACGACGCGAGTGTCCTCTTCGACAATGTGACGGACCAGGCGGGGCTCACGCTCGACCGGGAGAACGGGATCGTCACCGGCTACTCGGATGTGAAGTCCGGACTGTCGACGGGCGCGACCCGGCTGTTCGTCTACGGCGAGTTCGACCAGCCCGTGACCGAGGGCTCGTCGTCCGGCGTCAAGGGCTACCTCCGCTTCGAGGCCGCCGACCGGACCGTCACCCTGCGCCTGGCGACCTCGCTGATCAGCGTCGACCAGGCCAGGGACAACCTCCGCCAGGAGATCCCGGACGGCACCTCCTTCGAGGCGGTGAAGCGGAGCGCCCAGCGGCAGTGGGACCGGCTGCTCGGCAAGGTGGAGGTCGAGGGCGCGACACCCGACCAGCTGACGACGCTGTACTCCAGCCTGTACCGGCTGTACCTGTACCCGAACTCCGGTTTCGAGAAGGTCGGCGGGAAGGACCGGTACGCCTCGCCCTTCTCCCCCATGCCGGACCCGGACACCCCGACGCACACCGGCGCGAAGATCGTCGACGGCAGGGTGTACGTCAACAACGGCTTCTGGGACACGTACCGGACGACCTGGCCGGCGTACTCGTTCCTCACGCCGAGCAAAGCGGGTGAGCTGGTCGACGGGTTCGTGCAGCAGTACAAGGACGGCGGCTGGACCTCGCGCTGGTCCTCCCCCGGCTACGCCGACCTCATGACGGGCACGTCCTCCGACGTGGCGTTCGCTGACGCGTACGTCAAGGGCGTCGACTTCGACGCGAAGGCGGCGTACGACGCGGCCGTGAAGAACGCGACGGTCGTGCCGCCGAGCTCGGGCGTCGGCCGCAAGGGCATGGCCACCTCCCCCTTCCTCGGCTACACGAGCACCGAGACGCACGAGGGCCTGTCCTGGGCGCTGGAGGGCTACCTCAACGACTACGGCATCTCCCGCATGGGACAAAAGCTCTACGAGGAGACCGGCGAGCGGCGCTACAAGGAGGAGTCGGAGTACTTCCTGAACCGGGCCCGCGGCTACGTGCACCTGTTCGACGCCAAGGCCGGTTTCTTCCAGGGCCGGGACGCCAAGGGCGACTGGCGGGTCGAGTCCTCGACGTACGACCCGCGGGTGTGGGGCCACGACTACACCGAGACCAACGGGTGGGGGTACGCCTTCACCGCCCCGCAGGACAGCCGGGGTCTGGCCAATCTGTACGGCGGCCGGAAGGGCCTCGCCGACAAGCTCGACGCGTACTTCTCCACGCCCGAGACGGCCTCCCCCGAGTTCGTCGGCTCGTACGGCGGCGTCATCCACGAGATGACCGAGGCGCGGGACGTGCGGATGGGCATGTACGGGCACTCCAACCAGGTCGCCCACCACGCGATCTACATGTACGACGCGGCCGGGCAGCCCTGGAAGGCGCAGGAGAAGGTCCGCGAGGTGCTGTCCCGGCTGTACACCGGCAGCGAGATCGGCCAGGGGTACCACGGCGACGAGGACAACGGCGAGCAGTCGGCCTGGTACCTGTTCTCCGCGCTCGGCTTCTACCCGCTGGTGATGGGCAGCGGCGAGTACGCGATCGGCTCCCCGCTGTTCCGGAAGGCGACCGTCCATCTGGAGAACGGGCGCGAGCTGGTGGTGAAGGCACCGCGGAACAGCGCGCGGAACGTGTACGTGCAGGGGCTGAAGGTCAACGGCCGGACGTGGACGAAGACCTCGCTGCCCCACGCGCTGGTCGCCCAGGGCGGCGTGCTGGAGTTCGACATGGGTCCGCGGCCGTCGTCGTGGGGCACGGGCAGGCACGCGGCGCCGGTGTCGATCACGCGGGACGACGAGGTGCCGGCGCCCCGGGCGGACGTGCTCGACGGTGAGGGCGCCCTGTTCGACGACACGTCGGCGACGGACGCGGCGGTGACGTCCGTGGACCTGCCGGTCCCCGGGCGCGCCGAGGCGGTCCAGTACACGCTGACGTCGTCGGCGGACCGGGCGCGTGCACCGGACGGCTGGACGCTCCAGGGCTCCTCCGACGGCGCGACCTGGCGGACGCTGGACCGGCGCTCCGGGGAGTCGTTCGCCTGGGACGGACAGACACGCGCGTTCAGCGTGAGGTCACCGGGTACGTACGAGAAGTACCGCCTGGTCCTCGACGGCGAGGGCACGCTGGCGGAGGTCGAACTGCTCGCCTGAGCAGCCGAGTTGGGGGGGTTCCATGCCGCTTCCCGTGCCCGTCCTGCCCGAGGGTGTCGACCCGGCCTGGCTGCCGCCCGCCGCCTTCCGGGCGGTCGGCAGCCGGCGGACGCTGATCCGTGGACCGGGCGCACTGGCGGAGACGGTGCACGGGGAGGTGGCTCAGGCCTGCCGGCGGTTCGGGGGCCGGGTCGTGCGGGATGCCGTGTCCGACGGCACGTACGACCTGGTCCTCGACCTCGGCGGCGAGGGCCTCGGCGAAGAGGGCTTCACCTGCGCGCGTGAGGGCGGCACGACGGTCGTCACCGCCTCCGGCGGGCGGGGGCTGCTGTACGGCCTGTTCCACGTCGTGCGCCTCGGCGAGGCGGCGTTCGCCGGTGGGTGGGCGCGGGAGACGCATCGCCCGGCGCTCGGCCTGCGCATGCTCGACCACTGGGACAACGTCGCGGTGCACCCGGTCATGGGCCAGGTGGAGCGCGGGTACGCGGGCGGCTCGCTGTTCTGGGAGGACGGGCGGGCGCGCGGCGACCTGGAGCGGGTGCGGGCGTACGGCAGGCTGCTGGCGGCGTGCGGGATCAACGCGGTCGCCGTCAACAACGTCAACGTGCACGCGACCGAGGCGCGTCTGCTGACCGACCGGATCGGCGACGTGGCCGCGATCGCCGAGGTGCTGCGGCCCTACGGCATCCGCACCCACCTGTCGGTTTCCTTCGCCGCGCCGGTGGTGCTCGGCGGACTGCCCACGGCCGATCCGCTGGACGAGGCCGTGCGCGGCTGGTGGGCCGAGGCGACGGGGCGGGTGTACGAGGCGATCCCCGACTTCGGCGGGTACGTGGTGAAGGCCGACTCGGAGGGGCAGCCGGGCCCGTTCGCCTACGGCCGCAGTCACGCGGACGGGGCGAACATGCTGGCCGCCGCGGTGGGGCCGTACGGCGGCACCGTCCACTGGCGGGCGTTCGTCTACGACCACCGCCAGGACTGGCGGGACCGTACGACGGACCGGGCCCGGGCCGCGTACGACCACTTCGTGCCGCTGGACGGCGAGTTCGCGCCGAACGCGGTGCTCCAGGTGAAGCACGGGCCGATGGACTTCCAGGTGCGCGAGCCGGTCTCGCCGCTGATCGGCGCGATGCCGCGTACCCGGCTGGCGGTGGAGTTGCAGGTCACCCAGGAGTACACCGGGCAGCAGCGGCACGTCTGCTGGCTGGGGCCGATGTGGAGTGAGGTGCTGCGGTTCCGGCACGAACCGGAGTCGTCCGTGGGGGAACGGGCGCGGGGCGGGCTGGTCGGCGTGTCCAACGCCGGCGACGATCCGTTCTGGACGGGACACCCCCTCGCCCAGGCCAACCTGTACACCTTCGGGCGGCTGGCCTGGCGACCGGACGCCGAGCCGCGTGAGGTGCTCGACGAGTGGATCGGGCTCACCTTCCCCGAGGCCCCGCAGCGCCTGTCCGACGGACTGCACGCGGTGCTCGACGGCTCGTGGCGGACGTACGAGAAGTACACCGCTCCACTCGGCGTGGGATGGATGGTGCAGCCGGGCCATCACTACGGGCCGAGCGTCGACGGGTACGAGTACAGCCCGTGGGGCACCTACCACTTCGCCGACCGGGACGGCGTCGGTGCCGACCGCAGCGTGGCGACCGGGACCGGATACGCCGGGCAGTACGCCAAGCCGTGGGCCGAGCTGTACGAGTCGCCGGACACCTGCCCCGACGAGCTGCTGCTGTTCTTCCACCACGTGCCGTACGGGCATCCGCTGAAGAGCGGGACGACCGTGATCCAGCACATCTACGACACGCACTTCGAGGGGGTGGAGGAGGTCGAGGAGGCCCGTCGCGTGTGGGTGGGCCTGGCGGACCTGGTCGACCCGGCGCGCCACGCGCGGGTGGCGGAGCGGTACGAGGAGCAGCTCCGCAGTGCCCGCGAGTGGCGCGACCAGATCAACAGCTACTTCTTCCGCAAGTCGGGGGTGCCGGACGAGCGGGGGCGGCGGATCCACTGAAGGACTTCATTGAAGGATCGCGACGCCCAGGGGGTCGAGGACCAGGGGGTCGCCCTGCTCCACGCGCTTGCCGGTGAGGAGGTCGGTGGCGGTGGTGTGGGCGGTCAGAGGGGCCGGCTCGGGGGCGTGGTTGAGGAGGAAGAGCAGGCGGGTGCCGTCGGGGGCGACCCGGGTCGCCGTCTCCACCGTGGGGTGGCCGGCGTAGGGGCCGAGCAGGTCGTGGCGGGCCAGGATCCGGCGGACGACCTCGTCGACACCCGGTTGGTCGAGGGCGGTGGCGACGTACCAGCCCTCGCCGTCGCCGTACGGGTTGCGGGTGACGGCCGGAGTGCCCGCGTAGAAGTCGGTGCCGTAGGTGGCGACCGGTTCGGCGCCGCGCGGCAGCACGATCTCGAAGACCAGCCGTGCCTCTGCCCGCAGTTCGGGGACGGGCTGGGTGAACTCCGGTGGGCGGGCGTCCCATTCGTCCACGCGGATGCCCATCAGCGGAGCGAGCGGGCCGGGGACGTCCGTGAGGAAGGCGCGGTCGTGTGCGTCGACGCGGCCGGAGAGGAACGTGGCCAGGACCGTGCCGCCGCGTGCGGCCACTTCTTCGAGGCGGGTGGCGAGGTCGCCCTTGACCAGGTGGAGGGCGGGGGCGAGCACCACGTCGTAGGGCGTGAGGTCGGCGGACTGCGGGATCACGTCCACGTCGGCGCCGGCCTCGCGGGCGGCCCGGTAGTAGGCGTGGACCACGTCCACGTACTTGACCAGCCGGGAGGGGCCGTCGGAGATCTCCAGGGCCCACCAGCTGTCCCAGTCGAAGAGCAGGGCGGTGCGGGCCGGGGTGCGGGCGCCCAGGGTCCGGTCGCCCAGGGCCTCCAACTCCCGTCCTAGCTCGGCGACTTCGCGGAAGACGCGGGTGTCGTCGCGGCCCGCGTGGCCGATGACCGCCCCGTGGTACTTCTCGCAGGCGCCCCGTGAGGCGCGCATCTGGAAGTAGAGGGCGGCGTCCGCGCCGTGGGCGATGGCCTGGAAGGTGGCGAGGCGGAGTTCGCCGGGGCGCCGCAGCGGGTTGACGTCCCGGCAGGCCGTCGTCGACGGCGTCTGCTCCATCAGCCAGAAGGGGGCGCCGTCCTTCAGGCCGCGCATCAGGTCGTGGGCGAGGGCGGGCCGGGTCGGCGGGGCGTCCAGGGGCGGGTAGTTGTCCCAGGAGGCGAAGTCGAGGTGGGGCGCCCAGCGGTGGTAGTCGAGGGGGCGAAAGGTGCCCATGAAGTTGGTGGTGACGGGGGTGTCCGGGTCGTGGGCGCGGATCACCTCCTTCTCGGCCAGGAAGCAGCCGAGGAGGGCGTCGGTGGTGAAGCGGAACCAGTCGAGGGTGATGCCCTGGAAGGCGGTGTGGTCGGGGCCGCGCCAGTGCTCGGTGAGGGCGCTGGGCGGCTCGATCTGGTCCCAGTCGGTGTAGCGGTGCGACCAGAAGGCGGTCCACCAGGCGTCGTTGAGGGCGTCGAGGGTGCCGTGCCGGTCCCGGAGCCACTGACGGAACGCCTCGGCGCACAGCTCGCAGTAACAGGCGCCGCCGTACTCGTTGTTGATGTGCCAGGCGAGCAGGGCGGGGTGGTCGGCGTACCGTTCGGCGAGGCGGGAGGCCAGCGCGGTGGCGTGCTCGCGGTACGCCGGTGAGCTGGGGCAGAAGTTGTGGCGCTGGCCGTAGCGGTGGCGGCGGCCCTCGAAGTCGGTGCGGTTGACCTCGGGGTGCCGCTTGGCGAGCCAGGGCGGGAGGGCGGCGGTGCCGGTGGCCAGGCAGACCCGGCGTCCTTCTGCGGCGGCCCGGTCCAGGATGCGGTCCAGGACCGTGAAGTCGTAGGTGCCCGGAGCCGGTTGGGTGAGGGACCAGGTGAACACGCCGACGGTGAGGGTGTCGATGCCGGCCCGGGTGAACAGGCGATGGTCGTCGTCCCAGACGTCCTCGGGCCACTGCTCGGGGTTGTAGTCACCGCCGTACGGGATCTTCGGCGTGCGGGGCGCGGTCATGCCGTGAAGTCCTCCTGGGTCTCGGTGATCACCGTGCGGCTGCCGTGCAGCAGGGACAGCAGCAGCGGGGCGGCCAGCAGGGCGGGCAGGGCCTCGGTCAGCAGGGCCGTCATCGCTGCCGTCAGAACGAGCAGGGAGGCCGCGGCGAGGGTGGCGCGGCCGTGCCGGGACAGGAAGTACCCGGCGAGTCGGGCGGTGTCCCGGGCGCGGAAGGCGAACAGCGAGGTGAGGACGAGGGCGTGCGCGCCCCAGAGGAGGGAGCCGGCGCCGATCGCCGCGAGCAGCAGCGCCCACCAGCCGGGCAGGCCGGTGGCGGCGAAGTGCGTCAGGGTGAAGGCGATGACCGTCAGCCAGGCCAGCAGCGGTACCCACAGTTTCAGCGCCGGTACGGCGTTGAGCCGCCAGCCGCGCAGGAAGGCTCGGGCCGGACGCAGCTCGGTGAGGTCGCGGCTGCGATGGTGGAGGGCGTAGAGCGCGGCGGACAGGGCCGGTCCGAGCGGCAGCAGGCACAGGGCCGCGAGGGGGAGGTTGGCGGGGTCGGGACGAAGCAGGAGCAGCCCGGCCAGGCCCGGGGAGGCGGCGAGGAGCAGCAGCGCCTCGACGGTGAGGAGGGTGTGGATCAGGGCGGAGGCGCGGGAGAGGGCTCCGGTGCCGAAGTCGGAGGTGCCGGCGGTGCTCATGCCGCCTCCCGGCCGGGCAGGCGCCGCTCGTCCCACCGGGGCCGGGTCTCGTCGACGACCGGGAAGGGTTCGACGAGGGTGACTTCATGGCGGCTCAGAGTCAGGGGCAGGACGACACGGCCGACGTCGGCGGTCAACCGCTGGTCGGAGCACGCGCGCTCGGCCGAGCCCTGGCAGCCGCAGCGCGGGGCGAGGGCGACACGGCCGGTGCCGGCCCGATGTCGCGGGGCGCCGGGCGGCCGGCCGGTCGGCGCGTCCCGGAGGCCGATCACCCGTTCTCCTTCTTGAACCGCTCGTAGGCCTTGTTGTGCAGGTCGACGAACTGCTGCATGTTCTTCGCCTTCAGCTCGGTGACGTACGCGTCCCAGTCGGACAGCGGGCGCTCACCGAGCGCGAACTTCAGGGTGTTCTGGGTGACGTGGTCCCTGAGGGGCGTCTCCCACAGGGAGGCCTGCTCCTGCTCGAAGGACTGCAACGGGTGGGCCGGGGCGATGGGCGTCTGCTCGCGCCGGGCCATGACGTCCTGGAACTTCTTCTCGTCCGGGCCGAACATGGAGGAGACGAGTTCCCAGCTGCCGCCGTAGGCGAAGACGCCGTTGTAGAAGCCGTAGTCCTTCTGCAGGTCCTTCGGGGCGTCCGGGTCGGAACCCATGAGGCTGATGCCGTCCTTGATCCTGTACTGACCACCGGAGCGGGTGTAGGTGACGCCCTCGACGCCCCACCGGGCGAACCGCTGGCCCTCGTCCGAGTACCAGAGCCAGTCCACGAACTGCATCATCGCGACGAAGCTGTCGCTCTTCAGCGCCTTGCTCGAGATCATGACGCCGTTCTCCAGCCGGGCGCCGCCCATCACAACCGGCCCGGCGGGCCCCAGCGGCACCGGGATCATCTCGATCTTCGCGCCCTTGACCTGCTTCTGCAGGTTGTACCGGTATTCCTGCACCAGTACCTGCGGGTTGGCGCTGATCGCGAACGACTTCTCGGCCAGCAGCTTCTGTGCGGCCTCGTCGTCGGTCTGGGTGAAGCTCTCCGGGTCCACCAGCTTCTCGGCGACCAGCTTCCGCACGTACTCGATCATCTGCCGGAAGGCGTCCGTCGCTCCGGTGAAAGCGAACGTCTGCGCCTTGGCGTCCCAGCTGATGTTGTCGTACGTCCATCCGGCCCGGACGCCGTGCGCCTGGCCGAGGTAGCTGAAGAGCGCGGCGGCCGGGTAGGGCGTGTTCTTGCTCCAGCGGTCGGAGAAGGGGTAGCGGTCCGGGTACTCCTCCTTGATCGCCTTGAAGACCTCGTGCACCTCGTCCCAGGTGCCGGGCCTGCTCAGCCCGAGCCGGTCGAGAACATCGGTGCGCAGCGCCATCGAGTAGCCGGACCTGACCCGTTCGTGCAGGCCGGGCAGCAGGTAGAACTTGCCGTCGGACTGACGGATGGAGTCGAGCTCCGGCTCCAGCTTCCACTTCCTGACCTTGTCCCGGAAGTTGGGCATCAGGTGCACGTAGTCGCTGACCGGGAGGACCGCGCCCGACGACACGAACGCGACCTCCGAGGGGTGGTACGTCTTGGGGATCAGGAACGGGGCGTCGCCCGAGCCGATCAGGACGCTTCTCTTCTTCTCGTAGTCGACCAGGGGGACGGCCACGGGCTCCAGGGTGATGCCGGTGCGCTTGGCCAGTTCCTTCCAGAACAGCCAGCCGTTCTTCATCGGATAGACCGGGTTGTTGTTGTGCAGCACGGAGAAGGACAGCGGCTTTGTCGCCTTGAACCGCTGCCCGGCCCGGTACTCCTTCATCGCGCCGTCTCTCTTCTTCGACAGGTCCTTGGAGTCCCCGCCGTCGTCACCGCTGCCACAGCCGGTGAGGGTAGCGAGGCCGATGAAACCTGCGGCGGCGAGGATCTGGCGCCGCGACAGCTGTCCTGCGTTCTTCACGGATGACATGGGAACTCCCTTGTTAACCCTTGACCGCGCCGAGCATCACGCCCGAGACGAAGTAGCGCTGGACGAACGGGTACACGCAGAGAATGGGCAGCGAGGTCAGCACGATGGTGACCGCCTGGATGTTGGCCCCGACCTGGCTGAGCTGTGCGTCGGCGGCACCGGCGTTGCCGCCCGTGGTGGCGCCGGAGATGAGGTTGCGCAGGTAGACGGTGACCGGCATCAGCTCGGAACTGTCCAGGTAGAGGAAGGCGCTGAACCACGAGTTCCAGAAGGACACCGAGTAGAACAGCACCATCGTGGCGACGACCGCCTTCGACAGCGGCAGCACGATCCGCAGCAGGATGCCGTAGGTGCTCAGCCCGTCGATCTGCGCCGCCTCCTCCAGTTCGCCCGGCAGGCTCTCGAAGAAGGCCTTCATCACCAGCAGGTTGAAGACGCTGATGGCGTTCGGGAGGGCGATGGCCCAGAGGGTGTTCTTCAGTCCGAGGTTGGTGACCAGGACGTAGTTGGGGATGAGGCCGCCGGTGAAGAACATGGTGAACACGGCGATGCCGACGAGCAGGCCACGGCCCTTGAGGTGCTTCTTCGACAGCACGTAGGCGTAACACGTCGTGAGCACCATGGCCACGGCCGTCGCCACGACCGTGTAGAGCACCGTGTTGCCGTAGTTCCGCCAGAACATCGAGTCCTGGAACACGATCTCGTACGTGGTGGGGTTGAACCCCTTGGGCAGCAGGGTCACCTCTCCGGCCCGGATCTGCCGCTCCCCGCTGAAGGACCGGGCGATGATGTTGACGAAGGGGTACAGGGTCACCAGCACGACGAGGGTGAGCACCACCCCGTTGACGCCCTGGAAGACCCGGTAGGAACGACTCGGCTTCACCACAGGCTCGTCCCCACTGTGCGGCGCGAGAGCTGGTTGGCGGACGTGATGAGGACCAGGCCGATGATCGCCTCGAACAGTCCGATGGCGGCGGCGTAGCTGAAGCTGTTGGACTCCACGCCGGACCGGTAGACGTACGTCGAGATCACGTCGGCGGTCGGGTACGTCAGCGGGTTGTACAGCAGCAGGACCTTC
The DNA here is from genome assembly GCF_002150735.1 of Streptomyces africanus. Classification (GTDB taxonomy): domain Bacteria; phylum Actinomycetota; class Actinomycetes; order Streptomycetales; family Streptomycetaceae; genus Streptomyces; species Streptomyces africanus. The sequence continues at coordinate 24,445 of NZ_MUKA01000085.1, forward strand.
TCGAAGCCGACCGCCATGAACGTGCCGATGTTGAGGATCAGCAGCGTGACCATGGTGGGCCGGATGCCGGGCAGGGTGACGTGCCAGATCTGCTGCCAGCGGTTGGCGCCGTCGATGCGCACGGCCTCGTACAGGTCCTCGTCGATCGTGGTGAGCGCGGCGAGGTAGAGGATCGTGCCCCAGCCGGCGGTCTGCCAGATCTCCGAGCCGACGTAGATCGTGCGGAACCACTCCGGCTCCTGGATGAAGCGGATCGGGTCGTGGCCGAACCAGCCGAGCAGGTGGTTGACCGGGCCGTCACTGGCCAGCATCTGCATCGTGATGCCCGCGACGATCACGATCGACAGGAAGTGCGGAAGGTAGGACACCGACTGCACGAACCGCTTCAGGGAGCGCCGGCGCACCTCGTTGAGCAGCAGCGCCAGCACGATCGGGACCGGGAAGCAGAACAGCAGCGTGAGCCCGCCGATCCACAGGGTGTTGCGGAACACCTGCCAGAAGGTGGGGTCGTTGAGGAACATCTGCACATAGCGCAGCCCCACCCACTCCTCGCCGAAGATCGACCCGCCCGGTTCGAAACGCCGGAAGGCGATGACGTTGCCGATCATCGGCAGGTAGCGGAAGACCAGGAAGAACAGCAGCGGCAGGACCGCCAGCGAGTACAACTGCCAGTCGCGGCGCAGCGCCCGCCGCCAGCCGGTCCGGGCGGGGTCCCGCCTGCCGCGTCGGGGTGCGGCTCTGGCCGGAGGCGGATCCTCGGTGCCCGGCGGGGCCGATGGGGTGGACGTGCTCATTGCTCGGGCCTCCCGTGGGCATGGGACGCGGAACCGAAACTTTCGAGCTCTTACCGGTAACTTCGCGGCAACTTAAGGGCAGCAGAAAGCGCTGTCAATGGGTGCAGCGGCAGTCGGCTGGGGCGTCTGTGCCGCGTTGGAATCGCGTCGAAGCTGGGTAGACCCCAGGGATCTGCCGCAGTGGTCCATCGCAACTTTCTGGATGACCACCGACTCCTGCGAGGTGCCGCCGTGCCCGCGTTCGACCTGCCGCTGACGGAACTGGAGCGCCACCGCCCGGACATCGGGGAGCCCGCCGACTTCGACGCGTTCTGGCTGCGCACCCTCAAGGAGGCCGGCCGGGCGGACCCGGTGGTGTCGGTACGGCCGGTGGAGACGGGGCTCCGGCTGATCCGGACCTGGGACGTGACGTTCCGCGGTTTCGCGGGCGACCCGGTGCGCGCCTGGTTCAGCAGACCCGCCGGGGTGGACGAACCCCTGCCCGCCGTCGTGGAGTTCGCCGGTTACGGGCGCGGCCGGGGTCTCCCCCACGAACGCCTCACCTGGGTCAACGCCGGGTACGCGCACCTGCTCATGGACAACCGCGGCCAGGGCGACCAGTACGGATGCGGCGGTGACACGCCCGATCCGCACGCCACCGCACCGGGCGGGCCCGGCCCGGCGGTACGCGGCCTGCTCTCACCCGAGGACTACCACTACCGCCGTCTGATCACGGACGCGGTCCGCGCCGTCACGGCGGTGCGGGAACTGCCCGGCGTCGACCCCGCGCGGACCGTCGCCGTCGGCAACAGCCAGGGCGGCGGACTGGCCCTCGCCGTCGCGGGACTGGTCCCGGACCTGGCGGCGCTGCTCGTCACCGCCCCGCTGCTGTGCGGCATCCGCCGCGCGCTCGACCTCACGGACGCGGGACCCTACGGCGAGGTCGCGTCCTACCTCGCCGTCCACCGGGGCGCCGAGCACGACGCCTACCGCACGCTGTCCTACGTCGAGGGCGTCTCCTTCGCCCGTCGCGCCCAGGCTCCGGCCCACTTCGGCGTGGGGCTGCGGGACACGGTGTGCCCACCGAGCGGGGCGTACGCCGCGTTCAACCGCTATGCCGAGCTGACCGGCGCCGAGCCGCGCAAGGAGATCCACGCGTATCCGTTCAACGGGCACGAGGGGGGCGACGCGGTGCAAGTGCGGCGTCAACTGGGGTGGCTGGGGGCGGTGTTGGGCGGCCCGGAGTGATGGACGCACGGTTTCGCACCACCGTCCGGGGATCGTCGACCTGAGGTCCGGCCGGAACTCCCGGTGCGGGACGCCGGGCCGCCCAGGCGCCTCG
>NZ_MUKA01000584.1 GCF_002150735.1 Streptomyces africanus
GGCGATGCAGAAGGTCGGCTATGAGACGTCTCCGCTGGAGGACGGGTCGCTGGACGGCTACCACGTCCATCCGGTGCCGCTGACCACGCTGACGGTGGAGGCGCTGAAGGAGTTCGACCTCACCCGTAAGGAGGCCGAGCGCAGCAAGAACATGTTCGCGCTGGGCCTGCTGAGCTGGATGTATCACCGGCCCACGGAGGGCACGGAGAAGTTCCTGAAGTCGAAGTTCGCGAAGAAGCCCGATATCGCGGCGGCGAACATCGCCGCGTTCCGGGCGGGCTGGAACTTCGGGGAGACGACGGAGGACTTCGCCGTTTCCTACGAGGTCGCCCCGGCGGCCACGGCGTTCCCGCCGGGGGTGTACCGCAACATCTCCGGCAATCTCGCCCTGTCCTACGGTCTGGTCGCCGCGAGCCGGCAGGCGGATCTGCCGCTGTATCTGGGGTCGTACCCGATCACGCCGGCCTCGGACATCCTGCACGAACTGTCGAAGCACAAGAACTTCGGGGTACGGACGTTCCAGGCGGAGGACGAGATCGCCGGGATCGGGGCGGCGCTGGGCGCGGCCTTCGGCGGTTCGCTGGCGGTGACCACGACGTCCGGCCCGGGTGTGGCGCTGAAGTCGGAGACGATCGGCCTGGCGGTGTCGCTGGAGTTGCCGCTGCTGGTCGTGGACATCCAGCGTGGTGGCCCGTCGACGGGGCTGCCCACCAAGACCGAGCAGGCGGACCTGC
>NZ_MUKA01000585.1 GCF_002150735.1 Streptomyces africanus
GGCGATGCAGAAGGTCGGCTACGAGACGTCTCCGCTGGAGGACGGGTCGCTGGACGGCTACCACGTCCACCCGGTGCCGCTGACCACGCTGACGGTGGAGGCGCTGAAGGAGTTCGACCTCACCCGTAAGGAGGCCGAGCGCAGCAAGAACATGTTCGCGCTGGGCCTGCTGAGCTGGATGTATCACCGGCCCACGGAGGGCACGGAGAAGTTCCTGAAGTCGAAGTTCGCGAAGAAGCCCGATATCGCGGCGGCGAACATCGCCGCGTTCCGGGCGGGCTGGAACTTCGGGGAGACGACGGAGGACTTCGCCGTCTCCTACGAGGTCGCCCCGGCGGCCACGGCGTTCCCGCCGGGGGTGTACCGCAACATCTCCGGCAACCTCGCCCTGTCCTACGGCTTGGTCGCCGCGAGCCGGCAGGCGGATCTGCCGCTGTATCTGGGGTCGTACCCGATCACGCCGGCCTCGGACATCCTGCACGAACTGAGCAAGCACAAGAACTTCGGGGTGCGGACGTTCCAGGCGGAGGACGAGATCGCCGGGATCGGGGCGGCGCTGGGCGCGGCCTTCGGCGGTTCGCTGGCGGTGACCACGACGTCCGGCCCGGGTGTGGCGCTGAAGTCGGAGACGATCGGCCTGGCGGTGTCGCTGGAGCTGCCGCTGCTGGTCGTGGACA
>NZ_MUKA01000586.1 GCF_002150735.1 Streptomyces africanus
CTTGGTGGAGGCGGAGACCTGGGTGAGTATGTCGATGCAGTAGACGTCCTCGTCGACCATCCGCTGCAGGCCGCGGATCTGCCCCTCGATGCGGCGCAGGCGCTTGAGGTGCTCGTCCTTCTGTTTGTGGTACCCGTGCACGCCCCGGTCGTGGTCGGTCACGACGTCCGCCCCGGCGGTGACATTCGTGACATCTCCGGCATTCGTAACGTCGGTCACGTCCGTCATCGCGTCCTCCTGGTGGGCTGTACGCCGACACATACCCCTAGTGGGTATATGGTACCGAACTTTGCGGGGTATACGGGCCTTGGACCGCCCCCGTGCTCATCACTGTGCCCGATGGGCGACACTGGTGGGCGGCCCGATAGCCGTGGCCGAATGATGCGCCTAGCATCAGCCTGACCGAAACCGAAGCAAGCCGAGGACCCCACGTGCGCTTTCGTCTGACCCCCAGGGAGACGAGCTTCTACGACATGTTCGCCGCATCCGCGGACAACATCGTCACGGGCTCGAAACTCCTGATGGAACTGCTCGGGGCGGACGCTTCCGCCCGGGCCGAGATCGCAGAGCGTATGCGGGCAGCGGAACACGCAGGTGACGACGCCACGCACGCGATCTTCCACCAGCTGAACTCCTCGTTCATCACGCCGTTCGACCGCGAGGACATCTACTCCCTCGCCTCGTCCCTCGACGACATCATGGACTTCATGGAGGAGGCCGTCGACCTGGTCGTCCTCTACAACGTCGAGGAACTGCCCAAGGGCGTCGAGCAGCAGATCGAGGTGCTGGCGCGCGCTGCCGAACTGACGGCCGAAGCGATGCCGCACCTGCGGACGATGGAGAACCTCACCGAGTACTGGATCGAGGTCAACCGGCTGGAGAACCAGGCCGACCAGATCCACCGCAAGCTGCTCGCGCACCTCTTCAACGGCAAGTACGACGCCATCGAGGTGCTGAAGCTCAAGCAGATCGTGGACGTGCTGGAGGAAGCGGCGGACGCGTTCGAGCACGTGGCGAACACGGTGGAGACCATCGCCGTCAAGGAGTCCTGAGCCCTTCATGGACACCTTTGCTCTGGTCGTGACCATCGCGGTCGCGCTGTTCTTCACGTACACCAACGGTTTCCACGACTCGGCGAACGCGATCGCCACGTCCGTGTCGACCCGGGCCCTGACGCCGAGGGCCGCGCTGGCCATGGCCGCGGTG
>NZ_MUKA01000587.1 GCF_002150735.1 Streptomyces africanus
CGCGGCCACGCTGGATCGGTCGCGGATCGACGCGTAGCCGCTGCGCCGGGCTGTGACGGGGCAGGGCTGGTTTGCTGTACTGGTGAGCTGAGCCGGGTCGGGTGTTGGCCGTGCTCGGCCTGCGCGGTGCGGGCACGGTGCTGATCCGGCCTGGTTCGGCACCAGCGGTTCTGGTGGGGTGGGGCCTGGTCCGGCTCCAGCGGTTCTGGTGGGGTCGGGCCTGGTCCGGCTCCAGTGGTCCTGGTTGGGTCGGCCCTGACCGGCTGCAACGGTCCTCGTCGGGCCCGGCCCGGATCCGGGCCGGACCCAACGAGGACCGGTTCAGCCGGACGTCGGCGCCTGGCCTGTACCCCGCCTGACCGTTGCCGCGTCAGCGGACAGCCAGGAGAGCGACGGGCTCCCGTACGAGCCCAGGCCGCCGTGACCGAGCCCTTCCTCCACCCCTGGGTGGAGAGGCGCCCGGTCGGGGATCCACCCGTGATCCACCCGCACTCCGATCCCGTGACCAGGCGATTTCCGTAACGTCGAAGGCGTCGGCGGCACCGCTGCCGGCGTCCCCTTCTCGCTCACGGAGGTCGTGATGTCCGGGCTCGTCGACGCGCTGGTGATCGTGGTCGTGGCCATGCTGGTAGCCGCCCGGCAGTTCCGCGCAACCCCCAT
>NZ_MUKA01000086.1 GCF_002150735.1 Streptomyces africanus
GTCGGGGCCGCGCCGGGGGGTGTCCGTCCTCGGAACGGCGCGATGGGGTTGCGTACCGACTGACCGTCCGTTGACGCGCCAACCGCTGCGGGCGGACACCCCCCGACACGTCCCCTTCCGTGCGCCGGCGGGTGCGGGCGCACCTAGCTGCGGGCAGTCGTGCCTCCCCCAGTGCCTTAAGGGCCTGGGATGCGCCCCCAGGCGGCACGGGTGGGCGCAGCGGCACCTCGTCGCACCGGGCTGCGCACCCACCCGGCCCTGGCTGCAACGGGTCAGACTCTGTCCAGAGGCCGGTGTGGCCCCGCGGGAAGTTCGACCGCTATCGCGTCGCCGGGGCGCACCACGCCCCCTTCCCGCACCACGCTCATGATCCCGGCCTTGCGTACGACGTTCCCCGCCTCGTCGCGCCCCACGACCCGCTTCAGCAACCCGTCCTGGAAGGTGTCGATCTGGAGACAGGGATTGCGCAGGCCGGTCACCTCCACGACCGCGCTGTCGCCGATGCGCAGCAGGGTGCCGGCCGGCAGACCGAGCAGATCGATGCCCCGCGTGGTGATGTTCTCGCCGAGTTCGCCGGGCGCCACCTTGAACCCCTCCTCACCGACCTCGGCGAAGAGCTCCTCGTGGATGAGGTGCACCTGGCGCAGATTCGGCTGGGTGGGATCCTGCGCGATGCGCGACCGGTGCTTGACCGTCACACCGGCGTGCACGTCCCCCTCCACGCCCAGGCCGGCGAGCAGCCTGACGCTGTCCCGGTTCGGCTTGGTGAACGAGTACTCCCCGTTGCTGCTGACCGCTGTCACTCGCCCGCTCATACCGCGGTTCCCCCTCTTCGGTCACGATGATCAACCCTGAGCCTGCCCGGCGAGGGCCGGTGTGTCCACCCCCCTCCGGGTACCCGCACCGCATGACGCCCCCCGTCCTGCCCCGCCTGAGCCGCGGCGCGAACCACGGTGCCCTGTGGTTCGCGGCCGCCGCCGCCCTCGCGGCGACCCGCACCCCCCGTGCCCGCCGCGCGGCGACCCGCGGACTGGCCTCCCTCGGCCTCGCCTCCGTCACCGTCGGCGCCCTCGGGCTGAAGCGGCGGCCGGTCTCCCCCGCGTTCCCCTCCGGGCACGCCGCGTCCGCCGCCGCCTTCGCGACCGGCGTCGCCCTGGAGTCCCCCGCCTGGGGCACGGTCGTCGCCCCGGTGGCCGCCTCCGTCACCCTCGCGCGCGTCGACGGCGGCCGGCACGTCCCGAGCGACGTCCTGGCGGGCGCCGCCCTGGGCGTGGGTGCCGCGTTCGCCGTACGGGCCATGGTGCCCACGCGCGGCCAGGTCGCCCCGCCGGCCCGGCCCCGCGCCGACGTCCCGGCGCTGCCGGACGGCGAGGGGCTCGTGCTGGTGGCGAACACCGGCGCGGGGAGCGCCGAGCGGGTCCGTGCCCTGCGGGACGCCCTCCCCCGGGCCGAGGTCGTCGAGTGCGAGCCGGCAGACGTGCCCGCCGAGTTGGACAAGGCGGCCACCCGCGCCCGGGTTCTCGGTGTGTGCGGCGGCGACGGCACCGTGAACGCCGCCGCCCGTGTCGCGCTCAGGGCCCGCCTGCCCCTCGCGGTGCTGCCGGGCGGAACCCTCAACCACTTCGCCTACGACCTGGGCATCGAGGACGTGCGCGATCTCGCCCGAGCCCTGCGTGCGGGCGACGCCGTGCGCGTGGACGTGGGCCGGTACGCCTGCGGCGGCAAGCACGGCGTCTTCCTCAACACGTGCAGCGTCGGCGTCTACCCGGAGCTCGTGCGCGAGCGGGAGCGCTGGTCGCCCCGGATCGGCGGCTGGCCCGCCGGCGTGCTCGCGGCCCTGCGTGTGCTGCGGGCCGACCGGCACCCGCTGGAGACCGAGGTCCAGGGCCGTGCGCATCCGCTGTGGCTGCTGTTCGCCGGGAACGGCACCTATCACCGCATGGGGCTGGCGCCCGGGCGCCGGAGGGACCTGGCGGACGGGCAGCTCGACGTGCGGGTCGTGCACGGCGGTCGCCGGCCGGCGGTCCGGCTGGTCGCCGCCGCTCTCGCCGGGCCCCTGACCCGCTCCCCCGTCCATGCCGCCGTCCAGGTGGGACGGCTGCAGCTGGACCACGTGGCGCCCGGCACGCTCCTCGCCTACGACGGTGAGGTCACCGAGGTGGAAGGCCGCGTGATCCTGGAGAAGCTGCCCGAGGCGCTGACCGTCTACCGGCCGATCCCGACTGGCTGACTCACCGTCAGTCCACAATGTGGGAATGCTGTCTCACTATGCGGCGGCACTGCGTACGGTGATCCCATACCGACCCGACACGAAGGGGTGGGATCCGCCATGCCGGAACCACGGGAGACCGCCGTCTACACGCACGGGCACCACGAATCGGTGCTCCGTTCGCACACCTGGCGGACCGCCGCCAACTCGGCCGCGTATCTGGTGCCGTCGCTCCGCCCCCACATGAAGATCCTGGACGTCGGATGCGGGCCGGGGACCATCACCGCCGACCTGGCCGCACTCGTACCCGAAGGCCATGTCACCGGCGTCGACCGGGAGCCGGAGATCCTGGAGCGGGCGCGTGCCACGGCTGCCGGGCGGGGGCTGGCCAACGTCGACTTCGCGGTCGCCGACGTGCACGCCCTGGACTACCCGGACGCCACGTTCTGTGTGGTGCACGCCCACCAGGTGCTGCAGCACGTCGGGGATCCGGTGGGGGCGTTGCGTGAGATGAGGCGGGTGCTGAAGCCCGGCGGCCTCGTCGCCGTGCGGGACGCCGACTACGAGGCGATGACCTGGTATCCGGCGTCCGGGGGACTCGACCGCTGGCTGGACCTCTACCGCCGCGTCGCCCGGGCCAACGGCGGCGAGCCGGACGCCGGGCGCCGGCTGAAGGCCTGGGCGCTGCGAGCCGGGTTCACGGACGTCACGGCGACCTCCGGCACCTGGACCTTCGCCACCCGGGAGGAGCGGGAGTGGTGGAGCGGGCTGTGGGCCGACCGGACGCTGGCGTCGGCATACGCGGACCGGGCCCGGCAGGGCGGGCACGCGAGCGAGGCGGAGCTGCGGGCCGTGGCCGACGCCTGGCGGGAGTGGGGACAGCGGGAGGACGGCTGGTTCAGCGTCCTGCACGGAGAAATTCTCTGTCGAAAGGACGCCTGAAACGCGGATTCGGGGACACCCTAAAAGCAGGAGGTTCGAATTATGGTTCCCATCCTGCTGGTGCTGCTTCTGGCGTTGATTCTGTTCGGCGCCGGATTTGCAGTAAAGGTTCTCTGGTGGATCGCGCTCGCGGTTCTCGTCGTGTGGCTGCTGGGATTCTTCGTCCGTGGTACGTCGGCGGCCGGAGGCAGGGGCCGCTGGTACAGGTGGTGAATTAGCCCCCGTCGCGGGGCAGCAGCGGTCCGAGCGGCCCGAGGTCCAGATTGAGGTCCTCGGGCCGCAGTCCGTAGCGGTCACGCAGTTCCGCCATGCGCTCCTCCAGCAGCATGAGCGTGAGGCCGATCCGCTCCTCCTGCTCCTCGCTCAGGTCCCCCACGTCGAACCGGCGCAGCGCCTGGCGCTCCATGAGCTGGCGCAGCAACTCCACCACCGTGAGCACGAGTTTGACCAGGTCACGCTCGACGGTGTCGGGTTCCAGGTCCAGCCGGTTGCGGCGCGGCCGCGGGTTCTGCGCGGGCTGGTCGGACGACGTCACAGCAACTCCTCGAACGGGGAGGGCACCTGGGCGTTCACCGAGCTGATGAGCGCGTTGAGGTCGATACGGACGAGGTCGACATCGGCGATGCGCAGCGTGATGTCCCCCGTGATCACGACACCGCCGGCGAGCAGCCGGTCGAGCAGGTCCACGAGGGCGACCTCACGGCGTTCCACTACGGTCACGGCTTCTTCCCGTCGGTCATGTGGCCTCCCCGGCGAACGAATAGGCCGCCCAGGGGCCGGTGAGTTCGACGCGCATTCCGGGCAGCTCGCCCTTCGTGCGGTCCACCATTTCCACGAATTCCTCGGAATGTGAGCGCGGCACGAGATAGGCGGCGTTCAGTACGTTCCGCCCGGTCGCCTTGGAAAGCGCGGGATTCTGCGGGGGATGCAGCCGGGAATCCTCCGCGAATGCGGAAAGCTTTTCGTGCAGCCGCGTCGAAAAGCTTTCCGCCTTCTGCCACATCTCCTCGTGCGACCGGGTCTGCATGCGCCGCTGCCGCAGGTAGTCGCGGCCCGAGGTGGCCTTCTGCGCGGGCTGGGCGCTGTCCTGCGGTTCGGACTCGGCGTACACCTTCACGCCCCACTCGACCCGGCCCTCGAGCCGGTCGAGGGTGCGCCGGAAGTCCTCTTCGCGGGCCTCGATCATCGTCCGTACGCCGCTGTCGTCCCGGAAGACGGTGCCCAGCCGCAGCGGCAGCGGGGTCGTGACCGTGGTGAGCGCGTCGATCACGCCCTGGTGGGCGCGGGCGGTCTCGGTGAGCCAGTCCAGGTCCTCCAGATGGGCGCGGAGCGGTTCCTCCGCGAAGTCCCGCTCCGGTACGTGGCTGACCACGGCCACGAGGCCGTGGTGGGCCAGCGCTCTGGGCGGATCACCCGCCACCCCCGACAGCTGGGACTGCAGCGGCGTGCCGAAGGGGCGGCAGACGGCGTAGACGTACCGCAGTCCGGTCACGGTGCCTCCTTCTTCTGCGCACGGCCGGGCTCCAGTTCCTCCAGCCGGGCCAGCCTCTCGCGCAACTCGGCGTTCTCACGGGTCAGTTCATCACGGCGGGCCCGCGAGCTCAGTGCCGGGTCGGTCTCCCACCAGTCGATGCCCATCTCCTTCGCCTTGTCCACGGAGGCGACGATCAAACGCAGCTTGATCGTGAGGAGTTCGATGTCGAGCAGGTTGATGCGGATGTCGCCCGCGATGACGATGCCCTTGTCGAGCACCCTCTCCAGGATGTCGGCGAGGTTGGCGCCGCTTCCGTGGCCGTAGGGTTCGGGCATCCTGCTGGGCGTTGTCATCGGCGGCTCCCGCCTTCGGCGTACTCGTCCTCGTCCGCCTCGTCCTCCTCGTACTCCCCTTCAGGTTCTTCCTCGGGCTCTTCCTCGTCCTCGTACTCGGACTCGGCTTCGTCCTCGTACTCGCCCTCGGGTTCCTCCTCGTCCTCCTCTTCCGGCCCCTCCTCGTCGTACTCGTCCTCGGGCTCCTCGCCCTCGGGGCGCTCGTCCTCGGACTCCTCCTCGGCGAGCGCGTCCTCGTGGCTGCGGACGACCTCGCCGTCGCGGATCTCGCCGCGCCAGCCGTCCTCCGCCTCGCCCTTGATGGTGATGAAGCGGACGAAGTTCTTCAGGTCGAGCCGGGCGCGCCGTCCCTGGGCACGCCAGATGTTGCCGGTCTTCTCGAAGAAGCCGGACGGGTAGTACTCGATGACCAGCAGAACGCGCGTGAGGTCGTCCGTGAGCCGGTGGAAGGAGACGACGCCCTTCGTGGTGCCCTTGGCGCCCTCGGAGGTCCACGCGATGCGGTCGTCGGGCACCTGCTCCGTCGTCGTGGCCTTCCAGCTGCGGTTGGACCAGAAGACCTTCAACTGCCAGTCCGAGGTGGTGTCGTCGGCCTTGCTCGCGGCCTTGACACCTTTCGCGAAGGTGCTGAAGTCCTGGTACTGCGTCCACTGGTCGTAGGCGGTGCGCACGGGCACGCCGACGTCGATGTGCTCGATGATGACGGTCGGCTTGTTCCCGGAACGGCCCTTGCCCTTGCCCTTGCCGCCGCCGCCCAGGTTCTTGAAGGCACCTGTGACCTTGTCCTTGATGCGCGAGCCGCCGGTCTCCAGTGCGGCGCGCACCGGGCCCTTGCCCTCGGCGAGCTTGCGGCCGCCGTCGAGGGCGAGCTTGGCGAAGCCGGGGCTGTTGCCCTCGGCGATGTCGTTCAGTCTGTTGGTGGTCTCGCCGAGCTTGCGGCCCACGCCGGTCAGCATGCGGGTGGCCTGTGCGGCGACGTACTCCTGCAACTCGGCCTTCAGCCGGTCGGCGGCCTCGCTGTGGGCCACATCGGTGAGCGGGTTCTTCGCAGCTCCGTTCGCGGCGGAGCTCGCTGATCCGAGCGTGTCGGTCATCCCTCACCGCCTCCCTTCGGCAGCCGGGTCCGGGAGCTGCCGCCCCTGCTCCCGGCCGTGGTCTTCTTCGCCGCCGTCTTCTTGCCCGCGGCCTTCTTGGCGGGGGCCTTCTTCGCCGGGGCCTTGCGCGCCGTCTTCTTCGCGGGTGCCTTCTTGGCGGGTGCCTTCTTGGCGGGTGCCTTCTTCGCCGCCTCCTTCGGGGCCGGCTCCGGCTCCTCGTCGTCCTCCGGACCGGAGTCCTCGGCGTCTTCGGCCTCGGGCTCCTCGTCCTCGGCGTCGCCCGTGCCGGGCACCGCGCCCGACAGCTGGTCGCGCACCTGGGCCGTACGGCCGTGCAGCCGGTCGGCGACAGCGTCGAGCTGCCGCTCGACCATGGCGCCGGAGGCCGCCTTGCCCACACCGCGCAGGTCCTGCCGCAGCTGGTCCCCGATCTCCTTGAACTGCGGGTTGTCCCTCAGCTGCTGCTGGACCAGGTCCGCGACCATGCGCGGACTCAGGTTCAGCTTCTTCCCGGCCACCAGGCCGCCGACGGCCATCGCCATCTTCAGTTTCTTGGTCCGCCCCAGGAGGTATCCGGCCCCCACGGCGAGCCCCAGTCCCACTCGGTTCATGGTGTCGTCCCGTTGCCCGTTCCCGCGCTCCCGCGCGAAGCGATCTCCAACCGGTCGAGGAGTTCGTCCTCGAGGCGGTCGAACTCCTCCTCGGTGATCTCACCGGCCTCCAACTGCTCCTCCAGACGCGACAGCTCGGCCCGGATCGTGGCGGGGTCGTAGTAGATCCGCTCGGCCTCCTGGAGCACCTGTCTGATGGCCCAGGCGCTGCCGCGCACGGGTGCGAACGGCAGCAGCAGCACCTCCGAGATCAGGCCCACGTCGTCACCCCGCTCCGGCGTCCGTGCCGCTCGCCACGGTGCCCGCCGGCTCGGTCGGGCCGGGCTCGACGAAGCTGTACGGCGGCAGCGGCCCGTTGATCCGGACCTCCAGGTGCGGCAGTTCCTTGCGGGCCTCTTCCACGGCCGCCAGGAAGGTGTCGGCCGACTTCCGGTCCACCAGGAACGACACGTTGGCCAGCCAGCCGGTGGACTCGGGGCCCACGCTCATGGCCTCGGCGGCCGGTTCCAGGGCGCGCTGGACCGCGGCGGCGTCCTCGGCCTCCCGGGCCTTGACGGCGGCCGCGACCATCTCGCCGAGCCGGATCTTGTCGTCGTAACTGCCGCCGCCCGCCTGGCGGTTGGCCTCGGCGAGACCGCGGATCTCCGGGTTCTCGGCCATCACCTGGTGCAGTACGGCCTCTTCGACGTGGTTGGCCTTGACGTTGTACTCGACCCGGCCGTCGAGGGCCCGCAGCCGCTCCTTGTAGTGCTCGGCGCGCTCGGCGAGGACCTGGGTGATCGAGTTGTCGTCCGGGGCGACGCTGCCGAACCGCATGGGCAGCACACAGCCGGCCGCGCCCGCCTCGCTGAGCACGTTCTGGTGGGCGAGCAGGTCCTTGCGCTTGGGCCGCAGCCCCTCCGGCGCCTCGCTGACGACGGCCGCCAGGTCGCCCTCGCGCAGGATGCGCACCGGGCGCGGCGGGTCGCCGACGCCGCCCATGCCCTCGGGGAGCCCCGGGTGCGAGCTCGCCGCGATGCCGTAGACGTAGGTGCTCACTCCTGCTCCTCCTTCCGGCGGGAGGACGTGCTCTTACGGGCTCGCGGACGGGACTCGGTCTCCTGCTCGGAGCCTTCGGAACGCGCCTGCTTGAAGGCGTCGGAGATGGTCTCGGCGGCGCCGGACAGCGCCCCCTTGGACTTGCCGCGCGCGCCGGACTCGGTCATCTCCCCGACCAGGTCGGGCAGGCCCGGGTCCTTGCGCGGCCCGGCTTCGAGGTCGAGCCGGTTGCACGCCTCGGCGAAGCGCAGATAGGTGTCGACGCTGGCGACGACGACGCGAACGTCGATCTTGAGGATCTCGATGCCGACCAGGGAGACTCGCACGAATGCGTCGATGACGAGCCCCCTGTCCAGAACAAGTTCAAGCACGTCGTAGAGACCGCTGCTGCCGCCTCCGCCGCCGGTCTGCTGTGCCGGTACGACTGTCATGCCGGTTGTCCCTCCTTGTCTGTGGGTGCGGGTCCGGTCGGGCGGCCTAGTGACCGCCGGTCCGTCGCGGGTCGGACCGCCCCCGCTCGTAGCGGCGGACGCGCCGATAACCCGTGAGCTGTCCCTGGGCGTCGAGCTCCACCTGATAGCTCGCCATCAGGCTCATCGTGTCGGGCACGCGCTCGAGTTCGAGGACCTCGACCTCCAGCGCCCAGCCCTGCTCGGTCTGCTCGAAGGACGACACGGACTCGGCGGTCATGCCGGTGAGCTCCGCGAGCTGGCCGCGCGCCTGGCGCAGCACCTCCATGGGGCTCGGCCGGTCGTCAGCCGCGTTGTCAGTCGGTTTGCGCGAATTCTGAGAGCTTTGGGAGTCTTGAGATTTCTGTGAACCCTGTGACTCTTGCGTGTTTCTTGTGTTCGACATGGCCACCTCCCCCTCCGTGTGGCCGCAAGAGTGTTCGCCAAACCTCTATGGGCGCATGCATCTGCCACCCGCCGCGGGACGCGGGCGTGGCTCAGCCGCGCAGGGCGTTCAGCCGCCGCCGGGCCGGTCCCAGTGCCCGGCCGCGGGTCAGCAGACCCGACCAGGGGTCGGTGCGGGCCTGCTCGACGGCGTCGGCGATGGTCCAGCGGCGGGCATGGAGCCCGGGGTCGTCCAGCTGGTCCCAGGTGATCGGGGTGGCCACGGGCGCGCCCGGCCGGGGCCGGACGGTGAACGGCGCGACGGCGGTCTGCGCGTAGGCGTTGCGCTGCACGTCGAGGTAGAGCCGCTCACCGCGGTCCTTCTTGCGGGCGGCGGTGGTCAGCCGGTCGGGGTGGGCGCCGGCGAGGGTGCCGGCGACGTCATGGGCGAACGAGCGCACCTCGTCGAAGTCGTGCCGGCCGTTCAGCGGCACGATCACGTGCAGCCCGCGCGATCCGGTGGTCATCAGCGCCGAGGGCAGCTCCAGCTCGTCCAGCAGCTCCCCCAGCAGCCGGGCGGCCTCGCGTACGGCGTCGAAGTCGTCCCCCGCCGGGTCCAGGTCGAAGACCAGCCGGTCGGGGTGGTCGACGCTGTCGGCGCGGGACAGCCAGCGGTGCAGGGTGATGCCGGCCTGGTCGGCCAGGTAGAGGAGGGTGGCGGTGTCGTCGCAGACGACGTGCCGGACGGTGCCGCCCTCCTTGGCCACCTCGGCGCGGGTGATCCACTCCGGGTAGTGGTCCGGGGTGTTCTTCTGCATGAACATGGGCCCGTCCAGCCCGTCCGGATGCCGCTCCAGCATCAGCGGACGGCCGCGCAGGTGCGGCAGCATGAAGGGCGCGACGGCCCGGTGGTAGTCCACCAGGTCGCCCTTGGTGTACTCCTTGGCGTCCCCGCCGCCGGGGAAGAGCACCTTGTCCGGCCGGTGGACCTCCACGGTGCGGCGGCCGGCCCGCACCCTGCGCGTGCCGTCGCCGCCGCTCACGGCACGACCGCCTCCTCCACCAGCAGCCGCCCGGCCGCCGCGATCGACTCGGCGTCGATGCCCGCGGCGTGCAGCTGTTCGTCCGGGGAGGCCGAGCCGGGCATGCTCCGCACGGCGAGCCGTGCCAGGCGCGGTACGGGGCGTCCGTCGGCGAAAGCCTCCAGGACCGCGTCGCCGAGACCGCCCTCCGGGTGGTGGTCCTCCACGGTCACCAGACAACCGGTCTCCTCGGCGGCCCGGCGCAGGGCGGCCCGGTCGACGGGCTTCACCGAGTACAGGTCGATCACCCGCGCCCGGATGCCCTCCCGCTCCAGGGCGTCGGCGGCGGCCAGCGCCTCGTGCACGGTGACGCCCGCCGCGACGAGGGTCAGCCGGTCGCTGTCGGAGGAGCGCAGCACCTTGCTGCCGCCGACCGGGAACTCCTCGTCCGGGCCGTAGATCACCGGGCTCTCGCCGCGCGAGGTGCGCAGGTAGCGGACGCCCTCCAGGCCGGCCATCGCGCCGACGAGCCGCGCGGTCTGGTTGGCGTCGCAGGGGTACAGCACGGTCGAGCCGTGCACCGCCCGCATCATCGCCAGGTCCTCCAGGCCCATCTGGCTGGGTCCGTCCTGGCCGATGGCGACGCCGGCGTGCGAGCCGACGAGGTTGATGCCGGAGCCGCTGACGGACGCCATCCGGACGAAGTCGTAGGCCCTGGTCAGGAAGGCGGCGAAGGTTGCGGCGTACGGCACCCAGCCGCGGGCGGCGAGTCCGACGGCCGAGGCGACCAGCTGCTGCTCGGCGATGTAGCACTCGAAGTAGCGGTCGGGGTGCTCCTTGGCGAAGAACTCGGCGCGGGTGGAGTCGCCGACCTCGCCGTCCAGGGCGACGATGTCGCCGCGGCCGGTCCCGAGGGCGGCCAGGGCCTCGCCGAAGGCGTTGCGGGTGGCGACCTCCTCGCCCTTGTCCCAGGTCGGCAGGTCGAAGCTCCCGGTGTGGACGGAGTGCAGCATGCGGGCGGCGGGCGGCTCCTGCACCCGGACGCGGATGTCGCGCGGGCCGCCGAGTTCGGCGATGGCCTCGTCGGCCTCGGGGAGCGGCTTGCCGTGCAGGCCCTCGCGGTCCTGGACGCCTTCGACGCCCTTGCCCTTGAGGGTGCGGGCGAGGATCGCGGTGGGCTGGCCCTTGGTCGACAGGGCCTCTCCGTAGGCGCGGTCGATGGCGTCCACGTCGTGCCCGTCGACCTCGATGGTGTGCCAGTCGAAGGCCTGGAAGCGGCGGGCGTAGGCGTCCAGGTCGTGGCCGTGCCGGGTCGGGCCGCGCTGGCCGAGCCGGTTGACGTCGACGATGACGGTGAGGTTGTCCAGGTGCTCGTACCCGGCGTGCTCGGCGGCCTCCCACACGGATCCCTCGGCCAGTTCGCTGTCGCCGCACAGCACCCAGGTGCGGTAGCCGGTGCGGTCGAGCCGCTTGCCGGCCAGCGCGATGCCGACCCCGACGGGCAGGCCCTGCCCGAGCGAGCCGGTGGCCGTCTCGACCCAGGGCAGTCGCTGCGGGGTGGGGTGCCCTTCCAGGCGGCTGCCCAGCTTGCGGAAGGTGAGCAGCTCCTCGTCGTCGATGGCGCCGGCCGCCTTGTACGCGGAGTACAGAAGCGGGGAGGCGTGCCCCTTGGAGAGGACGAAGCGGTCGTTGCCGGGGTGGGCGGGGCGGTCGAAGTCGTAGCGGAAGTGATGCGCGAGCAGCACGGCCATCAGGTCGGCCGCGGACATGGAGGACGTCGGGTGCCCGGAGCCCGCGGCGGCGGCAGCGCGGACACTGTCCACGCGCAGCTGCTGTCCGAGGTCGGTGAGTTCACCGGTGTTCATGAGTCTCCTTTCGCGGAGTCGTCCGGGACGTCGGATCGCTTGACGGGACCGGGGGCGGGGTCGGGGC
>NZ_MUKA01000588.1 GCF_002150735.1 Streptomyces africanus
CGAGCAGGCCGGCGGCGGCCAGGGCGGCGTATCGGGCGTTGGTGCGCATGGCGGTTCACGTCCTTGTGAAGGGAGGAAAGGGAGGCGTCCGGAGCGGGTGTCAGTGCTCGGAATCCGCGGGCTTCCAGCGGAAGATGCGGCGCTCGGCGAAAGTGAGCAGCCCTTCGGCGAGGAGCGCGACGACGGCGAGGATGACCATCGCCGCGTACACCCCGGCCGCGTTGAAGGTGCCCTGGGACTGCGCGACGAGCAGGCCGATGCCCTTGGTGGCACCGATGTACTCGCCGACGATGGCGCCGATGAGGGCGAAGCCGAAGCTGACGTGGAGGCTGGTGAAGATCCAGGACGTGGCGGACGGGATGACCACCTGAAAGGTCACCCGGCGGTCGCTCGCGCCCAGGATCCGGGCGTTGGAGACGAGGTTCCGGTCCACCTCGCGGGCGCCCTGGAAGGCGTTGAAGAACACCGGGAAGAAGACCAGGACGACGGCCGAGGCGACTTTGGAGGCCGGGCCGAGCCCGAACCAGATCACGAAGATCGGCGCGAGAACGATCCTGGGAATCGAGTTGAGCACCTTGATGTACGGACCAAGAACATCGGCGAGCAATGCGATCCGCCCCAGCGCGATGCCGAGCACGACACCCGTGACCACACCGAGGACCCAGCCGAGCAGTGCCTCGTAGAGCGTGTACCAGATCTGCTCCCCCAGGGAGCCGAGCGCGGTCCCGTGCATCACCCAGGTGGAGATCTGGTCCCAGATCTGCGAGGGCATGGAGAAGTTGAACGGGTCGATGACCTTGGCCCGGGACAGCGCCTCCCACAGCCCGAGGACTCCGACCAGCAGCAGCGCCC
>NZ_MUKA01000589.1 GCF_002150735.1 Streptomyces africanus
CCCGGAGACCCCCCCGGCATCCGCCGAGGACGTCACCGTCGTACTCCCCGGCCCGGCCCCGGACGAGCAGGCCGGACAGCATGTCCAGGGCCCGCAGCAGTCCCAGGCCGCCGTCCCCCAGCCGGCCCAGCCCGAGGCGGAACCCGTGGTCATCGTCCCCGCACCCCGCGAAGGCGACGCCGAACTCGCACAGAACGCCGACGACCTGGACACCCGGGGCGCCGAACAGGAAGACCTGGCGGATCAGGAACGCCACGAAGCAGAGAGCGCGGGCGCAGTGGCAGAAGCACGACAGTCCACCGGTCCCGCCGCCCCCGGCTACGACCCCGCCGAGCGCGAGGCCGTGCTGAAGGTCATGCGCGAACGCCGTGACATCCGCAACGGCTTCCGCAGCGACCCGATCCCGCACGAGGTGCTGCTCCGTGTCCTGGAGGCCGCCCACCACGCGCCCTCCGTCGGCCACTCGCAGCCCTGGGACTTCGTCGTCATCCGCTCCGCCGACACC
>NZ_MUKA01000590.1 GCF_002150735.1 Streptomyces africanus
ACCCAACAGACCCCGACCGCCCCGTCCGAAATTCGCGAGCGGGCCTCCCCTTTCCCCTCCTAGCCTCGGGATCATGATGAACCACACCCCTCCCCGCCCCGCCCGCCGGGCCGAGCTGCTGGCCGCCGGTGCGGCCGCGGTGACCGTCGTGCTGTGGGCCTCCGCCTTCGTCTCGATCCGCAGTGCGGGGGAGGCCTACTCGCCGGGCGCGCTGGCGCTNNCGAGCAGCAGGTCGACGCGGGTACGGCCGCCCTGGTCGTGAACACCGGGCCGATCCTCATCGCGCTGCTGGGTGCCCGGCTGCTCGGTGATCCGATGCCGCCGCGGCTGCTGGCGGGGATGGCGGTGTCGTTCGCCGGTGCGGTGACCGTGGGTCTGTCGATGTCCGGCGAGGGCGGTTCCTCCGTGCTCGGGGTGGTGCTGTGCCTCCTGGCGGCGGTCACGTACGCCGCCGGTGTCGTCGCGCAGAAGCCGGCGCTGGGCACGGCCAGTCCGCTGCAGGTGACCACGTTCGGCTGCCTGGTGGGCGCCGTGGTCTGTCTGCCGTTCGCCGGGCAGCTCGTGAAGGAGGCCGCCGAGGCGCCGGCNNCGCTGTCCCGGACGACCGCGAGCCGGATGGGCGCGACGACGTACGCGGCGCCCGCACTGGTCGTCCTGATGTCCTGGCTGTTCCTCGGCGAAGTGCCGGGGCTGCTCACCCTGGTCGGTGGTGTGCTGTGCCTGGCGGGCGTCGCNNGGCTCCGGAGCCCCGGCCCGAGCAGGCCTCGGACTCAGCTCGCTGACGTGGCCGGGGACGCGGCCTCCGGCCCGTCCCCGGCTTCCGCCGAACGCGCCCGGTCCGCGAGGACCTTGATCGAGAGCAGTGCGATCACCGAGAGCGCGATGATGTAGCCGGACACCGCCATCGAGGTGCCCGTCGCCTCCAGCAGCAGCACCATGACGAAGGGGGCGAGACCGCCGCCCGCGACGGCCGCGATCTGGTAGCCCAGGGAGGCGCCGGTGTAGCGCATCTCGGGCGTGAACAGCTCCGCGAACAGGGCGGCCTGGGGGCCGTACATGATGCTCAGGAAGCAGCTGGCGACGAACGTGCCGACCGCGAGCCACAGCAGCGAGCCGGTGTCGATCAGCAGGAAGAGCGGCACGGCCCACAGCGCGATGCCGGCCGCCCCGAAGGCGTAGATCCGGATGCGGCCGACGCGGTCGGAGAGCGCGGCGGCGGCCGGGATCAGCACGAGCTGGGTGAGGCTGACGCAGAGCGAGACCATCAGCACCGGACCCTTCTTCATGTCCAGCTCGCGCGTCGTGTAGTCGAGGACGCCGGTGATGAGGATGTAGAAGGTCGCCGTGTTCACGGCGAAGGAGCCGCCGGCGAGGAGCACCGTGCCGAGGTGACCGCGCAGGATCGTGCGCAGCGGCGAGCTCTGCTCGGTCTTCTCCCGCTCCGCGAGGGCGCGTTCGGCCTCCCGGAACGCCGGGGTCTCCTCGACGCGGGTGTGGATGTACCAGGCGAGGGCGAGGACGAGCAGGCCGACCAGGAACGGCACGCGCCAGCCCCAGGCCGCGAACGCCGAGTCGGTGGTGAACGCGCCGGCGACCAGGAAGACCGTGTTGGCGGTCACCACGCCGATGGGGACGCCGAGCTGGACGACGCTGCCGTAGACGCCGCGCTTGCCCTCCGGGGCGTATTCGGTGGCCAGGAGCATCGCACCGCCCCACTGGGCGCCGACGGCGACGCCCTGCGCGACGCGGAGCAGGACGAGCAGGATCGGGGCGGCGACGCCGATCGTGTCGTACGTCGGCAGCAGGCCGATGCCGGTGGTGGCCACACCCATCAAAGTGAGCGCGAGGACCAGCATCGGCTTGCGGCCGCGCTTGTCGCCGAGGTGGCCGGCGACGATGCCGCCGAGGGGGCGGGCGAGGAAGCCGACGGCGAACGTGGCGAAGGACGCCAGCACGCCGGCGCTGGGGCTGCCTGCGGGGAAGTACAGGTCCCCGAGGACGAGGGCGGCGGCGATGCCGAAGACGAAGTAGTCGTACCACTCGACGGCCGAGGCGAGGGCCGCGGCGGTGGCCACACGGCGGCGGTTGCCCGCGGCGGGCGCGGTGGAGGTGTGCGGCTGAGCGGAAGGCGGCTGAGCGGAAGGGGCCGTGTCCATGCGGTGCACGCTCCGGTGGGTGCGGGGACGGAACGGGGGGTGGCTCGATGGTCCGGGGAACGTACTGACCGGACGGTATGGACGTCAACGGGTCGCACACCAGGACTTTTGCCTGTACGGGGCACTCAGTGTGCGTGCGGGCACGCCTCGCACCCCGGCCTCGCGCGGAGGCCGGGGTGCGGGTGGGAACGGGCTAGAAGACGACCAGCGCGCGACCGCCCTTGCCCGCCAGCATGTTCTCGAAGGCCGCCGGGATGCCGTCCAGGGAGATGCGTTCGGTCACCAGTGCGGTCAGGTCCAGGCGGCCCGCCCGGACGTGTCCGGCGAGTACGGGGAGGTCCTCCGCGGGGTTGGAGTTGCCGTAGACGCAGCCGGAGAGGGTGCGGCCCCAGTGGAAGATCTCCAGGGCGTTGAAGGTGACCTGCTGGTCCTTGCCGCCGATGCCGACGACCGTGGTGCGGCCGCCGCGCCGGGTGGAGTCCCAGGCGGTGCGGATGGTGACCGCGCGGCCGGCGCACTCGACGGCGACGTCGACGCCCTGCTTGCCGGTGAGGCCGCGGATCTCCCTGGCCGTGGTGTCGGAGGCGACGAGGTAGTCGGTGGCTCCGGCGGTCCGGGCCAGTTCCTCCTTCGCCGGGGAGACGTCCACAGCGATGATCTTCGAGGCGCCCGCGATCCGGGCCGCCTGGAGGGCGGCGAGCCCCACTCCCCCGACGCCGAACACCGCGACCGTCTCGCCCTGCCGGACGCGGGCCGAGTGGTGGACGGCGCCGTAGCCGGTGAGGACGGCGCAGCCGAGGAGGGCCGCGTCGGTGAGCGGGACGCCGTCCGGGACGGGCAGGACGCAGGACGCGGAGACGACCGTTTCCTCGGCGAACGCGGCGACGTTCAGGCCGGGGTGGAGGTCGGTGCCCTCGGTGGTGCGGGCGTAGACGTCGGCGGCGCCGCTGAGGGCGTTGGCGCACAGCCAGACCTCGCCGAGCGAGCAGGCGTGGCAGGTGCCGCAGGACGGGGCCCAGTTGAGGACGACTCCGTCGCCGGGCGAGACCTGGGTGACGCCCTCGCCGACGGCGACGACCGTGCCGGCGCCCTCGTGGCCGAGGACGGCGGGGACGGGCACGCGCATGGTGCCGTTGGACAGGGACAGGTCGGAGTGGCAGACCCCGGCGGCGGCGAGCCGGACACGGACCTGTCCGGGTCCGGGGTCGGGCAGGTCGATGCCAGTGATCTCCAGCGGGGAGCCGACGGCGGGCAGGACGGCGGCGCGGACAGCCATGACGGAAGGGACTCCCCTGACTAGAACTGGAGGGACTTGGTCTGGAGGTACTCGGCCAGGCCGTGCACGCCGAGCTCGCGGCCCACGCCCGACTGCTTGTAGCCGCCGAAGGGGGCGAGGGGGTTGAAGCGGCCGCCGTTGATGTCGACCTGGCCGGTCTCCATCCGGCGCGCGAAGGCCACCGCCTCGGCCTCGTCACCGGCCCAGACGGCGCCGGCCAGGCCGTACACCGTGCCGTTGGCGATCCGCAGGGCGTCCTCCTCGTCCTCGTACTTCAGCACCGACAGGACCGGGCCGAAGATCTCCTCCTGCGCGATGGTCATGTCCGGGGTGACGTCGGCGAAGACGGTCGGGCTGACGAAGTAGCCCGTCTCGCGCGGGGCCTCGGGGCCGCCGGCGGCCAGACGGGCGCCTTCCGCGACGCCCTTCTCGATGTAGCCGCGCACCCGCGCCTGCTGCTTGGCGTTGACGACCGGGCCGATGCGCTCGCCGTACTTGGCGGCGGCCGTGGCGGCGAGTTCCACCGCCTCGTCGTACTGCTCGCGGTGGACCAGCATGCGCGTCCAGGCGCTGCACGTCTGCCCGGAGTTGGACATGACGTTGGCGACGCCGACGTTGACCGCCTTGGCGAGGTCGGCGGTCGGGAGGATGACGTTGGCGGACTTGCCGCCGAGTTCGAGGGCGACCTTCTTGACCTGCCCGGCGGCGATCGCGGCGATGTGCCGGCCGACGGCGGTGGAGCCGGTGAAGGAGACCAGGTCGACACCGGGGTGCTCGGCGAGGGCTTGCCCGGCGACCGGGCCGAGGCCGGTGACCAGGTTGAAGACGCCCGCCGGGAGGCCGGCCTCGTGCACGGCGTCCGCGAACAGGCGGGCGACCAGCGGGGTGTCCTCGGCGGGCTTCACGACGATCGTGCAGCCGGCCGCGAGGGCCGGGGCGACCTTGGCGACGATCTGGTGCAGCGGATAGTTCCAGGGCGTGATCGCGGCCACGACACCGATCGGCTCGTGGTGCACGACCGAGTTGCCGGTCTTCTCCTCGAAGGCGTACGTGGCCGCCAGCTCGGCGTAGGAGCCCGCGACCGCGATCGGCACGGCGGCGTGGACGGCCTGGGAGAACTTCAGCGGCGAGCCGAGTTCCGCGGTGACGGTCTCGGCGATCTCGTCCGCGCGGGCGGTGAGCACGTCCCGCAGGGCGGCCAGGCGCGCCGCACGCTCGGCGGGCGGGGTCGCGGCCCAGTCCGGGAGGGCGGCACGGGCGGCCCGTACGGCGNNGGCGCCCCCGATGTACATGCCGTCGTATGCCTTCATCGCGCTTCCTCCGGGGCGGGGCGTCGTCGTCCGACACCTAAACTAGCGGCGATAGTTTTCCGACGCCAGACGTCACAGTATGGCCATGGCCCCGCCCTGATGTGCGGCTCCTCACTCCCCCAGGTCGGGCAGGCGCGCGGGGTGGGGACAGATGCGGTCGCCGTGCCGGTCGAAGACGAAGAGGTGGGCGAGGTCGACCAGGAGCGGCACCTGCATGCCGTGGCGGAGGGCGAGGTCGGGCGTGGTGCGGACGATGAGGTCGCCGGGCAGGCGGGCCTCGGCGGACGACGGACGGACTTCGGTGTCCCTGGGGTCGTCCAGGGTCACGACAGGGCCCGCCCGTCCGGCTCCGGTCCGCTCCCGCAGGCGGGTGAGGACCGAGGTCTCGCGGCGGCGGCGCCGGGCGGGG
>NZ_MUKA01000087.1 GCF_002150735.1 Streptomyces africanus
CCCGCCGCCGGCGGCGGGGGCGGCAGGGTGCTTCTCGGAAGCGCTCAAGGCTCAGCTCCATTGCATGGCAAGGGATGTCAGGGAGCCTCCGCTGCAACGGCGGTGCTCGCGCGTTGCAGGCGCCTCGCTTCGCGCGCTGATAAAACTACTGATCCGATGAGGGCCCACCAAGCTCATTACCGCATCCAGTCGAAACTGATCCATGTTGATCGAAAACGACTGGGTCAGGGCATCATGAAATCAACTGGCCGCGCGCCTCGGTGTAGTTGTCGAAGAGCCGGGGCAGCGGGCTCTGGCCGAGCTTGTCGAGGGCGGCGAGGGTCGACGCGACGGTCACGGTCTGGCCGAGGGCACTGTCCTTCTCGATCACGAACACGAACTCGTTCTCGGACGTCGGCAGCCGCCGGGGCAGCGTGATGAGCCCGAGCTTGTCGAGTTCCTTCGAGATCTCGTCACAGAGCTCGGCGCTCAGCCGCTGCCGCTCCGGCGCCGCGTACTTCTTGATGAAGCGCATCGAGAGCCGCTTGATGCCGTGATCCACCTCTACGGCGTGCGCGATAACGGTGAAGTCCATAACTCAGCACATTACTGAGTTAGTTGCTGAGATGAGTGGGTGTTTCCTCGAAAGCCTTCCCGGGCTCGACGGCCCGGGGTGCGGGCCCTGGTGGCCCTACACCCCGTAACCGTCGCTGTAGCCGTCGCGCGTGTGGTGTCGTCCGTCGTCCACGACCGGCGTCGTGGGCGGCACCACCACACGCCGCCGCCTGGCGATGCTGCTGAACGTCGTGACGCCGATCAGTCCGACGATCATCAGGATGATGCCGACGAGGTCGAGGTTGACCCCCTGCATGTCCCAGTCGGTCGCGAACGTGAGGATGGCTCCCACGGCGATGAGGATGATGCATCCGCCGAGGCCCATGAGTGTCGCCTCCCTGTACGGTCCGGTCGTTCCGGTCCGCACACCGGGTACCCCCGAGGGGAACACCCATGCGGTGACGGCCCGTTCTACCTCTCGAGGAACGCCGTCAGCGCGTTCGCGAGCAGGAACGGGTCGTCGGCGCCGCACAGTTCGCGTGCGCTGTGCATCGACAGGATGGCCACGCCGATGTCGACGGTCCTGATGCCGTGCCGGGCGGCGGTGATCGGGCCGATCGTGGTGCCGCAGGGCATGGAGTTGTTGGAGACGAAGGACTGGAAGGGCACGTCGGCCGCCTCGCAGGCCGCCGTGAACTCCGCGCGGCCCGAACCGTCCGTGGCGTAGCGGTTGTTGACGTTGACCTTGAGGATCGGGCCGCCGTTGACGCGCGGGTGGTGCGTCGGGTCGTGCCGCTCCGCGTAGTTGGGGTGGACGGCGTGACCCGTGTCGGAGGACAGGCAGACCGTACCGGCGAAGGCGCGGGCCCGGTCCTCGTAGGAGCCGCCGCGCGCGAACACCGAGCGTTCCAGCACGTTGCCGAGCAGTGGCCCGTCCGCGCCCGTGTCGGACTGGGAGCCGTTCTCCTCGTGGTCGAAGGCGGCCAGGACCGGGATGGACGCCGGCTGGGACGCGCCGGAGGCCACGGCCGCGAGGGCCGCCGTGCCGGCGTGCACCGACAGCAGGTTGTCCATGCGCGGGCCGGCCAGCAGGTCGAGGTCGCGGCCCAGGTAGGCGGGCGGTTCCACGGAGTGCGTCATCAGGTCCCAGCCGGTGACCTCGCCCGCCGGGATGCCGGCCGTCTCCTCCAGGAAGGCGATCAGGTCGCCGTCGCGGACGTCGTGTCCCAGGCCCCAGACCGGCTGCATGTGGCGCTGCTTGTCGAGCTTGAGGCCGTCGGCCGTCACCGAGCGGTCCAGGTGGATGGCGAGCTGCGGGACGCGCAGCAGCGGCCGGTCGACGTCGACCAGGCGCGTCGAGCCGTCGCGCAGGGTCAGCCGGCCCGCGAGGCCCAGGTCGCGGTCCAGCCAGGAGTTGAGCAGCGGCCCGCCGTAGATCTCCACGGCCACCTGGCGCCAGCCGTGCGCCCCGCTGTCGGGGAGCGGCTTGACGCGCAGGTTGGGGGAGTCGGTGTGGGCGCCGACGATCCGGAACGGCGTGTGCGGCGCGGCGCCCTCCGGCACGTACCAGGCGACGATCGCGCCGCCGCGCAGCACGTACTTGCCGCCGCTCGTCCCGTCCCAGGCGTCCGTCTCGGCGACCTGCCTGAAGCCTGCCTTCTCCAGCCGCTCGGCAGCTGTGGCCACGGCGTGGTACGGCGAGGGGCTCGCCGCCAGGAAGGTCATGAGGTCGTCGGTGTGGCCGCGGTCGAAGCGGGCTGCTTGGGTCATGGCTTCACCTTAACGACGGACGAGGGCCCGTTCCCGGCGTAAGGGAACAGGCCCTCGAACAGAGGACGTGAGAGATCTAGAACGCGGCCTCGTCCAGCTCCATCAGGTCCAGCTCGACGCCCTCGGCGACCTTGCGGGCCAGGGTGACGCCCGGCAGGACGTTGGCCGCGAAGAACTTCGCCGCGGCGATCTTGCCGGTGTAGAAGGCCTTGTCCTTGGCGGAGGCGGTCTCCAGCTTCTCGGCGGCGACGGCGGCGCCCTTGAGCAGCAGGTAGCCGACGACGACGTCACCGGAGGCCATCAACAGGCGGGTGGTGTTGAGCCCGACCTTGTAGATGTTCTTGACGTCCTGCTCGGTGGCCGCGAGGTCGGTCAGCATCAGGCCGACGATGGCCTCCAGCTCGACCGCGGCCTTGGCGAGGTGCTCGCGGGCCCCGGCCAGCTCCTCGCCGCCCGTGCCGAGGGCGAGGAACTTCTTGATGTCCTCGGCGAGGGAGTTCAGCGCGGCGCCCTGGTTGCGGACGATCTTCCGGAAGAAGAAGTCCTGGCCCTGGATGGCCGTGGTGCCCTCGTAGAGGGTGTCGATCTTGGAGTCCCGGATGTACTGCTCGATCGGGTACTCCTGGAGGAAGCCGGAGCCGCCGAAGGTCTGCAGCGACTGGGCGAGCTGCTCGTAGCCCTTCTCGGAGCCGTAGCCCTTGACGATGGGCAGGAGCAGGTCGTTCAGCGCGTGCTCGGTGGCGGCGTCCTCGCCGGCGGCCTCCTTGATCTGGATCGCGTCCTGGATCGAGGCGGTGTACATCACCAGGGCGCGCATGCCCTCCGCGTACGCCTTCTGCGTGATCAGCGCGCGGCGGACGTCCGGGTGGTGGGTGATGGTGACCTTGGGCGCGGTCTTGTCCATGAAGTTCGCCAGGTCCGGGCCCTGGACGCGCTCCTTGGCGTACTCCAGCGCGTTCAGGTAGCCCGTGGACAGCGTGGAGATCGCCTTCGTGCCGACCATCATGCGGGCGAACTCGATGATGCGGAACATCTGGCGGATGCCGTCGTGCTTGTCGCCGATCAGCCAGCCCTTGGCGGGGTGCTGGTCGCCGAAGGTCATCTCGCACGTGTTGGAGGCCTTCAGGCCCATCTTGTGCTCGACGTTGGTGGCGTAGACGCCGTTGCGCTCGCCCAGCTCGCCGGTCTCGAAGTCGAAGAGGTACTTCGGGACGAGGAAGAGGGACAGGCCCTTGGTGCCGGGACCGGCGCCCTCGGGACGGGCCAGCACGTAGTGGAGGATGTTCTCCGACATGTCGTGCTCACCGGACGTGATGAAGCGCTTCACGCCCTCGATGTGCCAGGAGCCGTCCTCCTGCTGCACGGCCTTGGTGCGGCCGGCGCCCACGTCGGAGCCCGCGTCGGGCTCGGTGAGCACCATCGTGGAGCCCCACTGCTTCTCCGTGGCGATCTTGGCTATGTGCTTCTGGACCTCGTTGCCCTCCTCGAAGAGGATGCCGGCGAAGGCCGGGCCCGAGGAGTACATCCACACGGCCGGGTTGGCGCCCAGGATGAGCTCGGCGTACGCCCAGATCAGGGAGCGGGGCGCGGTGGTGCCGCCGATCTCCTCCGGCAGGCCGAGACGCCAGTACTCGGAGTCCATGAAGGCCTGGTAGCTCTTCTTGAAGGAGGCCGGGACCGGCGCGGTGTTGGTCTCCGGGTCGAAGACCGGCGGGTTGCGGTCGGCGTCGGCGAAGGACTCGGCCAGCTCGTTCTCCGAGAGGCGGGTCAGCTCCTCCAGGATGCTCTTCGCGGTCTCGACGTCCATCTCCTCGAACGGGCCGGTGCCGTACACCTTGTCGCGCCCGAGTACTTCGAAGAGGTTGAACTCGATGTCGCGGAGATTCGACTTGTAGTGCCCCATGGCGACGGCTCCCGGCTCCCTAGAGAGATCGGCGAGGCACTGGATCCTCGCGCTAGTTCACGTACCAACAAGTAGCTACGATGATGCTACCCGCCAGTAATAAGACGCAACCCCTTCCGGTCATCTGTGACAGGTCACACCGGAACGGTCAAGGTCGCGGTGTAGCCGTCCCCCGTACCGCCCGTCATCGCCGCCAGCTGCCGGTCGTGGCCGTCGCTGAAGATGCCGTCGTCTTCCAGGGAGAGGCCGCTCAGGTTGCGCACGCTCGCGCCGTAGCCGTCCGTGGCGTACACCGCGTCGCAGACGTCCTTCGGGAAGGCGAGCTGCGAGGTGTTCGTGATCGACGTGGCCGCCGTGGCGTCGGCCAGGCTGTCGTAGACCTCGAAGTGGAGGTGCGGCCAGCGGCCCTGGTAGCAGCCGGGGAAGATGCTCGCGAACGTGACCTGGCCCTTGTCGTCCGTCTCCTGGACGCCGCGCAGGTAGTTCTCCTCGGTGACGCCGTCGGAGTAGAGGGAGTAGGCGCCCTCCCGGTCGCAGTGCCACACGTACACGGCGGCGCCCTGCTTCGGGATGTCGCAGCCGGAGGCCGCGTCCACCACCGTCAGGATGATCGTCAGGGGGACGCCCTCGGCGGTGCCGCCCGCGGAGTCGCCGAAACTCCGCGTGATGTCGCTGCGGACGACCCCGCTCTCCTTCAGTACGTTCACCCCGTTCGAGCCGTCGCCGGGGAAGGGCCCGGCCGTCTCCTCGGGGATCTCCGCGCACCCGGCGGCCGAAGCGGAGGAGGAGGGGGACGCCGTGGTCTTCTCCTCCGCCGTGCAGCCCACCAGCGGGACCATGCTCGCGCCCGCCATCAGCCGGATCATCCGGCGGCGGGCGAGGACGGGCAGGTCGTGGGAGAGGCCCCCGTCGTGCTCGTGCGGGCCTTCGTCGTGGCGTCCGTTCATGGTCCGACGCTACGAGCGGCGGGCCCGGCGATCCACGAGCCGGCGCTGTCAACTCGCTGTCGGTTTGCCGGGCCTGCCGTACCGGCCCGATCGCCCGGCCGCGCTCGGTACTCTTGCGCTCATGTACGGCTACGACCAGACAGCGGGCCCGCAAGGGCAGTACGCCCCTCCGCAGCAGCCGATGTCCGGCGGGTACGGACAGCAGCCGCCGCTGTACCCCGAGCCGTCCCCGCCCTCCCTGACGGACGCGGTGCGCGCGTTCACGACCGGGCAGATGTCCGCCGAGGACTTCCAGCAGGTCTTCGCGACGTCGAAGGTCTACTGCCCGCGCGGCGACAACCCCGGCTTCCTCGCCCTGCACAACACCCAGCAGCCGGTGATCCCGATGTTCAGCACGCTCAAGGAGCTGCGCCGGTACGCGGGCAAGGAGTCCAAGTACTTCGTGATCACCGGCGCCGAGGTCCTGGACCTGCTGCCGACCGGCTACGGCTTCGTGCTGGACATGGAGGGCGAGCACCGCATGGTGTTCGACGCGAAGGCCGTCGAGCAGATGGTCGAGTTCGCGATGCGCCGGATGTATGGCTAGACGCCATTGCTTCGCAGACGGCTAGGGCGTTGTCGGACAGGCGCCGCCCTCACTTCGGCAGGCGCAGCGCCAGGCCGTCCAGGACGACCTCCAGGCCGTAGGCGAACTTCGTGTCGCGCAGGGCGGCGGGCTCGGTGGTGGCTTCCTCGACCTCCGCGTGCGGAATGGCCAGGTGGGTGTGGTCGGCCGCGGCCCGCTGGGCCGCGGGCATGAGGCGGGCGATGAAGCCGGCCTCGGTCTCGCCGGACCGGGCGACCGTGGTGAGCCAGGCGGCCTCCGCGTTGCTCATGCCCATGACGTACGAGAAGACGGTCTCGATCGCACGGCTCGGCTCGGGGAACCCCGCCGCGGTGAACAGGGCCGCGAGGCGCTCGGAGAAGCTCATGTAGTTGGGCCCGAGGTAGGCGAGCCCGGCCTGGCCCAGGACCAGGGTCAGCCAGGGGTGCCGTAGGGCCGTCGTACGGAAGGACTCCGCGGCCTCGGTCACCGCCGCGCGCCAGTCGGGGCTGTCGGCCGGCGGGACGTGGATCTCGGCGGCGACCTCGTCCACCGCGAGTTCCATCAGTTCGTCCTTCGTGGCGACGTGCCGGTACAGCGAGGTCGCGCCGGCGTTCAGCCGGGCACCGAGCTTGCGCATGCTGAGCGCCTCGATGCCGTCCGCGTCGAGCATCGCGACCGCCTCGCGGACGATCGCCTCGCGGCTGAGCGCGGGCTGGTCGGTCCGGCGCTGCTCACGGGCCCATACGGACGGGATCGGGTTCTTGTCCGTCGTCCTGCCCCGGTTCATCGGCTCCTCCTGCTGGATCTCCGGCACCTTCGTGCGAACAGCGTGCGCAATCAGCGTACAGAACTTCAGTGTTGCGCACACTGTTCGGCTGTGCGTACAGTGTTCGCAACGAAGGAACGGTGTTCGCGGGAGGGGAACGAAAATGGACACTCGCAATCCACGCCGCTGGTGGATCCTGATCGTGCTGTGCCTGAGCACGCTCGTGCTGGTCGTCGACAACATGGCGCTCACGGTCGCGGTGCCCGCGCTGACCGAGGACATCGGGGCGAGCGCCCAGGACATGCAGTGGATCCTCGACTCCTACACGCTGGTCTTCGCCGGGCTGCTGCTGACCTCGGGGAGCCTCGGGGACCGGTTCGGGCGCCGGAGGGTGATGCTGATCGGCCTGCTGCTGTTCGGGGCGGCCTCGCTGGGGGCGGTGTTCTGTTCCACCCCGGGCGAGCTGATCGCGGTGCGGATCGCGATGGGGGTCGGCGGAGCGCTGATCATGCCGTCGACGCTGTCGATCCTGATCACCGTCTTCGACGAGGACGAGCGGCCGAAGGCGATGGCGGCATGGGGTTCGGTGTCGATGCTGGGGCTGGTGGGCAGCCCGGTGCTCGGCGGGGTGCTGATCGACCACTTCGCCTGGCAGGCGATCTTCCTGATCAACGTGCCGATCGTCGGGCTCGCGCTGCTGGCCGGTGTGCTGCTGATGCCGGAGTCGAAGGCGCCGTGGCAGAAGCCGGACCCGCTGGGCGCGGTGCTGTCGGCGGTGGGGATGACGGCCCTGGTGTGGTGGATCATCGAGATTCCGCAGCACGGCGCGTTCGGCGGCCGTTCCCTCCTCGTCCTGGCCGTCGCGGTGGTCGCCCTGGCCGGTTTCGTGGTCTGGGAGAACGTCACCCGCTCGCCGATGGTCCCGCTGGTCCTGTTCAGGCATCGCAACTTCAGCGGGGGTTCGCTCTCCCTGGCGCTCGTCCAGATCGGCAACGCCGGCCTGCTGCTGGTCCTGACCCAGTACCTCCAGTTCGTCCTCGGCTGGTCCGCGGTCAAGGCGGGCCTGGCCTTCCTGCCGCTGGCGGTGGCCGCGCTGGCGGGCAACGCGGCCGGGGCGCAGCTCGCCGTGAAGGCGGGCAACCGGTTCGTCATCCTCGGCGGCATGCTGCTGATGGCCGCCTCCTTCGGGCTGCTGACCACGCTCGGCGCGGACAGCGGCTTCACGGTCCCGGCCGTGGCGCTGGGGATCCTGGGACTCGGTGCCGGCCTGGCGATGCCGGCCGCGGTGGCCGCCCTGATGAGCACCATCCCCCAGGAGCAGGCGGGCGTCGGCTCGGCCCTCAACGACACCGTCCAGCAGTCCGGCACCGCCCTCGGCATCGCGATCCTCGGCTCGCTGCTCTCCGGCGGGTACGCGGACGAGATGCCGGCCGGTGCCCCCGAGCAGGCCAGGGAGTCCATCGGCGGGGCCCTGGCTCTCGCGGGCGGCGACTCGGGTCTGGTGCGGGCGGCCCGGGAGGCCTTCACGGCCTCGATGTCGACGACCTTCACGATCAGCGCGGTCGGTGTCCTGGCCGCGGCGGCGGTGGCCACGGTGGTGATGCGGGACCGCGCGCCGGAGCCGGCCGGGGCCGCCGGCGAGGAGCGTGAACTGGTCGCCTGACCCGAACGGACGAAGGCCGGTGCCCCGATGCGGGGTGCCGGTCTTTCGCCGTGCCGGTCTCCCGTGGTTCGCTGCGCCGTCGCCCGGGAATGCCCGTCCGGTTTTCTTCGTTAGGGGTGGCAGAAAGTTCAACGCTCAACTAAACTGGGCGTACACGAGGAGGAACCGACATGCCTGCTGTGACCGTCGAGAACCCGTTGACGCTGCCCCGCGTGACCGCGCCGACCGATGCCGTGGCACGTCCCGTGCTCGCTGTCACGACCGCCCCGAGCGGTTTCGAGGGCGAGGGCTTCCCGGTGCGCCGGGCGTTCGCGGGGATCAACTACCGCCACCTCGACCCGTTCATCATGATGGACCAGATGGGTGAGGTGGAGTACGCGCCGGGCGAGCCCAAGGGCACGCCGTGGCACCCGCACCGCGGCTTCGAGACCGTCACGTACATCATCGACGGGATCTTCGACCACCAGGACTCCAACGGCGGTGGCGGCACCATCACCAACGGGGACACCCAGTGGATGACCGCGGGCTCGGGTCTGCTGCACATCGAGGCGCCACCGGAGCATCTCGTCATGTCCGGCGGGCTCTTCCACGGTCTCCAGCTGTGGGTGAACCTCCCCGCCAAGGACAAGATGATGGCCCCGCGCTACCAGGACATCCGCAGCGGCTCGGTCCAGCTGCTCAGCACCCCCGACGGCGGCGCGCTGCTGCGGGTCATCGCCGGTGAGCTGGACGGGCACGCCGGCCCCGGCATCACCCACACCCCGATCACGATGGTCCACGCGACCCTCGCCCCGGGTGCGGAGCTCACCCTGCCGTGGCGCGAGGACTTCAACGGCCTGGCGTACGTCCTGGCCGGGCGCGGCAGCGTGGGCACCGAGCGGCGCCCGGTCCACATGGGCCAGACCGCCGTCTTCGGCGCCGGTTCCTCGCTGACCGTCCGCGCGGACGAGAAGCAGGACTCCCACACGCCGGACCTGGAGGTCGTCCTGCTCGGCGGGCAGCCGATCCGCGAGCCGATGGCCCACTACGGCCCGTTCGTGATGAACACCAAGGAAGAACTCATGCAGGCCTTCGAGGACTTCCAGAAGGGCCGGCTGGGGACGGTCCCGGCGGTCCACGGCATGACGGCGAGCGGCCCGCAGGGCTGACGGACTGTCACCCGGGCGGGTCGTCCTGACGGGACGGCCCGCTCCCGGCGTGGTCGGGTGGAGGGGTGCAGGACTCCGACCCGGCCGCCTCCGGGACCAGGCCGCTTCTCCCGGACCCCCTCCGGCGGCTCGGCGCCTGGTGCGCGCTCGTGCTGCTCGTGTCCGGAGTCGTCTACGTCGGGATCCGGCTGTGCGACGAGTTCCGGACCGCCGTCGTGCCCGTGCTGCTCGCGCTGCTCGGCACGGCCCTGCTCGGGCCCCTGCACCGGCGGCTGGTGAAGGCCGGGGTCCAGCGGTCGGTCGCGGCCGGGCTCACCTGTGTCGCCGTCGTGGCCGTGGTCGGCGGCGCCGTGTACATCGTGGTCGCCGCGCTCATCGACACCGGCGACGAGATCGTCGCCTCGCTCAAGGACGCCGCGCGGGGCATCTCCGCCCACTTCGGGGCGGCCGGGACCTCGCTGGACGACGTGGCCTCCAACGCCCGGGAACTCCTCGGCAAGTTCGGCGGCTCCGCCGCCTCCGGCGTGATCAGCGGGGTCAGCGTGGTCGGCGAGACCATCGCCATGGCCGTGCTCGCGCTGCTGCTCGTCTTCTTCTTCCTGCGCGACTCCGACAAGGCCGCCGGGACGCTGCGGGCCCTGGCCCCGAGCGGCTCGGCCGACACCCTGGAGGCCATGGCACGGCGGGCCTTCCACGCCGTCGAGGGCTTCATGCGCGGCACCACCTTCATCGCGCTCATCGACGCGCTCTGCATCACCGTCGGTCTGCTCGTCCTGGACGTTCCCGGGGCGGCCGGGCTCGGGGCGCTGGTCTTCGTCGGGGCCTACATCCCCTACCTCGGCGCCTTCATCTCGGGGGCCGTGGCTGTGCTGGTCGCGCTCGCCGACCGGGGGTTCGTCATCGCGCTGTGGGTGCTCGGGATCGTGATCGCGGTGCAGGTGCTGGAAGGGCACGTGCTCCAGCCGCTGATCCAGAGCCGGACCGTGCAGATGCACCCGGCGGTGGTGATGGTGGCGATCACGGCCGGGGCGTCGGTCGCCGGAGTGCTCGGGATGCTGCTCGCCGTGCCGCTCACCGCGGCCGCCTTCGGCGTCCTCCAGGAACTCCGCGACCGCTACGGCGACCAGGAACCGTCGCCCGAGCCGTCCACGGACTCGTAGAGCTCGAACCAGATGCTCTTGCCCTCGCCGCGCGGATCCACCCCCCAGGCGTGCGCGAGCAGTTCCATCAGCACCAGGCCGCGGCCGGACGACGCCAGCTCCCCGGGTCTGCGCTTGTGCGGCAGATCGTCGCCGGTGTCGGTGACCTCGATGCGCAGCCGCCGCTCACCCACCTCGCCGGTGATCTCGGCGACGAGCAGCGCGTCGGAGTCGGTGTGCACGAGGACGTTCGTCAGCAGCTCGGACAGCAGCAGTACCGCCGAGTCGTGCTGGTCGGGGGAGGTCCAGTCGTGCAGCAGCTCGCGCAGTTGCTGCCGGGCCACCGCGATCCGCTCCGGCTCGGCCTGCGCGACCGTCAGCATCGTGCGCCGCACGGGGATCCGCACGAGCACGGTGTCGCCGCAGCCGCACCCTTCGTCCTCCCGGCTCAGCAGCAGCAGCGCGATGTCGTCCTCGCGGCGGTCGATCAGCGGGCCGGTGGTGTGGTGCGACGACGGCCCGTGCACGGCCTGCACCAGGGTGTCGGCGAGTTCCTCCAGATCACCCTTGTGGTCCTCCAGGATCTCGCGCAGCCGCCGCCAGCCGGAGTCCAGGTCGTGGCCGCCGGTCTCGATCAGGCCGTCCGTGCAGATCAGCATGGTCTCGCCGGCCTCCAGGGCGAGCCGGGTCGTGGGGTAGTCGGCGTCCGGGTCGATGCCCAGCGGCAGGCCCCCCGCCGTCGGCCGCGTCAGTACCGTGCCGTCGGACATCCGGATCGCCGGGTCCGGATGCCCGGCCCGGGCGATGTCCAGCACGCCGTTCGCCGGATCGACCTCGACGTACACACAGGTCGCGAAGCGCGGGTCGGCGGGGTCCTCGTCGCTGATGCCGTGCAGGAAGCGGGACGCGCGGGAGAGCACGGCGTCGGGGCGATGCCCCTCCGAGGCGTAGGCGCGCAGAGCGATGCGGAGCTGGCCCATCAGGCCCGCCGCCCGCACGTCATGTCCCTGGACGTCACCGATGACCAGCGCGAACCGTCCGCTCGGCAGCGGGATCACGTCGTACCAGTCGCCGCCGACCTGGAGGCCGCCGCCGGTGGGGACGTAGCGGGCGGCGACGCTCATGCCCGGGATGCGCTGCGGGCCGAGCCTCGGCAGCATCGTGCGCTGGAGCCCGTCGGTCAGTGCCCGCTCGCTCTCGGCCACGCCCGCCCGGGTCAGCGCCTGGGCCAGCATCCGCGCCACGGTCGCCAGCACGGACCGCTCGTCCGGTGTGAACGCGACCGGGTAGGTGAAGGCCGCCATCCACGCGCCCATCGTGCGGCCGGCCACGGTCAGCGGCAGGAACGCCCAGGACCGGCGGCCGAAGCGCTGGGCGAGCGGCCAGGTCAGCGGGTAGCGGGCCTTGTACTGCTCGGGAGAGGACAAGTACACCGCGCGGCCGGTGCGCACCACCTCGGCGGCCGGGTAGTCCGTGTCCAGCGCCATGTCGGAGAACGGGCTGTCGTCGCCCTGCTGCTGCCCGTGGTGCCCGATGATCGTCAGGCGGTCGCCCGAGACCCCGAACACCGCCAGCCCGTCCGGCGAGAACCCGGGCATCGACAGATTGGCCGTGACCCGCAGGACCTCCTGCGTGGAGCGCGCCTCGGCCAGCGCCCGGCCCGCGTCCAGCAGGAACGCCTCCCGGGAGCGCCGCCAGTCGCCGGTGACCGCGCGGCGACCGGCCGGGGTGCCCGGCGTGGGCTCGGTGACCTCCTGGAGGGTGCCGATCATCCGGTACGCCTTGCGGGCCCGGTCGAAGGACGGCTTGGAGCGGCTGCGGACGACCCGGACGATACGGCCCTGCTCGTCCATGATCCGGATCCGTACCTCGGCGAGGGTGCCCTCGGCGACGGCGAGCTGGATCACGCCGGTGATCTCGTTCCAGTCGACCGGGTGCAGCCGGGCCCGGGCCTGGGCCTCCGTAAGGCTGACCTGCTCGGCGGGCAGCCCGAGCAACCGTGCCGCCTCGGCGTCGACCGTGACCAGCCCGGTAGCGGTGTCCCAGTGCCAGAGGCCGGTCGCGAGGGCTGCGAGAGCCTCCCCCACGGCGGGCAGGGGCTCGCCAGTGCGCATTGACCTACTTTAAGAAGAGGCCGCCGAACGCTGCCACCGAAGACTGAAGTGTGCTCGATCGTTAACTGAGGAGAGCCGATCTTCGCCTGGCCGGTACGCTGGGGACCAGTTTCACGTGAAACACAGACCCCGATCAGCGAAGACTGGATGAACGACGATGCATCGGTACAGGTCCCACACCTGCGGCGAGCTCCGCTCCTCTGACGTCGGCACCGACGTCCGGCTGAGTGGCTGGCTGCACAATCGGCGCGACCTGGGCGGCATCCTCTTCATCGATCTGCGCGATCACTACGGCATCACGCAGCTCGTGGCCCGTCCCGGCACCCCCGCCTACGAGGCCCTCGACAAGCTGTCCAAGGAATCGACCGTCCGTGTCGACGGCCAGGTCGTCTCCCGTGGCGCCGAGAACATCAACCCCGACCTGCCGACCGGTGAGATCGAGGTCGAGGTCGGCGAGGTCGAGCTGCTCGGCGCTGCCGCCCCGCTGCCGTTCACGATCAACACCGAGGACGGGGTCAACGAGGAGCGGCGCCTGGAGTACCGCTTCCTGGACCTGCGCCGCGAGCGCATGCACCGCAACATCATGCTGCGTACGGCGGTCATCTCGGTGATCCGGCACAAGATGACGGCCCTCGGCTTCAACGAGATGGCGACGCCGATCCTGTCCGCGACCTCCCCCGAGGGCGCCCGCGACTTCGTCGTCCCGTCCCGCCTGCACCCGGGCAAGTTCTACGCCCTCCCCCAGGCGCCCCAGCAGTTCAAGCAGCTGCTGATGATCTCCGGGTTCGACCGCTACTTCCAGATCGCGCCCTGCTTCCGCGACGAGGACGCGCGCGCCGACCGCTCGCCGGGCGAGTTCTACCAGCTCGACATCGAGATGAGCTTCGTCGAGCAGGAGGACGTCTTCCAGCCCGTCGAGAAGCTGATGACGGAGCTGTTCGAGGAGTTCGGCGGCGGCCGTCACGTCACCTCGCCGTTCCCGCGGATCCCGTTCCGCGAGGCGATGCTGAAGTACGGCTCCGACAAGCCCGACCTGCGCGCCCAGCTCGAACTCGTCGACATCACCGACATCTTCGAGGGCTCGGAGTTCAAGGCGTTCGCCGGCAAGCACGTGCGGGCGCTGGCGGTGCCGGACGTCTCCGCGCAGCCGCGGAAGTTCTTCGACCAGCTCGGTGACTACGCCGTCTCGCAGGGCGCCAAGGGCCTGGCCTGGGTCCGCGTCGCCGAGGACGGCTCGCTGTCGGGCCCGATCGCGAAGTTCCTGACGGAGGACAACGTCGCGGAGCTCACCAAGCGGCTCTCCCTGGCCGCCGGCCACGCGGTCTTCTTCGGCGCGGGCGAGTTCGACGAGGTCTCCAAGATCATGGGCGCGGTGCGGGTGGAAGCCGCCAAGCGTGCCGGGCACTTCGAGGAGAACGTCTTCCGCTTCTGCTGGATCGTCGACTTCCCGATGTACGAGAAGGACGAGGAGACCGGCGCGATCGACTTCTCGCACAACCCCTTCTCCATGCCGCAGGGCGGTCTGGAGGCCCTGGAGACCCAGGACCCCCTGGACATCCTCGGCTGGCAGTACGACATCGTCTGCAACGGCGTCGAGCTGTCCTCCGGCGCGATCCGGAACCACGAGCCGGAGATCATGCTCAAGGCCTTCGAGATCGCCGGGTATGACCGCGAGACCGTCGAGGAGAAGTTCGCCGGCATGCTGCGCGCCTTCCGCTTCGGCGCCCCGCCGCACGGCGGCATCGCCCCCGGCGTCGACCGCATCGTGATGCTGCTCGCCGACGAGCCCAACATCCGCGAGACCATCGCCTTCCCGCTCAACGGCAACGCCCAGGACCTGATGATGGGCGCGCCGACGGAGCTGGAGGAGGCGCGGCTGAAGGAGCTGCACCTGTCGGTGCGCAAGCCGCAGCCGAAGTAGGCGGCCCGTAGGGAGTGGCTCGGAACCGACGTTGGTTCCGAGCCACTTTCGTACCCAGGGCTCTTGCCCAGCTCTCACCCAGGTTCCTGACAGACAGGGTCCCTAGCTTCCCTTCCCATGACGGGACACGAAGCGGCCCAAGGGCCGGAACACAAGAGGGATCTGACACGCCGTAAGGTCGTCGCCGCGGGCGTCGGTCGGTCCAAGGCCACCGGGAGCGCGGGCGAGTCCTGCTACAAGCTGACCTCCGAGACCACCGAAGGCCCCTACTACATCGACGCGGACAAGCTCCGCCGGGACATCACCGAGGACCAGGAGGGCATCCCGCTCACCCTGCGCCTCAAGGTGATCGACTCCGAGACCTGCAAGCCCCTCGCCGACGCCGCTG
>NZ_MUKA01000591.1 GCF_002150735.1 Streptomyces africanus
GGTCGTGCCGCCCGGGTCGCTGGGCCGCCTCGACGACCTGGGTGAGTGGCTGGCCGCGGCGCAGTCGGCCGTGCCGGTGCGGCCGGTCGAACGGCCGCGGGTGGTGCTCTTCGCCGGTGACCACGGCGTCGCCGAGCTGGGCGTCTCGGCCCGGCCGGCGGGCGGCGCCGGGGAACTGGTGCGTCAGGTGCTGGAGGGCGGCCGGCCCGTGTCGGTGCTGGCGCGACGGCTGGGCGTGCCGGTGCGGATCGTCGACATGGCCCTGGACTGCGACCCGGAGTCGCTGCCCGAGGACGTCGTGCGGCACCGGGTGCGGCGTGGCAGCGGGCGTATCGACGTCGAGGACGCGCTGACCCTTCAGGAGGCCGAGGCGGCGTTCCGGGCCGGGGTCGCGGTGGCCGACGAGGAGGCCGACTCCGGTACGGATCTGGTGGTGCTCGGCGATGTGAGCGTCGGCGGGACCACGGTGGCGGGCGTGCTGGTCGCGGCGCTGTGCGGGGTCGACGCGTCGGTCGTCACCGGCCGGGGCGGGCTGGCGATCGACGACCTGGCGTGGATGCGCAAGTGCGCGGCGATCCGCGACGCGCTGCGGCGGGCCCGGCCGGTGCTCGGGGACCAGTTGCAGCTGCTGGCGACGGTGGGCGGCGCCGACTTCGCCGCGATGACGGGTTTCCTGCTGCAGAGCGCGGTGCGCAAGCTGCCGGTGGTGCTCGACGGGGTCGTGACGGCCGCGTGCGCGCTGGTCGGGCAGCGGATCGCGTTCCGGGCGCCGGACTGGTGGCTGGCCGCGCACGACAGCGGCGAGCCGGGGCAGGCCAAGGCGCTGGACCGGATGGCCCTGGAGCCGCTGCTGACCCAGGGCGTGACCGTCGGCGAGGGCGCGGGCGGCCTGCTCGCGCTGCCGCTGGTGCAGGCCGCGGCCGCGCTGGCGGCGGAGCTGCCCGAGAAGCCGAAGGAGTCCGAGGAGCCGGAGACCGCGGAGGCGGCGGACGCGTCCGAGGCCCCGGAGGTTCCCTCCGAGCAGTAGCGTTCCCGCGAGATCCTGGTCACGCCCACCTGGCTCAACTTCGTCCCGTTCCGGTCGGTCTTCGCGTGTGGTGTCGGTATGGCTGAGCCACAGCCACCGCGCACACCCGCTGACATACCGACATCCGGACGAGGACGACCCGATGACCACGCTCGCGCGCTGGGCCCGTGCCGAATGGGGGCCGCTGTACGCGGCCGTGCGCGGGCCGCTGCGGGAGCGGCGCCTGCGGGCCGTGCCGATGGCGGTCGCCGCCGTGTGCCTGACGGCCGCGCTGCACATGGTGCACAACCAGTCCTGGGGCCACCGGTTCGTGCAGGAGATCGGGGCGGTACGGGCCGAGGACCCGCTGTGGCTCGCGCTCGTGCGGACGCCGCTGTCGCTGTTCGTGCCCGCGCTGGACCTGCCGGTGTGGGGCGCGCTGGCGCAGTTGCTGCTGGTGTTCGGCATCGCGGAGCTCTGCCTGGGACGGCGACGGACGCTGGTCGTCGCGTACCTGGCGACGTTCGCGGGCACGCTCTACGCCCGTCTGGGTATCTGGCTGGGCCCGGACTCCCCGCTGGGCCTGCCCGTCTCGGACGCCCGGGTCGTGGACACCGGGCCGTCGGCGGCGGTGGTGGGACTCGCCGTCTGCCTGGGATGGCGCTACCGCGCGTACGTCACGGCCGGGGCGGTGATCGTGGCGATGGTGGCCGAGGTCGCCGTGAAGGAGAACCTGGCGGGCAAGGAGCACCTGGCGGCGATCGCGGCCGTGCTGGTGGTGTGCGCGGCCGGAGCGGCGCGCCGGCGGCACGTCAGTGGTGTTCGAGGGACCGGGTCGGCTGCTGGTCGGGCGCGCCGCCGATCCAGTCCTGGAACGCGCGCCGGGGGCCCAGCCAGCGGCGGTCGTGGCGGTAGGCCCGCAGGCCGGACTTGGCACGGGCGCGGGGGCGGCGCCGGTAGAAGCGCTTGGCCCAGTAGGAGCCGGGGCGGGCCAGTCGTACGGCGCCGATCAGGGCGATGACGGGGACGATCACGCCGAAGACCGCGAGGCGGGTCTTGCCCTTGAACAGGGCGATGAGGACGAAGAGGAAGTTCACGACGATGGTCACGATCACGGTGGCGCGGTTCTGCTCTTGGTCGTCCGAGAGGTCGTTGACGCCCAGGGGCGAGAAGCCGATCAGGAGCAGTCCCACGAGGGAGGCGGTGAGGACGACCATCTCGACGCTCTTGCGGCCGGCCTCGGTCCAGTAGACGTCGGCCAGGTGCAGGACCAGGGCGAACTCGTCGAGGACGAGGCCCGCGCCGATGCCGAAGACCACCGCGGCCAGCCCCGAGCCGAAGCCGTGCTGGCCGGCGGCGACCGCGCCGAAGCCGCCGGCGATCGTCAGGATGATCCCGGGGACCACGTGGTGGACGTGGACACCACTGCTGCTGCTGACGTTGCGGAAGGGGCCCTTGCCCGCCCGGATGAGGCGGGTGATGCCCCGGGTGATCAGGAAGGTCACCACGAAGGAGACGAGGGCGAGGAGCAGCGGCAGCTTGCCGGGTTCGATGATGTTCCGCTCCAGCCATCCCATATGCGAACTTTATCCTCGCCCGCCGGATCCGCTCTTCTGACCGGCGGGTAGCCTGCGCCGGTGCCCCGAACCTCACCCCTCGACGGTCTCCGCTTCGCCTTCGGCACCCTCACGGTGTTCCCGGTCCGGGTGACCCGGTGGGACCGGGAGGCGGCGCGCGGCGGCATGCTGTGCGCTCCGCTGGCCGGGCTCGCGGTCGGTGCCGCGGCCGCCGCCGCCGGGCTGGTGCTGCTGGTCCTCGGCGCGGGCGGACCGCTCGCCGCCGTGGCCACCGTCGCCGTCCCCGCCGTCCTGACCCGGGGGCTGCACCTCGACGGGCTCGCGGACACCGCCGACGGGCTGGGCAGCGGCAAGCCCGCCGAGGACGCCCTGCGGATCATGAAGCAGTCGGACATCGGGCCGTTCGGGGTCATCACTCTCGTCCTCGCCCTGCTCGCCCAGGCCGCCGCGCTCGCCCAGGTCTACGACGCCTCCGGGGCCCGGGGTGCGGGTGCCGCCGTCGTCTCCGCGACGGTCGCCCGGCTGGCCCTGACCCTGGCGGCCCGGGCCCCGGAGGCGTCGT
>NZ_MUKA01000592.1 GCF_002150735.1 Streptomyces africanus
CCGGCGAAGCCCCTGCCGGTGACCGCCCCGCAGGCCCCCCCGCTCGCGGACCGCCCGTCGGCCGCTGCCCCGGCACCGGTGGGACCCGTCCCCGTGGTCCGGCCGCGGACGGCCCCGCCGACGGGATCGGCCACCCGCGTGCAGCGCGATGCCTCCGACTCCGCCGGCGCCGACCTGCTCAAGGGCGTACCGGTCAAGGAGGTGCCCGCGCGCGGCCGTTCGCGCTCGTCGTCCGCGCCCCCCGCCGCCACGCCCGCCTCGGGCAAGGCGGCCACCCGCCGCCCCGAGAAGACGCACGACGACCCCGGTCTCGACCTGGACGACCTGGCGCGCCGCCTGATCGACCCCGTCTCGCGGCTGCTGCGCACAGAGCTGCGGCGTGGGCGCGAACGCACCGGCCGCCCCTACGACGGACGCCGCTGAGCACCCAGAACGGTTGATGGACGGATGACGGACAGCATCTTCGCGACGAGCGTGTTCTTCCGGCTCGCGATCGGCGGCAACGACCTGGGCGCCTTCCACACGTGCTCCGGCATGGGCGCCGAGGTCGAGATGGAGACGTACGCCGAGGGCGGCAACAACGGCTTCACCTGGCAGCTGCCCGGCCGCGTGACCTGGTCGAACATCACGCTCACCCGTCCGGTCACGGCCGACACGGCGAAGATCGCCCGTTGGCTCGACGAGACGCTGAAGCGGGTGGAACCCAAGGACGGCGAGATCGTGGCGCTGAAACCGGACCTGACACGGATCATCAGCTGGCAGGTGTTCGGAATCGTCCCCGTGCGCTGGCAGGGCCCGTCCTTCGACCCCGCCAACTCCCAGGCGGCGGTGGAGACACTGGAGATCGCCCACCAGGGGTTGCGCCCCTCCTGAGAGCTCGCGCCGACCCGTCGACCGACACGTACACATCCCAGGAAAGGAGGTCCCGCCGTGTCGCCAGCCCGTTCCAGCCGAGCCCGGGCGCAGCTGACCCTGAAGGAGCCCCCGGCCTCCGTCGGTGCGAAGCCCGGCGGGACGATCGCGCGGCTGAACCTGCAGTTCAATCCGTCCACTCTGGAGCTGCGGAAGACCACCGAGTGGCGGCGCTCCCCGTCCCGGATGGCGGGTCAGTCCGCGCTGCCCGAGTTCGTCGGCAGCGGTCCGCGCACGCTGAGCCTGGAGGTGTTCCTGGACGCCACCGCCACCCACGACAACTCGGTGGAGCTGGCGGTGGAGAAGCTGATGA
>NZ_MUKA01000593.1 GCF_002150735.1 Streptomyces africanus
CCGCCCGGGCGTCCCGACGCACCAGATGGCTCGCGCGGGCTCCCGACACGAACAGGTGCGACAACCGGGCCCCCTCGGCCTGAAGCGCCCTGGCCGTCTCGTACGCCACCACCGCGCCCATGCTGTGTCCGAACAGGGCGGTGGGCCGGTCCGTCAGCGGCCGGACGGCCTCGGCGATCTCCTGCGCCATCGCCACCAGATCGGTGGCCGTCGGTTCCCCGAACCGGTCCGCCCGGCCCGGGTAACAGACCGCGTGCACCTCGAACTCGGGCAGCCCTTTGCGCCAGTCCCGGAAGACGTACGAGGACCCGCCGGCATGCGGGAAGCAGATCAGCCGCATCGCGGCGAACGGCCGCGGTTCGCTGCATTCCGTCCAGAACATCCAGAGCCTCCTGCTCGCCGCTCGCCGACCTCTTCGGCTCCTCCACGGATGCGGCCCATTGCACCAGGAAGGCACTGACAACCGACTGACAGCAGTCCGGTTCCGTGCTCCCGGGCCGGCCGAGGACGACGCGGGAACCTCCCCGCGCGA
>NZ_MUKA01000088.1 GCF_002150735.1 Streptomyces africanus
TGTGCACCGTTCCGCGGGCGACGCCGCCGCCTCGCCCGCGGAACGGTGCACAGCTGCCGTCCACATCCATGGGCAGGCATTCCCTGTACGGCCGACCCTGTGCGGCCGATGGATCACCCGCCGGCGCTCCCGGCCCGCTCGGCCTCCCCCGCACCGAGGACGGACCCGTAAGCGGGCGCACCACCGCCGCTGGGGCCATCACCGCCTCCCGGCCTGCCCCCGCTCCGCTCCCGCTCGATCAACTGCCGCACCATCCCCACGAGTTCGGCCGGCTCGAACGGCTTCGCGAGGAAGGCGTCGACGCCCACCTCCAGCCCGGCCTCGACTTCGTACTGGGTACAGGCGCTGATGATGGCGAGGGGCACGTCACGGGTACGCGGATCGGCTCGCAGGCGAGCGGCGGTCCGGATCCCGTCCAGCCGGGGCATGACGACGTCGAGGGTCACTGCATCGGGCCGCACCTG
Organism: Streptomyces africanus; assembly: GCF_002150735.1. Taxonomy (GTDB): domain Bacteria; phylum Actinomycetota; class Actinomycetes; order Streptomycetales; family Streptomycetaceae; genus Streptomyces; species Streptomyces africanus. The sequence continues at coordinate 465 of NZ_MUKA01000088.1, forward strand.
ATGAACGACATCAAGACATTCGGCACCATCGGCCGCGGTCACGACCTCCAGCCCCTCCAGCTCGAGGTTGACCCTGATCAACTGCCGGATGACCTTGTTGTCGTCCACAACAAGCACCCGGCCCGACGCGCCTGGCACAACTCGAGAGTAGGTCGACCCCGGCCACCGCGTCCCGGTTTTCCCCACTTCCACCCCGACCGGGCGACCCGCAACCCCGCTCCCGACAGCGGAAACCCGTTCATGACCACCCTGAGGGAGCTGGTAGTGTTCTACCCGTCGCCGCGAGCGAACAGCTCCCGCCCGACACGCCCCCGTAGCTCAGGGGATAGAGCAACGGCCTCCGGAGCCGTGTGCGCAGGTTCGAATCCTGCCGGGGGCACCCTGTTTGAGGTGCCCAAAGACCCCGTCATCAGCGGAAACGCTGAGTGCGGGGTCTTCGCGTATGTGCAGGCGTGTGCGGCCCGGAGCGGCCGTATGTCGGGGGCTGTGGACGAGGCGTGGACGGGATCTTGGGACGTAAGCGCAGGTCATGCCCGATATCCCCCAAGGCCCCGGACAGGTCCAGGGGCCTTGGGGGGTACCGCTTGAGCGTGTCACTCGTACCAACAGAACCTCGACGGGGAAGTCCCTCAGCCGGCGGCTTTGGCGATGATGCGGTCCATCTCCTCCCGGCCGAAGGCTCGCAGGGTCGTGCTACGGACGTTGCCCATCGCGCCGACCTGTAGGAGCACTGCGGTGGCAGTCTCGTCGTCGGGCGCCTCCACGACAGCCACGACGTCGTACGGGCCGACGGTCCAGAAGAGGTTCAGGACCTTCACCCCGAGCTTCTGAGCCGCTGCCGTGAAGGCTTCGGCTCGTTGCGGGGTGTCCTTGTAGCCGCGGACTCCCTGGTCGGTCCAGTTCAGCAGCGCAATAAACGTCGGCATGATCCTTTACCCCTGTAAGTAGACGCAACTAGTCGTGGTCAACTCTGGGCATCATGCGCGTAATGCGCATGAGAGGCGCCTCTGAACGAGTGATGGAAGCCGGCCGGACTTCATGGCCCGGCCCGACATACACCCCGGAGCCACCGGCGCGGAATTCCTGAGGACAGGAACGCCCCTCTCGGCCAAGGCATGCCGATGCCCCCGGAACAAGTCCGGGGGCATCGGAGCTACCGTCGTCTGCGATCACTCGTACTCGCGCAACAGATCCTCAATACGCCGGTTGGCGACGTCCTGCCGTCCGTCGAGGCACTTGGCGTAGCGGGTCAGCAAAACCTCCACGCTGTTGCCGGCGCGCTCGGCCACCTCGGTGGGGTCGACACCCGCATTGAGCCACGTCGACAGCGCCGAGTGCCGAAGGTCGTACGGCCGACTCGCGAGCGGCGAGGCCGCGACGGCCGGCGGAAGCGCGAGGAGCCGAGCTTCCTGCCACACGCGGTAGTAGGTCGACGACGGGACGACCGAGCCCTTCTCACTGAAGAAGAGCCGTCCGTCGTCCGCCGTGCCAAAGGTGGCCAGGTGCTCGCGGAGCACGGCGACGAGGTGGGGCGGGATGGGCACCCGCCTGACGTCCTCGGTCGGACGGTTCTTCAGCCCGCGGTCGTCATGGGTCTCCCCCGAGTCGGTCCACTGCTTGCCGACAGACGGACGGGTCCGGTGGAGCAGCGCCGAGCCCCAGCCCTGCTTGGGGAGCTTCAGGTCCGTCTCGACGAGGCCGACCGCTTCCGCCGGCCGGAGACCGCCGAAGTACATCGCAGCGAACAGACCCACGAGACGACGGCCACGAGCACGTCGGTACCCGCCCACGTAGGAAACCGCCGCCAGGAGGTTCCGTGCCTACTCCGGGTTGGCGACAACCCGCGGGTCGACCTGGTTGGACACCTTCGGCTTCTGCCAGCGGACAGCCGTGATGGGGTTCTCACGCAGCTCCCCCAGGTCGACGGCGTAGTTCGCGGCGTTGACGAGTGTCCGCCGCTTACGCCGCACTGTCTCCGCCGCTGCTGCCGTGCCGTCCAGCCTGAGCTTGAGCGAGTCGAGGACCGCGCGGACCATAGCTGGTTCCGCGAGATCGGCAAGCGGTCGAGATGCCTTAGACACCCAGTGGAGAACGTTCCGCACATCGTCCGGGACCTCACGGTCATCAGGGCCTGGAAGCACGAAGGCCCAGTTGCGCAGTGCTTTGCGGATCATCTCGTGGGACGGCCGTCCGGCGCGCTCGTCTAAAAGCTCCAGTGTCACGCTGGTGAGGGATTCGTTGATGCCATCCCTCGTATTGGGGGCGGCATGCGGCCATTTCATGGCGAGGTACCGCAGGGCGAAGGCGTACCACGACACGGCCGACTTCTTCTCTTCCATCGAGGCCGGGAGCCCCGACTCCGTGTCGAACTCCTCGCCGTCACGCATGGCACGCATGAGCTTCGTGCGGTAGTGGTCGGCGAGCGCCTTGGTGCGGAAGGACTCCGAGAACACACCGCCTGCGACGGACCAGCGGACACCGTACGAGGGCGTTTTGGTGTCCCGCTTGCGGACTCCCCAGACCTTCACATCGAGAGACTTCACGCCGCCTCCTCCAGCTGTCGCAGCCATGTGGTGAAGTCACTCCGCCAAACCCGCAGCTCTCCGTTGCGCAGCTTGAATGCGGCTGGCCCGTACCCCAGTTCTCGCCAGCGGTAGAACGTCCGACGGGAGACACCGCCCAGCTCATCCAGGACTTGGCGAACGGTCATCAGCTCGTCGCGACGGGCGTCCATGTCGGTTCTCCTTCCGTTCCGGGGGCGGGTTCGAGGGACGCAGCGAGCCAGGCCTCGCCGTTACTCAGGCCGGTTCCGGCGAAGACCCAGTGGGCGAGGACGAGCGTGGTTTCGCCCTCCTGCAGATCGGTGGCCGAGGCTGCTTGGGCACGGCGCCATTTGGCCCGGGCGTCGCGGAGGGCGCCGAGGGTTGTGGAGTAGCGGCGCGACTTGGTGGAGAAGTGGCCGCGGAAGCCGAGCATGTGGGCCCAGGCGCGCAGCCGGAGCTCTGCCAGCTCGGGGCGTGCGCCGAGGGTCCAGGCGGTGCGGATCATGTGGCGGGCATGGTCGCTGATCCGGGCCTGTGCCAGCTCGGCGAGGAAGCGGAGCGGGCGGTCCAGAGTGCCGGTCGCGGTCTCCGCACCTTTGGTGGCGTACTTGGCGATGTATGCGGCCACCGCGCGTTCGGTCAGCTCCTGGCCGTCGTCGAAGTCGGCGGAGCGGATCGTGCGGACGTCGAGCTGGCGCCCGAAGGTGAAGGTGTGAGGCCGGCCGTCGATCTCTGGTCCGGTGACGCGTGCGGCGGTGGTAGCGGCGCGGATGGCATCCGTCAGCAGCTCGGCCGTCGCCCAGGCCGGAGGCGAGGTGTCGCCGCCTTCCGGGCCGTCGAGGCGGATGACCGCGTGGAAGTGGACGGCGCCGCGCTTCTGGTACTCGGCGACCTTGGCGAAGGAGATGCGCGCGTGGTCAGCGAAGGCGCGTTGGGTGAGCCCGGCGCGCTTGGCGACCTCTCGGCGGAGGTAGATGGAGAACCGGCGCCAGAGGGCCCCCGCATGAGCATTCCAGAGCACGGCCGCTTCGTAGTCGTACCTCTCAGGGTCGAGCGGTGTGCCCAGGGCGGAGTCTGACTCGGAGTGGCGGATGCCGCAGCGGCAGTTCCGGCCGCTGGAGGGTCGGTTGTGGACCGGGCCGAAGCTCGGGGCGGTGAAGGTGGCGAAGACGCGCGGGTGCTTGCCGACCTGTTCGGGGGTGCCTTTGCCGCCCCGCAGTCCGGCGGTGATCAGGTGGTAGGTGTCGCGGCGGTAGGTCTCGGCGCAGGCGGCGCAGCGGGTGGCACGGCGGTTGTTGCAGCGGACGAGGAGTTGGCCGGCGGGGAGGTTGGCGGAGTCCAGGTGGTGCAGGACGTTGCCGATCTCGCCGGTTGCCGTGTTGACCTCGTACTCGGTGCGGTGGCCGTCGAGGCGCACAGGGTGCGTGCAGCCGCCCAGGCCGGAGAGTTGGCGGGCCAGTTCGGACATGGTGCCGAGGGAGGCCAGCATGGAGAGTTCCGCCAGCGGGGGCGGAGTCTGCCGGGTGATGATGGGTCTTCCTTTCGGCTGTCTTGGCAGTTGGAAGGGACGGCCCCGGGGCGGCGGGATGCTTGGCGGCTTGTTGCCGCCCCGGCGGCCGGTCAGCGCTTGTTCGCGCCAGTGACGAGGGAGCGCAGGACGACGGCGGCGATGGCCACGGACACGGCCGAGATAGCGACCGCCGCCAGGAGCGCGGTGAGGACGACGCCGACGACGACCACGGCGGCGACCGCACCGACGCCGACCCCGACGTTTGGGGCGACCGGACGGCCGGCGGAGGGTGCCGGAGCGTGGTTCTGCGGGATGTGTGTGGTGATGCTCGGGACGTGCTGTGTGTCGGGCAGCCTGGGGCGAAACATGGCAGGTCTCCTGTCGGTCGCGGGGTCTCAGTCGCGGGTGCCGTTGACGACGTCGACCCCGGAGCGGGTGCCGGACTCGATGGCCGGGGCGAGGAAGGTGTACGAGAGCCAGAAGCCGAACAGTGCGATCACGACGGCGGCCCAGAGACGGATGCCGAGGAACTTGATCGCGGCCCAGGCGATGACGCCCAGGACGAAGACGAGCGGCAGTGAGAGAGTCACGGGATCTCCTCGGCGGTCAGCGGACGGAGCAGCGGTGAGTGCGGGCGGCCAGCTCGGCGGCGGCGCGACTGTCGTAGTCCGTGGAGAAGCCGCAGCGCGGAGCCGTGCAGGCGGCGGTGTGCTTCTCGCGGCCCCGGCCGTCGTAGTACGTGGCGACCTGCACGGGGCCGATGCGGACGACCTTGCGGAAGCGGCGGTTGGCGGGCATCAGGTGGTCTCCTCTTCGGTTTCGCCGGTGAAGTCGGTGACGTGGTCGGCCAGCCAGCGCAAGATCTCGTCGCCCTCGTAGCTGTCGGCGGCGAGGATCACGGGCTCTGCGATCAGCACGGCTTCGGTGAGTCGGTTCTGGCGGGTCAGCTCGGCGGCGCGCTTCAGCGCGCGGAGCGTGGACGGACGCAAGGGGGAAAGCCCTCCGGGTCAGGTGAGTTGGGTGGCGATGGCTTCGGCGAGCGGCAGCGGGACTCCGAGCCGGGCGCGAAGTGTCGAGGTGTCGATGTCGGTTCCGGTCCGGGCGCGGTGTTCGTCGGCGACCTTGCGGGCCAGGGCGACGAGCGCGGGCGGTATCGGAGACGTCGGAGCCGGCCTCGGCTCGGCAGCGGGCAGTACGGCCGCTGCTGAGGGCGGTTCGACTTCTACGGGGGTGGGTTCGGATGCCATGTCCGTCGAGGGCGGCTCGGGTGTCGTCGCCGGAGTCTCGATCGACTTCGGCGATCCGTGGGCAAGGAGCGTGCCGCCGAGGAAGGCGACCGCGGGCCAGCCCGCGACGAGAATGCGCAGCCAGGCCGGTACGTCGTCGAGGTCGAGCAGTCCAGCGGTGGCGACATTGGCGCCGAGGGACGCGACCAGCGCGACGAGGAACCAGCACCACCCGGCCGCTTTCGCCTCACCGGAACGGAGCCGCCGCCAGGCAGCAACCAGCAGCAGATCGACGGAGACCGGATAAGCCCACGCCTTCCAGCCGTCCTGTCCGGCCGCTGAGGCCAGGTCGTGCAGGTGGGCGAAGGACAGCGCGGCGGCGATCACTGCTTGAACGAGCACGGCGTCAACGCGGACGGGCAGGGTGCGCACGGCGCGACTCCTTTCGGTTCCAGGCATGGGCGGGGTAGGGACTTGGCGCGGGACGGCCGCGCCGACCGTTGGATCGGGGTGGTTACTCGGTGACCGGCGCAGGAGCGGCCACGGGCTTGGGCTCCTTCACTGGCACGGGCGGGACGTACGGCCGGAAGGGCGTGAGCGCCGGTACGTCCGGGGCGAGGTGTGCCGTCTCGCGGCAGGTGGCCGCAGCATCGGCGAGGGACAGGTACGGGGTACGGATGCGGGACCAGCCGCCGGATGTGTCGCCGACGACCGCGAGGCCGGGCAGTTCGGCGGCGATGGAGCAGGCCGCGTAGACCGCTTCAGGGGCGATGTCGCCGAGCGCCATCTTGGCGGAGGCTTCGTCATTGACGCGGTGGCAGACCCGACCGGTGAGTTGGGCCCGGAGCATGGTCGCGCCCTTGCCGAGCTCGGCTCCGAAACGCTGGCCGCAGACCTCCAGGTAGATGCCGGCCGCGCGGCCGAGTTGGGCGAGGCGGATGAGCTGGGTGACCATCTCGTCTCGCCGCTCTTCCTCCTTCCTTGTGGCGACGAGAAACAGTTCGGCCACCTCGTCGACGAACAGCACGATGGGCGCGGGACGTTCGTCCTCAGGCAGGCCCCAGATGTCCGAAGTGATCTCCTCGTCCGGGGTACCTGGTGCGATGCCCTGCCGGGCCTTGATCAGGTCGTAGCGGTCCTCCATTTCCTTGACCAGCACGGGCAGCAGCTCGGCAGCCTGTTCCGGGTCCGTCGCCAGCCCGGAGAGCCGGGGCGCGAACGGCGCCAGCTCCACCCCGCGCTTGCAGTCGATCCCCACGAGCGCCACCGACTGAGCGGCCAGCGCGGCAATCAGGCTCCGCAGGAACATGGACTTGCCCGACAACGTGGCGCCGAGCACGAGTTCGTGAGGCACGGCCCGGTAGTCCCGTACAAAGGCGGTGGCGTCTTCTCGCAGAGCCACCGGCACTTGCAACGGACCTGAGACGGTTCGTCGAGGCATCCGCACCTTCCGCAGAACGTCGAAGCCGACGAGCCGCAGTTCCACGACTCCGGGCTTCACGTCCCGGACGTACACGGCGTGAACGCCCCAGGCATGGCGCAGCCGTTCGGCTGAGGCCGCCACGTCCGCAGGTTCCTGCCCCGGAGCCAGCCGCAGCCGGAGCCGCAGACCGGTCGAGGTGGGCCGGATCATGCCCCGCCGAGGGGGCACTGGACGGATTTCACGGCGAGTGGTCGCCTTGACGGCCAGTGCCCGCCACCGGGACGGCTCGACCGTCAGACCGCACGCGTCCATGGTCGAGGAGTACGAGGCCAGCAGCCGGGCCACCGAGACCGGCAGCCCGACCGTTGACCAGTACGCGGCCGGGTGGGCGTGCCGGGCGTAGGCCGCGCCGCCTATCGCAGCAAGCGATCCGCCCAGCTCGGCCCACGTCACCAGGTCGGTCACGTCGATCAGCCCGCCTCAGCCATCGGGAAGGCGCCCGGAGCCACGGCGGTGGCCCGGAACGCGATGCCGTGCCGCTGCTGGCCGTTGAACACGCTCTCCCACGGACGAGCCACCAGCCCCGGCAGCGCTACCGGAGCCCCGAGCGTCAGCCCTTCAGAGACCCCGCTCTCAGGAACCGTGACCTTGATCAGCGACGACTCCCCCTCCTCGATGTAGACCACGCCGATCGTCATCAGTGCCTCGCCGCTCATTGCGTCCTTGGCGATCTCTCCGGTCTGCCGGTCGCGCACCTTCGGCGCCGGAGCTTCGGTGAGCAGGATCGTGGCGGTCGAGGCGTCAATGCGGATCACACGCACAGAGATTTCTCCTTCTGGGTCGACCAACTCGCCACATGACAAGTTGACTTAGCAAGTTCGAAGCTACGGATGCCAGGTTGACTTGTCAAGTGCCTTCCTCGTGATCGGTGAGCAGCCCTACCGCCCCGAGCGCACTATGGAATCAGCAGCAAAGGGAGGGCGCGACAGGAGCAGGAAAAACCGCGCTCCAGAACCACAGCCATGGGGCCCGCGTGACCCTCAAGGGGCAGCGCCGCCGCCAGGCGCCTGGCCAGGACCACCGCCAAGTCAGCCCCCGTATCAGGGCAGTACGGCACCCCCGCCGAGGAAGCGACGCCGCATCTTCCTGTGGGTCTTTCTTGCCGTGCAGATCCTGTTCCTGATCTTGGTCATAGTGGGGGCCACAAGCGGCAGCGGAACCCCTGAAGAGTGCAGGGGGCTGACAGGAAACGATCTGGAGTTGTGTGAGGACGCAGGCGACGTTGGAACCACGATCGGCGTCGGCCTGATGATCGGGCTCTGGGTAGCTGTCGACTTCATCCTGGCCCTCACGTACCTGATCTACAGGCTCGCCAGTCGACAACCGCGCGACTGAGGCAAGCCCACCGATTCACCCGGCATCAACTGCGGGACCAAGAAGCCTCAGCCAAGCCGGTAGGTATCTTCAAGTTCCTGCCGATCAGCAGGAAGCAGCACGTCAGAGACTTGCAGCGCCTGCCCGGAGGCGTCACGCGCGATGACCAGGACGCTCAGCACGGGCACGCCGTCCGACAGGCCCAAGAGTCCAGCTTCATCGCCCTCAGGCAGTCGAGCTGAGACCCGTTCCGTCACATGGTCGAAGCGGACCCTCCTCCGAGCTTCCAGGTGCTCACGCACACTGCCACTCAGGGCTTCAGCGCTCGCCAGTTCGGTGTCCTCGGCCAGGGCGGCGGGGAAGTACGACGAGACCAGCTCGACCGCTTCGCCGTCCTCCTCAACGAGGAAGCGGCGCATGAGGACCTTGACCCGTTTCGGCAGCCCGAGCGCAGATGCGACCCGCACCGAAACGGAGACTTCAGCAACCTCAACGAGGTGTCCTGCAGTCTGCGACTCGTCGCGCTCCAGGGCCTCTCGCCCGCGCCGGTCCTTCTGCTCGACAACCTCCGGCCGGCCCCGAACGATCGTGCCGTACCCCTGCCGGGACTCAACCCAGCCGTCGCGCTTCAGCAGTTCCAGCGCCCGCACGACGGTCGGGCGGGACATCCCGAAAGCTTGCACCAACTGGTTCTCACTGGGCACCCGGGTGCCGGGCGGGTACGTGCCGTCCTCGATGCGGCTCTGGATCGTCTGAGCTAGGCGCACGTACTTCGGTGCCGCCACTTCATACGCCATGTGCACCGCCTGTCGAGATTGGCCAAGTCAACTGATCAACCAGACTAGCGACAACTGGAGCGTCAGAACAGGATCGGAGTGAAGCCCTCGCTGGACGGCCACGCGCCGGCCACGTCGCAGGAGACCATCGTCCCACCGAAGCGGCTAGGCCCGGAGTGCCACGACTCGGCGATGGAGTCGACCGCGAGCAGGCCGCGACCGTGGGCGTCGTTGGCGTCTGGCCGCCGCATCTGGACGTTCGCAGGGAAGCCCGGGTTGTGCACCTCGATCCGAAGCGACGTCTCCACGCGAAACCACTCAACGCGCACCACCCAGGACTCATCCGCCCGCCCATAGAGAATGGCGTTGGTCACCAGCTCGGAAATCATCAGCGCGCAGTCGTCGATCGAGCAGGACGGGTTGTACGGGGCGAGGAACTTCCGGAACCAGTACCGAGCCCGAGGCACGGACTCCGCGACTGGGTGCAAAGTCATGGCACCGAGTCGCGGCCACTCCTCAGAAGGAAAGCGGTCGATCGTGTAGGCCATCCGCGCTCACTCCTTGCCGCTGCCGTCACAGTCGAGGCAGCGCCGTTTCGATGTGACACGGTGGCGATCGTTGGCCGTGGAGAGCGCCAGAGCCGTACGGGAGCCGACGCGCTTCCAACCGCGCCCACGACAACCCCGGCAAGCTAACCGCGCACCCTCGTCCGGCCGCTGACTCGTCACCCGTGCCCCCTTCCAGTCCAAGTGGCCTTAGCCACTTCCTGGATAGTGGCATTAGCCACTTCGACTCCGCAACCCGTTCGCCGTAACTAACGGGACCTCACCGCACCATCAGGTGAGCGGGTAGCCCTGCTCGAAAGCCCAGCGATGCGGCGGGTACGTGGCTTCGGCGAACTCCAACGGCCGGTCCTGGAGGTCGAAGACGACGTGGTGGACGATCAGGACGGCCGAGCCGGGCTCCAGTTGGAGATCCACGGCTTCCTCCTCCGTGGCATCCCGCGCGCACATGCGATCTTCCGCGTAGCTGCCCTGCCGCCCCGTCATGTTCTCGACGTACATGAGCGTTCCCTCTTGGATGCGCTCCGGCTCAAGCAGCTTCGGCGCACGGTGGCCGACCTCCGGAGCGAACCACGAGGTAGACAGCGTGATCGGCCCGTCCTGATTGTTGGTCACGCGCCGCCGGTGCACAGCCCGACGGTCCTTGACCAGACCCAACCCCTCAGCAACGTGCGCCGGCGCCTCCATCCAACCGGTCGAGGTGATCACCGCGTACTCACCGGGCGTGTAGATCTTGCCGGTCTGCCGCGCCCGCCCGTACAACTCCCGCGCCCGCCGGTTGACCTCCAGGCTCCGCACGTACGTACCCGACCCCTGACGCTTCTCGACGAGCCCTTGATGGCTCAGCGCCTCCAACGACCGTGCAGCCGTAGGCCGGGACACCTTCCAGTCCGCCGCCAACTGCCGCTCGGACGGGACCTCGTCCCCCGGCCGCAGGTCACCCCGAAGAATCTGATCGCGGATGTAATGCGCGATCTGGAGATACTTCGGCTGAGCCTCCTCGATCTGTGGCATCAGTCCTCCTCACCCAACGTGGGCTCCAGGTGAGTAGTCGGGAACCCCGCTACCGGCCTGAGGCCGATTCTCGATACAAGTGGCTATGGCTTCTAGCCACTATAGGGTGAGTGGTCAACCCCGTACCCCGTAGGCTGAACCGCATGAAGCGGTTGATCGTCGCAGCAGGAGGAGGGGGCGACGCAGTCGCCGCCGCAATGCTTCACGCCGCCCTCTACGGCGACGAGGACCAGGCGGTGATCCTCACGTACGCGTGGGACCGCCTCCTGATCGACCCAGTACCGGGCCCCCGAGGCCCAGATAACTTCACTGGCCTCAAGCCGCTCACCCCAGCTGTCCGGGCAGTGCCGGCCGAGGCCCGCCCGATCGCTCCGGCAGGCTCCACCCTCCCCCGACTCGCGGCAGAGCTCCCGCACACGATCGCGCTGATCGACCCGCGCCACGGGGTCGAGGGCATCACACACCAACTCGAAGAGTTGGTAGAACACTTGGCTCCGGAGTCGATCGACCTCCTGGACGTGGGCGGCGACATCCTCGCCCGAGGCGACGAGCCGACGCTGAAGAGCCCCCTTGCCGACGCCGTCACCCTCGCTGCGTGCTGCCAGGTGAACGCAACGATCCGCCTCCTGGTGGCAGGACCCGGACTTGACGGTGAACTGCCCCTCGATGGCCTACGCAACATGCTCGGCCCGCTCGTCCACACCTTCACCTCGAAGGACGTCGAGCCGCTCAGCTCGGTCCTGGAGTGGCACCCGTCCGAGGCAACCGGAATGCTGGCAGCGACAGCCCGAGGCGTACTCGGCACATGCGAGATGCGAGACGCCGGCCTCCCAGTCCCCCTCACCGACGAAGGCCCCACCGTCCATGAGGTCGATCTGGACGAGGCACTGAGCCGCAACCAGCTGGCCCGCGCCATCCTGACCACCGCCACCCTGGACGAGGCAGAGGCACACAGCCGTGAGATCTGCGGCTACTCGGAAATCGACTACGAGCGCAACAAGGCCGCATGGCTCAAGGACCAGCCGCCGGTGCCACTCGGCCCTGAGGCCGTACTGTCCCAGCTCGACCAGTTCGAGGCCGAGGCCCGGAGCCGCGGAGTTACCCACACAACGTTCCGCCGCATCACCGAGGCGTTGAACCTCAACGGTTCACTACGCGAGGACCTGCGCCAACTGCTGATCAGCAGCCATCCGGAGCAGTACGAGGCGCCCTTGTGGCGCATCACATCCACTTGTCTAGTCCCAGGTGATGTTTGACGTTCTGGTCCCAGCTGATGCTTGACGGTGGGCCTAGACAACATCGGAAACCTTGTAGGGCTTGTTCGCTTTCACGTTGCGGACGGGGATGTCGGTGGTGCGCTGGATGACCCGGGCCTGACCGTCCAGTTCCACGGTGATCGTCGACTCCGACACGTGCATGATCACGGTCTGCCCCGCGTAGGCCCGGACCGAGGTGGACGACCTGCCGGCAGACCATGACCGTGCCGACCGCGCTGACCCGCCGCTGCACCCGCACCGGCTCCACCCGCGGCCGGGGCGGCGGGCCCGCGGGCCGCAGGCCGTGCAACCGCTGCACCTCCTCGCTGGTGAGCGGATTGGGCCGCACTCGCAGCAGCTCCCGCGAGGACGGGTCGAAGAACGACAGCGTGGCCTCGTCGATGCGGACGCTCACCCGGCGCCCGCCCAGAATCTCCGCCGCCAGCACCTGGCGCCCGCCCAGACCCACCAGCCCGTGGTTGTTCACCGTCCGGTCCAACTCGAACGCAGCACCATCACCCGCCGGCAGCGGCGACGGCCCCGCCGCACGCCCACCCCGGGCTGCCAGCTGAGCCAGATCCGCCACCGACAGGTGCGACCGCACCGACTTGATCCGCGACCCGGCGATCAGCAGGTGGATCACCTGCGTGTCGGCCCAGAACGTCACCGTCAGCCCCGAGCGGGCCGGGCCGAGCCAGAACTGCTTGCCCGCGACCTGCAGATTCCCACTCGCAGGCACCACCCGCTCGAACTCCACCGGTCCGCCGTCCGCCACCCGCGCCGACGGCGCGCTCTCCTCAAGCGGACTGACCGAAACAGGCACCGCCTCAGCCGGTTCCTGCTCAGCGGGGGCAGGCCTCTGCTGCGGCACCAGCCCGAGCACTCCGGGCACCCGCAGGCCCAGCACACCCCGTTCCTGCTCGGGAACCGGAGTGAACCGGTCGCCCGGAGACTGCATGTCCAGGGCCTGATGCGGCCGGACGGAGTTGTATTCCTCCACCCAAGCATCAAGCGCCGCCTGAGCCGCCCCGATGCTCTCGAACGCGCCGCAGTCGTCGAGGAGTTCACGCCGCAGCGTCTGATGGAACCGCTCGACCTTGCCCGTCGTGGTCGGGGACGCCGGCTGGGTGAGGCGGTGCGCGATCCCGTTCTCCCGGCAGATCCGGTCGAACAGCACCTCACCCCCGTGCCCGAACCGGTCGGTGAACTGCTTGCCGTTGTCCGTCAGCACCTCCTCCGGCACCCCGAACCTCTGCAAGGCCCGGACGAACGCCGCACACACCGCCCGCCCGGTCGCCCGCTCCACCACCGAGGCAATCACGCAATACCGGGAATGGTCATCCACACCCGTCACGACCTTGGCCTCGGACAACTCCCCGGTCATCGGGTCGACCAGCATCACGCCGCCGACGATGTCCATCTGCCACAACTGCATCGCACGGTCCCGCTGCCAGCGCTTGTAATCCGACCGCTTCCGGCGCCGCACCCCCGGCTCCACCAGCCCATGCCGGACCAAGATCCGATACACCGTCATCCGCGACGGCACCGGATCCACCGACCCAGCCCGCTCCAGCACATGAGCAATCCGCCGCGGCCCCCACCGAGGATGCTTGCGCCGCAGCTCACACAGCCGCCTCCATCTCGGCAGACGCCTGATGCGGACACGAGACCGGCCTCCGCGACCGGTCCACCAGCCCCGCCAGCCCCGAAGCCTCATACCGGGACTTCCACCCGCTCACCGTCTGCCGCGACACACCCAACGACGCGGCGACCTCCGTCACCGTCGCACCCGCCAGCACCGCAAGCACAGCCCGGTATCTCTGCTCGACAACCGACAACTCCACCAGCGCCAATCCCGGCCTCCCCACACGCACCGCAACGACGCGCACAGAAAAGCCGAACACGGCCACTGTCAACCATCAGCTGGGACCGAAGTGTCAAGCATCTACCGGGACCGGACACGCATCACATCCACTCCTGAGTAACAACCTTCTCTACGGGTTCAAGGCTCGCTTCGCTCGCTCGTCCGGCGGCCAACGGCGCTCTTCGATCATCGCCAACCCGACCGCCGCACACTCCGCCCAAGCGAATCAACGGCCGCGCCCGGCCCACATGCCACCGCCACCACGATCCGGCCTCGGGAGGGGAAAGACGCAACAGCGGTCGGACCTCAACGCCCCGCTTACGGGGCCACGCCGCACCCCTTTCCACCCGGTTGCCTACACAGTAGGTCGGATCAAACCGAGGGCCGCACCAACGCGGCGGCGCCGGCCGGTCGCCGCCGCGCCGCCTCCATGTCTTCGCCACCGGCCGCACGGCGGCGCCCGTCCGTCGCCAGACGCAGCGGCCACATTCCAACACGGGCACGGGGGACGAACGATGATCCCCAACGGTGCAGGTCAAAGACGCTTCGTGTTCCCGAAAGAGGCCGGATCGTGGTGGCGGCGACATGCGGGCCAACGCTGCCAGATGCGCGGGCGTTCGTACGGCCCGCTAATCCCGCACCAGGCCACCGGCCGGACGGCAGACACGGGCTTGACGTGGGAGAAACCCCGTCGTGGCTGGGGCGGTCGGCTCCGCGACTTTAGCCAGCCACTTTGGCGCGAGCCTCGAAGATCATGGCCCCAACGTCGTGCTTTACCGGGCAGGTCCACAGACTGCCCGACGCGCCGGAAGCTTACGGGGCCATGATCACTCGCGCCAAAGCAGCTCCCGGCCAAAGTCGCTACACCGACCTGTGGTCGACGATCAGGTTTGCGCGTCATGCCGATTCGGTGTCGGCGGCATGAGCCGTACACCGGTCACCACTGCAGACGCCTGGTCGATGAACGCACCAACGGCGATCCGTGCCTGACGCTGGAGATTCTTCGCGTCTTGGTATACCGGATCTGCCTGTGCTGCCGCCTCCGGATCTGTGGGGGCCGACTCAAGCGGCGGCAAATCCTCGGCCCACTTTAGATATTTCGAGGCAGCATCCCGTAGCTTGTCATACGCCTCGCCATGAGTGCTCATATGCGGGCATATAACCCATAACTCATCGATGATGATTGCTATTTGCTCGAAGAGTGCCGGTACGCCCCCGATCTCCCTCTTCCAGTCCTCCCGCTTCTCCGGCGACTCGAAAGCATCCTCGGCCCGCAGGGCAAATCCTTCCCACTCGCGGATCTTCGCAAGAAGGCGACCGAACAGCTCCAAGCGCTGTTGCCGCAACCAGTGGTCACGCTCAAACGCGGCCTGAGCCGCAGCCTGCTGCCTCGAAGCCGCAGCCGTCTTCTCAGCACCGACCTTCGCTCCCCAAACCGCCGCAGCGCCGCCAGCAGCCGCCCCCACAAGCCCAAACCCGGCAGCAATGATCGCAGCTAACCCTTGATCCATACCGGCATGGTCGCTCACGTCGAGCTCCCACACAGCACCTTGAGGAAGATACGCGCAACAACAGTCGGGGCGTCCCTGGGCTGTGCGGGGGCGCTCAACGACAACCAACGCTGACAACCGCCGACAGCTAAGTTGCAGGTCACAGCGTTGATCGCTTACATAGCCGCAGGCGGGAGAGCCCGCTAGTCACTTCTTCGGGTACTGATCGCACCTTGCGACGCTTGACTCGCCCATTGAAACTCCGCCGGCCCACGCGTGAGAGTTCCGCGACTAAACAGCATGAGCAATATTCAATTTGACCTTCCGAGTACGCGAGCACTGCTGCGGCGCATGGGGGAACGCCGCATTACACCTACGCCGAGCGCATCACTCCTCTGTGTCCATTACGTAGTATTGCACGGCGAATTTAGCAGCTTTCATAAGGGCGTAAGGAATCACGCTGACGCGCTGCATCTCGAGCTCTTTTTGCCAGTGCGGCAATTCATCCCAAGGCATCAAAGATTGATGCAGCTTTCTTGGTATATCTGTTGACGTTCCATGCTTCCATTCCGCCTTAAGTTTAAAATTCATCCAGCGTTCATGCTCTTTCTGGGCCAGGATCTCAATTACATCTGACGCCAACGAATTGACAGATTCAGCCTTCGGCGCCGGAACGATACGATATCCTTCATCCCCGAGCATGTTCGGGATACTGCGAACGAACTTCTTAAACTGATCCCGATCTTCGGGCGCAAGTTCATCGAATTCACTAACCCTACCAGGGAACTTGTAATTGTCAGAATCACCTTTCAGCTCTGCATGCGATCTCCTGGCCGCCTCACCTTTACACAACCGCGCATATACAACAATGGAAATCGCGTCAAGGGTGTCATCAAGAGTGCCAGGCAAGTCGAGGTTCCGCATGAGGCTAAGGAATTCTCTGCCATCAACGTGCAAATCAAGTTGAGTTATAGGAGGAAGGCACGACCTGTCGAATGAATCCTTCCCCGACAATGAGCTC
The DNA here is from genome assembly GCF_002150735.1 of Streptomyces africanus. Lineage (GTDB taxonomy): Bacteria > Actinomycetota > Actinomycetes > Streptomycetales > Streptomycetaceae > Streptomyces > Streptomyces africanus. The sequence continues at coordinate 16,525 of NZ_MUKA01000088.1, forward strand.
ATTTCAATTATGGCCTTCATTGAACGCACCCCGTGCTCATACTTTGAAATATTGAGAAAAGCATGCAGAATCCCATCATCAATAGCCAGCGCCCCTCCAAGGTCCGCCCCGCTCTTTTTGGTATTCCCATCGGTTACCGTCGATTTCACTGGCGGACGGAAGAGATCCTTCCTGTCGGTCCACAGTAGAGAACGCAGAGTAACTGCGCGCCTGATGATAAAGTATGGATCACCCGCCTCAACTAGGCCATCGATTCCCGATTCTTTGTTCGGTCCACGTATATCAATATATCCGCGAATTCGACTCAAGAAATCTGGCCCCTTAGCGGCTCTGAACGCATCGTCGTCCTTCAGTATCCCACGAAATTCCCTAAACCGGTTTGACCTGCCTCCAGCGAAGGCAAAAATGCATTGACCTATAGGATGGATGGCGGCACCTTCTCGAAAGGATCCATCTTGCATCGGAGAAAGGAAATAGCGTAGCCAGCCGAGCTCTTGACCATCGAAACTTGCGTCAAATTCATCCCAAAAGACTACTGGTATCTTTCCCTTGAGTCGTACATCGCGCACTAGATGGAACGCATCAACGAGATCATCCACCGAGGTAAACTGTGAAAGATTGAACTCAAGTTCTTTAATCTCACCGCCTAGCGCTGCTCCTTCAGATCCTTCGAAGGGCTCAAGCACTTGCATAACGGCGAATGATTTACCAGATCCCGGGGCGCCGAAAACTGCGAGCGAAAGGGGTTTCTCCGAGCTTCCGCGGCAGTGTTCATCCACAAGGGATCGAATTGAACGGAATTCCTCAATTTCCTGTCGATCCACCGTCAGCAATTTGCCGAAACGTCCCCGCGGGACATCCTTCATCTCGTTGTCGGCGCCTCTCTTCACGATCAGCTCTGCAAGTTCATCAAGCGTTTCAGGCGGGTGCTTTTGTCGCAGGATTGTCCATTGTCCCTTTCGAGACGCCATTTCCCGGCCGGCGAAGAACTCCTGCCTATGCAACAGTGGTCGATGAACCTCTGCGTCAAAGAATTCCTGCCTCAGCTGTGTCGGTTGCTCAACCGCAGTCTCAAAAATTTCTCCCGAGGCTGAGGCCGGGACCTGGGATTGGGACAGAACTTTCTTGACTTGAGCGTACGGGAACTCCACAGACGTCGGTGGATCCTTCTTTACGTTGTACCCCGTCCGATCCAGTTCCCTCATCGCGAGGAGTCCCTGGTGGATAGCATGCTCCATATTGGCCTTAGCCAGCGCAGAAACCTCGTCAGCAGACTTCATCCGCATAAGTTCCTGAGCAATCGCCGTGCTAAGGACCGACGTATGCCCCCAGACCCTCTTCGTCCGCGGCTCATAATCGCCCTCCATCTTGTCCGGATCGAACCACAACTTAAACCTCGGCAGCCACTCGGCATCACTATGCTCGAGGAGGAGGGCTCCCACAGGGCCGAAGTGAACAATCACGAAAGCACAGCGGGATAGCGCGTTCAGGGATGGCTTATGAAGAAGTTCTCCGGCTAGGTCTCGCGCCGTATGCTCCCAAGAACGGTCCTTGCTCACCTCGATGTCGCCTTGGCGCAGATCTTTTATGTCAAGGACGACGATGAGGCGCTCCGCCAGACGAGAGTACAGGTACTTCCACAATTTCCCTTCGGCGATTTTCCCACCCATCTTGAGAAGAACCCAGCTGCGCTGACCGATGAGATTCTTAGGCCAGAGATCTCCATGATTTCGAAAACCTAGATCTTCGTCGTCGAGCACTACCAGATCAGCCGGAGAATCATCCTCTCCAAATATTTTGAGTCGACCCAAATCGGACGATGGATGAAGTCCTTTTCTGAGCCCTGGGCATCCGTCTACTGTCCACAGTCCACTTTTCGTCTGCGGGTGGACATACCTTGCGATGTGGGCATAAGAGTGATGGAATGTTCCGTCGCGCGGATGGATCGATTCTGGCCATTCAACATCAACGACACGGAAGGTTGGGTCCTTGACTTCTTTTATGAGCTGAGCCAAGAGAAATGCCCCGCCTCTGAGCGCATGACAGTCAGATGGCTGCAGATGCAACTGTTGGGAATCGGGGTGAGAGGATCTTTCCAGCCCTTGCAGAGTGAACCAGTCAGCTGTGGGTTCACCATGAATGGATATTGTGAATCGACGTTTAGGCATTACGCCCTCCTAGGATTCGTTCCTAGGCTTCGGCTATGCCAGAACGGAAGCCGTGGGGCCGACGGCCCATCGTGTCATGCCCGCCGATGGCTAGCGCGGATGATCCAATTCTCCCATCAACATTGGGCCACCGCAACGCGAGGATCAGGGGAGGACTCCTCGCTGAAGCGCCCTCCGCTGCAACTTCAACATGGCATGATCGTCGAGCACCATGCCATGGGGAGGCTGATTGTGGGCGGGAAGCTCCGTGTCGGACAGGTCTTTCGCTACGCAAGCGCCAAGGATCCAGTACCTCCAACGATCGACGGGTACGCCAACTTCCATCAGGCAACCCACTCTCCGGGGCTCAAGCGGGCGTTGCTCGAGTCCGGCATCAACGGGGATGGCCAAGGTCATCGCAGTACGGCGAGCGTCGACCGGTGATCCTGATCAGGTCGAGTCCTTGGAAGGCTGGCACGGAGCAGACGCCCTGGCATGACGTGTTCGACATGGACAACGGGCACGTCCGCTACTTTGGCGATCACAAGGCCGAACTTGATGCCGCGCCAGGAACCACGACCGGCAACTCCGCGCTACTCGAAGCCTTCAACATGCATCACGCCCACACAAGCGAGAAGCGAGCGGCAGCCACGCCCCTTCTGCTGTTCCGTGCCGTGCCGCGCAACGGCAAGCCCAAGGGACACGTGGAGTTTTGTGGACTGGGTGTCGTCGAGAGAGCCGAGCGGCTTGTGCAGTGGGGCGGACACCAGCACACGACGTTCATTAACTACGCGTACGACATCGCGCTGATCGACCTCACCGCCGAAAACGACGAGGTCACATGGGACTGGATCCATGTCCGCAGGGACAAGGATGTGACAGTCACTCAGGCTCTTGGCTTGGCTCCGCACGCCTGGCGCGAATGGGTCAAGCACGGCAACTCCGCGCTGCCCAGACTCCGGCGACGCGTGGCGCGAGCCAGGGTCACCAAGGTGCGCGATCAGCGCCCAGCCGTCGGTAGCCCTGATGCAGCCGACCTGGAAACGGTCTACAGACGGTTCGACGGACACAAGCACGACTTCGAGGCGCTGGCCTCAGCCGTGGCGGCACGTGTTCTGCCGGCTCAGGGCATAATTACCTCGACGGCTGGCTGACGCGCAGATCCGGCGACGGGGGAGCCGACTTTGTTGGCCGGCTCGACCTCGGCAGCGGACTGGCCGGCACTAGTCTCGTCATACTCGGGCAAGCCAAGTGCATAAGGCCCGACAGTCTGGTTTCCGCGGAGCAGATCGCCCGGGTCGTGGCCCGTCTGCGCCGCGGCTGGATCGGCGTCTACGTCACCACCGGGGCCTACTCCGAGCCAGCGCAAACGGAGATGGTGGAAGACCAGTACCCGATCGTCCTCATCAACGGCATGGACCTGGTCCGTGAGCTGCGGGGCATGGCCCGTGACGACCACGGCGGCGATCTCGCAGCCTGCATCGAGCACATCCTGAGCGCACAGGAGCAGGCCATCACGAACCGACGCCCCGAAGAGATCCTGCTCGAATAGCGGCATCCGCCCGCGGACAGTCCGTGGACACAGTCAAGGTCACACTCGACTCGTAGTCGTCTGACCAGCACAAACAACGCCAGCGTCAACGGCCTCCGGAGCCGTGTGCGCAGGTTCGAATCCTGCCGGGGGCACTCGCCTGGTCACCTCTCAAAGTTGAAAACGAGGCCAGGGCGGATGCCGAGAGAAGAGGGCGGGAGTCAGTCTCACTGACTCCCGCCCTTTCTCGCTGTGTCTCACTGGTTGCGCGTGAGGGGTGCGTGAGCCACGCACCCCTCATGCAGCATCCGACGGCCTCCACCCCATCGCCTTTTCGCTCTTCTTGTTCTCCTCCTTTTCGCTGTTGTCGAGGCACCCCGCGTAGTGGCGGTCGATGACCTCCGGGGACGTGCCCGCGCGGCGAGCCGCCTCCGCCACTGGGAGGCCGGAGCGGAGCCAGTCCTTGATGGACGTGGCCCGCCCGTCGTACGGCTTCCTGGCGAGCGGCGACGCGACCTTGTGCGGTGGGAAGGCGAGGGGGCGAGCCTCCTGCCAGACACGCCAGTAGCTGGACACGCCCGCCAGACCGCCCCGCTCGTTCTGGAACAGCCGGCCGTCGGCAGCAGTGCCGAACTCATTCAGGTGTGCCCGGAACATGGCCACCAGGACGGGCGGGATGGGTACCTGCCGGTCTGCCTACGGATCCCTCGTCTTCAGCCCACGCTTAGAGCTCGTATCACGATCCACTTCATGAGGCCACGGGCCTGATATGTGCATGTCAGGCGTCGGTCGCGTACCGCCAGAACTCCCTGATTACCGGTGCCGGCGTCGGACCCATCGCGCACCGCGGGTGGGCCTCGCTCGTGACCTCGCCAGGCGGCTGCCGACGGGGGTAGCTCGTCCGTCCGGCCCCATCCGGATGCGTCCGGACACGGCCGGGGGCAGCGTGGACGCATGGGTGCTGAGCCGTCACAGGGGACACGGGGGAGCAAGCTGCGGAGCAACATCGGCTGGTGGCTGGGTGCGCTGTCGGCTGGAGTCGGCATCCTGGCGTTCTTCTTGACGCGCTGTGAGAGCAAAGCTCCCAGCTTCAGCGATTGGAAAGGTAAAGTCAACGCCATTTGCGAGCAAGAAGGGCCCCAAATTACTAACAAGATTGAAGAGACGAGGAGCGCTCTCATTGCACTGGACAAGCCCAACCCGACGCAGTCTGAACTCGATTCCGCGGCGGTAAAGCATAGGAACGTTGGCGCCGCATTTTCGCACCTCGTGGGGAGTTGGAGAGGGCTGGAACAGCCCGACGAGCATAAGGGTGATATCGAGCAGATGTATAGCGCTGGCCAGCGTGTGTCTGACGCCTACTACAACACGGCGGCCGCTCTTGCTGCCAATGAGCATACTATTGCCTATTTCCAGGCCCACCTGGACGAGGGTAAGAAATTGGCAATCGAGGTGCGATCCCTGGATCTGGATCAATGTGAAATGTTGATCGGTGCGCCGGAAGACTGGGACGTAACCCTTTCAGGCGCAGGATCGGCCGGGGTATGAGCAGTGCGTGAATCCCAGGTCCGCGCAGACACGCGCAGGGCGGGAGTCAGTCTCACTGACTCCCGCCCTTTCTCGTCTCTCCCGCTGTATAGCGTTACCCGTTATAGGGAACGATGCGTTGGCCTGCGACGTCGACCCTGTGCTTCCCGCTCGCCAGCTCACGTACAAGTTCTTCGCCGACTTCCGTTTCCAGCACAGACTCCCCTTCGCCGCTCAGTACCGTGATCTGTGCATCGGGTGCGGGACGCGCTACGGACACAATGCGGCCCACCTCGTCGTGCACGATCGTGACTTTCACCGTCGACATGATTGCCCTCCGCCTTCCCGGACATGCACGTTTACAGGGAACCGACTTGCGCGAGAACATGCACGTCGCATGAGTTAAACGGTGCATTGTTCCGTATGTAGAACTTGTAAGCTTTCGTGCCGTCTACGTGCTGGAACGACTCGCCTTGCGTCAGTGTCGCGTGCCCCACTGGATTGGGCACACCCGTCCCCGGGAAGACGATGATGCTGTACACGACTGATTGATTGGAATTCCAGCCGTGATTGAACCATTCGAAGGAGCTGTTGGCGGCTACGGTGGCCCACCCTATGTCGACTACTGACATTTTCTCCAACCTCTCCAAGAGAGCTCTCGATGACTCTTTTTCACGCTCGCCTGGGCTGGGCGGAAGTGACTTACCCATGTACTAGGGGGGGTCCGCCATGCCTTCCTCAATAGTTACTCCAGATGCGGGGTTGCGCCACTTGGGGGACTTCCAACTTGATTGAATTCTGGAAAACTGACTCCCTAACATTGCCTGTCTCATATCGTGTCGCCCTCGTCATCCAGCACTTTCGCAATCCTCGCGTTCGCGGCTTCCTCGTGACCGTCGATCCAACCGTGATACCTGCGGCCTCGCAGCGATCGGCGGCCGACGGTGAGTCGATGCGCCCCGGTCCCGAACTCCTTCAGGTGAGTCCGCAGGACGGCGACCAAGACGGGCGGTAGAGGTACTGAGGACCCCAACGCCGTTGTCGGCGCCTTCGACGACTTCGGCAACGGCACCGGTCTGCCGCCCTGCGGGCGGCTCTTCAGGCGGCGTACGTCATGGCCATCGGGTCGGCCCGGAGTCCGCCCTGCTCGATCGCACACCGCACGGCGTTCGCGAGGTACTCCAGCACCCGGCGCATTGGCATGCCTGGGGCCGCTCAAGGCCGCCGACCAGCCCGGCTCTTCGTGTAGCGGCGCCGCACCGCCGTCGCCAGGAGGGCCGCGCCAGCGCAGCCGACCAGGAGTGTTCCCCATTCAGGGACGTGCGCTGCCCGCATCAGGCCCGCGACGCCGAAGCTCGTGTTCCAGCCGGCCTCTGTGATGGCGGAGCCGAAGCCCTGGATGGACAGGATGGTGCCGAACAGCCAGAGCAGGCCCTGGCCTGAGTCGGTCTTCGAGGTGTTGAGCTGCTGTTTCGGCATGGCGGGGTCCCTTCGGGCGTTCTTTTCGATGCAGTCGCATCACATCGTGCAGGGGTGGCGGTTATGATGCAAGTGCATCGGAAAAGAGAGGCCGGGGAGGAGCAGCGCGTGCCCAAGCAGGTCGATTACGAGGAGCGGCGGCTGCGGATCGCGGAGGCGGTGTGCGCTCTGATCGCGCGTTCCGGGATGGAGGCCGTGAGCCTCCGGGATGTCGCCGCCGAGGCGGACGTGTCCATGGGGGCCGTACAGCGCTGCTTCCGCACCAAGGAGGACATGCTGCTCTTCGCGCTCGAGCACATCTCACAGCGCGTCAGTGAGCGGGCCACCCAGCGCATCGCCGCGACCTCCACCCCACAGTCCGCGTCCACCCTGCTGTCGCACACGCTGGCCGAACTCGCCCTGCTGGACGAGGAGTCGAGGGCCGGGGCGCATGTGTGGCTGGCCTTCGTCAGCCATGCTCCCGCCAGTGAGAGGCTCGCCGCCGTCCTGCGTGAGACGTACGGCAAGCTCCATGATCTCGTCGTGTGGCTCATCCGCTACGGACAGGACACCCAGGAGATTCCGCCGCACCTCGACGCCGCCCAGGAGGCGCACACGCTCCTCGCCGTCGCCGACGGTCTCACCGTGCACGTCCTCGCGGGGCATCAGTCGGCGGAGACGGCGTCGGCCGTTCTTCAGCGCCACGTCGATCGTCTGGTTCAGTGAGCGACCCTTCGGGGGTTTCTGCACTTTCGCCCCATATGCACCAGTGTTCTACCGTAGATAAGGGTGCACAGGAACGACGCTGCTCATAGCTCACACCCCGCACCGATCAACGAGGTGACGGTCATGACGGAGACCACACAGCGCAGAAACACCGCAACTGGGACGGGACAGCAGGACGGGGGCACGGCTTCGCAGGGCCGTCGAGGAGACGGCACCGCTCCCCCGGAGGCACGGGGAAGCACCGCTGTCGCGGACGTGGTCGTGGCGAAGATCGCGGGCATGGCGGCCCGCGAGATCCCCGAGGTGCACAACCTCGGCGGAGGGATGACCAGGGCCTTCGGGGCCGTGCGCCAGCGCGTGCCGGGTGGAGGCAGCGGGGTCACCCAGGGGGTGAAGGTGGAGGTCGGCGAGCGCCAGGCCGCCGTCGATCTCGATGTCGTCGTCGAGTACGGCGCCGCCATCGCCGACACCGCCGCGGATGTGCGGACCAACGTCATCAACGCGGTGGAGCGGATGACCGGGCTGGAGGTCGTCGAGGTCAACATCGCCGTCGGCGATGTCCATCTGCCGGATGAGGAGGAGGACGAGGGCGAGTCCGGGCAGGAGGGGCGGCGCGTGGCCTGAAGGATCCAGGTAGGCGGCCTGAAAGATCCAGGTCGCCGAAGGGAGTGTCACGGCACCCCCGCCAGTCGCAGCAGTGCCGTCGTGCCCGCCGCCGCCAGCACGACCGCGAGGAACGGGGCCCTGCGCCAGGCGAGCACCCCGCCGGCCAGGACCCCGAGCGGCCGGGCGGGGCCGGTGAAGGCCTGGTCCTCGGTGAGGGCGGACGTGGTGGCCAGGGCGGCGAGCAGGAGGACCGCTGAGACCTCCAGCAGTTTCTCGGCGCGCTCCGGGAGCGTGTATCTCGCGCGCAGGGCCGGTCCGGCAAGGCGGAGCAGGAAGGTGCCCGCCGCCAGGGCGAGCATCGCCGCAAGCGTCGGCGGAAGGGGTACGGCGTCGCTCACCGCGGTGTCGCTCACGGTGTGGCCTTCTTCCTCGTCCTGAGGGTGAACAGGGGCAGGGCGGCCAGAGCCAGCAGGACCGGCAGGCCCGCCGGGAGGAACGGGGTGACGGTCAGGGCCAGGGCCGCGGCGGCCAGTGCCGTGCGCCGCAGGGGTCTGTCCTGCAGCGCCGGCAGGATCAGCGCCAGGATCACCGCGGGGAACATGGCGTCCAGGCCGAGGGCGTCGGTGTCCCGCACGGCGCTGCCGAGCAGTGCGCCCAGGGCGGCGCCGACGGGCCAGCAGATCAGGATGCCCAGGCCGCAGAGCCAGTACGCGGCCCGTTTGCGCTCCGGCTCGTCCTGGGCGAGGGCGAAGACGACCGTCTCGTCGTTCATCAGATGCGTGCCGAGCACTCCGCGCCGGCCCCGCCCGAGGACGTCGTGCACCGCCAGACCGAACGGCAGATGGCGCGCGTTGACGAGCAGTCCGGCCAGCAGCGCCGCGATCGGGCTGCCGCCGGCGGCGATGATCCCGACGAACAGGAACTCGGACGAGGCGGCCAGGACGAGCACGCCCGTCAGGGCCGGGAACCACCAGGCGAACCCGGACGTGACCGCGACGGCGCCGTAGGACAGGCCGATCACCCCGACCGCCAGGCAGACCAGCACGATGTCGCGGAGGAGCCGGTTCTCCAGTGTTCTCGCTAGCGAACGCATGTTTTTTATGGTGAACGGGCTTAGGATGTTCGTCAAGACGAACGAACAACCGTTGGAGCGAACACGCCATGTCCGACGCCGGGCCCGCCCCCAAGCCCCCGATCGAAGTGATCGCCGCCTCCCTGCGGGCGGAGCGCGTCCGGGCGGGGCTGTCCCTCACCGAGGTCGCCCGCCGGGCCGGGCTCGCCAAGTCCACGCTCTCCCAGCTGGAGTCGGGCACCGGGAATCCGAGCCTGGAGACGCTGTGGGCGCTCTGTGTGGCTCTGGAGATCCCCTTCTCGCGGCTCGTGGCCGTGGCGCGGCCGCAGGTCCAGGTGATCCGGGCGGGGGAAGGGCCGGCCGTCGGGTCCGAGCAGAGCGACTACCGGGCCACGCTCCTCGCCGCCTCACCGCCGGGCGCCCGGCGGGACGTCTACAGCGTCGCCGCCGAGCCCGGGCCGCAGCGTTCCTCGGCGCCGCACCCGCCCGGGGTCGTCGAGCACGTCGTGATCAGCTCGGGCCGGGCCCTGGTGGGCATCGCCGACGAGCCGGTGGAACTCCACCCGGGTGACTACATCTGTTATCCCGGCGATGTCCCGCATGTCTTCCAGGCGCTGGAGCCCGGTACTCGTGCGGTGCTCGTCTCCGAGCACCACTGAGTGTCTTCGGCATCCTGTAAGCGTTTCCGATCGGATTCCCTGGGCGCTCCGCCAGTATTGACGGGCACTCAGCTCGGTGCTTCCATCGCAGCGGTGAAAACGTTTTAACCACCCGGCGTGAAGGAGATCGTGTTGTCATGCGCATGAGGATTACCGCGACGGCCCTCGCCGTCTGCGCCGCACTCACCGTCACCGCCCCGAGCCCCGCCCCGACGGTGAAGGCCGCACGCGTGATGGAGAACCTCGGCCGCGGCGTCGTGGCGGTGCGCGCCGGCAGCACCCAGGTCCTGGTCTCCTGGCGGCTGCTGGGGCTCGACCCGGAGGGCATCGGGTTCAACGTGTACCGGTCCACGGCCGGCGGCGCGTACGTGAAGCTCAACTCCGGTGTGCTGACCGGCGGAACGAACTACACCGACTCCACGGCCGATCTCACACGCGCCAACAGCTACCGCGTGACCCCGGTCGTCGACGGTCGGGAGCAGGCGCCCAGCGGTGCCTTCACCCTGTCGGCCGGCCATGCCGTGGAACCCGTGGTGCGCGTGCCGTTACGGCCCGGCGGTCCGGTGAAGTTCGTCTGGGTCGGCGACCTCGACGGCGACGGCGAGTACGACTATGTCGTCGACCGGCAGACCTCCCCGCAGAAGCTGGAGGCGTACAGCGGTGACGGCGACTTCCTCTGGGAGGTCGACCTGGGTCCGAACAGCCGGAACCAGGACAACATCGAGCCGGGGTCGTCCGCGATCGACCTGGGCCACTGGGACGGCGTCACGGTCTACGACTTCGACAGCGACGGCCGTGCCGAGGTCGCCCTGCGGATCGCCGACGGGGTCAGGTTCGGCGACGGGACGACCTGGACGCACGAGGACGACGCGCGGCAGTTCATGGCCGTGCTCGACGGCCGGACCGGGGCACTGCGCAACTGGTCCGCCGTCCCCACGACGTATCTGGCGGACGGCCCGATGGGCGCGCGCCTCGGCGTGGCGTATCTCAACGGCACCACGCCGAGCCTGGTCGCCTACATGAAGAACCGGCGGGACGACGGGGCGTTCAACCTGATGATGGGTGCCTGGAAGTTCGACGGGGACTCGCTGGACCGCCAGTGGACGTGGCAGCGCGGCGGCCAGGACGCGCCCGACGGGCACAACACGCGCGCCCTGGACGTCGACGGCGACGGGACGGACGAGGTCGCCGAGATCGGGTTCGTGCTGGGCGGCAACGGCTCGCTGCGCTACTCGATGGGGCCGAAGGGCATCGTCCACGGCGACCGTTTCCACATCGCCGACATGGACCCGAGCCGCCCGGGCCTGGAGGGCTACGGCGTGCAGCAGGACAACCCGAGCGGCCTGCTCGAGTACTACTACGACGCCGCGAACGGCAACGTGATCTGGCGGCACGGCGGTGGTCCCGGGGACGTCGGCCGTGGCATGGCGGGTGACGTCGACCCGCGCTTTCCCGGGATGGAGGTCTGGTCCTTCTCCGGCCTCTACAACGCGGGCACCAACCGGCTCGCCGAGCCGGACGCCTCGCTGCGTCCCTGGCCGCAGCTGGGTCTGTGGTGGGACGGGGACCTCACCGTGGAACTGCTCAACGACGGCAAGATCGAGAAGTGGGACCCGGCCCGTCCGACGCCGAGCGGCAGCCTGCCCCGGCTCGTCAGCACCTGGAACCACGGCGCCGTCAAAGCCGCCCAGGGCGGTCCGACCCTCGTCGGCGACCTCTTCGGCGACTGGCGCGAGGAGGCCGTCTACACCAACGCGTCCTACGACGAGCTGATCGTCTTCACGACCGACCGGCCGACGACCCACCGGCTGTACACCCTGGCGCACAACCCCGCCTATCGGAACGCCATGACGTTCAAGGGCTATATGCAGTCCCACCACGTCGACTACTTCCTCGGGGCGGGCATGGCCGGGCCGCCCCGGCCGAACATCACGTACGCGCCGTGAAAGACCGTCCGACCCGGCAGGGCCGGTCCGAGGAGGCCCTGCGGGTCAGGCCGGGCGCTTGCGGGGGGTCGACTTCTTCGTGGTCGTCTTCTTCGCGGTGCTCTTCGACGCCGTCTTCTTCGTGCCCTGGCCGGACTTGGCCGTCGTCTTCTTCGCGGACGCCGTGGTCTTCTTGGCCGCCGTCTTCTTCGCGGTGGACGCCGACTTCTTGCCGCCGGTCTGCTTGGGCGCCGCGCGGGCCGTCGTGCGCTGCGGGAGCGACTTGACCTCGGCGTGCTCGCCGGCCTCCTCGCCCCGGGACTCGCGTGCCGCGCGGACGCTGTTCTCCAGGGCCGCCATGAGGTCGAGGACCTTGCCGCCCGCGGCCGGCTCGGGGGCCTGCGGCAGGGCCTCGCCGGCGGCCTTCGCGGCGATGACCTCCTCCACGGCCTCGCGGTACTCGTCGTGCAGGTCCTCCAGGTCGACCTCGCCCAGGGTGTCCATCAGGGCGTCGGCCAGGTCCAGCTCCTGGTCCCGGACCGTGACGTTCGTGTCGGGGGCCACGCCCTCGGGGGCGCGGACCTCGTCCGGCCACAGCAGGCCGTGCATGGCGATGGCCTCACCGACGACTCTGAGCATGCCCAGGCGCTCCCTGCCGCGCAGGGCGAACTTGGCGATCGCCACCTTGTTGCTGCGCTTCAGTGCCTCGCGCAGCAGGGTGTACGGCTTCGCCGCCGGGGCGCCGCTCGCCTGGAGGTAGTACGCGGCGTCCATCTGGAGCGGATCGATCCGGTCGGCCGGGACGAAGGCGACGATCTCGATCGTCTTGGCCGTCGGGATCGGCAGGCTGGACAGGTCCTCGTCGGTGATCGGGATGATCGAGCCGTCCGCGTCCTCGTAGCCCTTGCCGATCTCCCCCTGGGTGACCTCGCGGTCCTCCAGCTCACAGAACTTGCGATAGCGGATGCGGCCGCCGTCCTCGGTGTGGATCTGGCGGAAGGAGATCGAGTGGCTCTCGGTGGCGTTCACCAGCTTGATCGGAATGCTGACCAGGCCGAAGGAGATGGCGCCGTTCCATATGGATCTCACGTGCAGCACCCTTCCGGTCACTCTCGGGAGCGTTTGTAACGATTCGCGTGGGATTCTTATCGTATGGCGCCTATCACCGTGGTGGAGGGGCGACGGCTCCCGCTCAGCAATCTGGAGAAGGTGCTGTATCCCGCCACCGGCTTCACCAAGGGCGAGGTCCTGCACTACTACGCGACCGTCGCCGAGGTCCTGCTGCCCCATCTGCGCGACCGGGCGGTGTCCTTCCTGCGGTATCCGGACGGGCCGGACGGGCAGGTGTTCTTCACGAAGAACGTCCCGCCGGGTACGCCCGACTGGGTCACCACCGCCGAGGTGCCGCGGGTCGAGGGACCCTCGCGGATGGTCCTGGTGCAGGACCTGCCGAGCCTGATGTGGGCGGCCAACCTCGTCACGGAGTTCCACACCCACCAGTGGCTCGTCGGCACGCCGGACGAGGCCGACCGCATCGTCTTCGACCTGGACCCGGGAGCGCCCGCGAGCATCGTGCAGTGCTGCGAGGTCGCGCTGTGGCTGCGGGAGCGGCTCGCGGCGGACGGCATCGAGACGTACGCCAAGACGTCCGGCTCGAAGGGGCTGCACCTGCTCGCCGCCGTGCGCGGGGCGTCCTCCGAGCGGGTGTCGGAGTACGCCAAGTCGCTGGCCGTCGAGGCGGAGAAGGCCATGCCCCGGCTCGCGCTGCACCGGATGACCAGGAACCTGCGCCCCGGGAAGGTCTTCGTCGACTGGAGCCAGAACGCCGCGCGCAAGACCACGGCGACCCCCTACACCCTCCGGGCCCGCCCCGAGCCGACCGTCTCGGCGCCCGTGACCTGGGAAGAGATCGAGGAGTGCGGCTCGCCCGGCCGGCTGGACCTCCACGCGGGAGACATCGCGGCCCGGGTGCAGGACTACGGCGACCTGCTCGCCCCGCTCCTCGACCCGGACAGCGCGGGCCGGCTGCCCTAACTCTGCGGACCTCGCACGCTCTCAGTCAGGCGGCGCGCCCTCACACCCGCGTCCAGGTGTTCCGGTCCCGCGCCACCGCGTGCAGCGCCTCCACGTCCGCCGGCTTCAGGACACCGCCCTGGCGGGCCAGGGTCGGCACCTCCAGGTCCGTGAGGACGCGGACCTCGCGCGGAGCGGCCGGGACCGCCACGGCCGTCGGGCCGACCAGGGCGAGGACGGGGCGGACCTCCGCCGTCAGGGCGTAGGAGGCGCGGTCGGCGTCGGCGCGGAGACCGCGGAGCAGGGCGGTCGGCTCGCGGCGGCCCAGGGTGACCATGGGGTCGGCGACCGTCACCCGCTGCTTGCGCGCGTACAGGGCGTGCAGGGCGTACAGCCCGCCGGGGCCGATCAGCAGGTGGTGGATGCGGCCGCCGCCGGGGAGCGGGACGGAGTGCACGGCGTGCCAGCCGGCGCCGTCCAGGCGGTCCAGGGCGTCCCCGACCGTCTGCTCCGCCTCCAGGGCCCGGCGGCGCGGGTCGGGGCGCAGTCGGCGGGCCGGTCCGGGATCGCGGTCGAGGGCGACGAGGAGGGCCTCGCCGGGGCGGTTGGGGGCCAGGTCGTCGTCGGGGTGCAGGGTCAGCCGGGCGAGCTCGGCCGGGGTCGGCACCGGGGGCGGCCCCACCGTCACCGGGCCGGTGATGAAGGGCCCGAGGGTCCGGAGCACGTCGTCCTCACGGTCTTCGCCCAGCAGGTTGACCCGGCCGGCCTCACGGTCGTACCAGGCGATGTTCCTGCCGTCCGGGAGGCAGACGTACAGCCGTTCCTGACCGTGCCGCCAGGCCGGTATGACGCGCAGTCCGTCCATGCACCATCACCCCAGACCATGGGAACAGGCGGGGTGCTGCCGGGGCAAGAACCCGGTTACCTTGAGAGGGGTCCGGCCGGCCGGGCAGGCCCTCGGGCGGTGATGCTTGGGGAGGCGCCGTTGCGTACCCGCAGGAAACCCGATGTACCGGCTCCGGAGAGCCCCTGGAACGAGGTCGTCCCCGGGTTGTGGATGGGCGGCCACGAGTACACCGGGGGCTTGGGCCATCCGGAGTTCGCCGTCGTACGGGACGAGTTCGACCTGGTGCAGACGCTGCTGCGGCTGCCGGGGCACGGGCCCGATCCGGACGTCCAGCACCACGTCTGGCCCATCCCCGACGGGCCGCTCGACGGGACGCAGCTCGCCGGTGTGATCCGGCTGGCCGAGGCCGCGTGCGAGGCGCTGGACGGGGGCCGCAAGATCCTCGTCCGCTGTTACCACGGGTACAACCGCTCCGGCCTCGTCGTGGCGCACGCGCTGATGCGGCGGGGGAGCTCCGCCGACGCGGCGATCCGGCTGATCCGGGAGCGCCGTTCGCCCTGGGCGCTGCACAACGAACTGTTCGTCGACTACCTGCGGGCCGGGCTGGCGACGGCCCGGCTGCTGGAGGAACTCACCGAGTAGGGCGGCACACGGGCTGCCGCGCGCAAATAGGACTTCCTTACGAATAAGGTGTACGGGGCCGACGGTCGGTCCGAGCCGTGTGATCGCCCTCGAACCGCAGGAGTGCAGTGCCCGCCAGCCGCGTCCGCAGCCTTCCCGGCCGCCTCCGAAGCCGCCGCCGCAAGCCCCGAAGAGTCGCTCGGTGTGCAGCCGGCGTCGCTCTCCTGCTCGTCGGTGCGGTGGGCTGCGGGGACGCCGGGGGGCTGGTGGGGGCCGGGCCGACGCCGACGGCCGTCGGGCCGGCCCGGCTCTGGCCCGAGTTGACGCCGGCGTCCAGTCCCGCCTTCGAGATCGGCGAGGTGAACACCGAGGTGGTCAAGGGCGTCAAGGTGCCCGGCGACGACAACATCCGCCGGGTGGACCCGGTCGGGGTCGTCCGGGCCGAGATCGCC
>NZ_MUKA01000594.1:0-387 GCF_002150735.1 Streptomyces africanus
AGCAGCCGCGCCTTGCGCAGCTCCGTGCCACGCAGTGTGCCCGACAGGTCCCGGAACGCCCGGGCCTGGCTCCGGTGCCGGCCGAAGCCCTTGATGATGCGGATGCCGAGCACGCTCTCCTCGACGACCGTCGTCAGGTCGCCGACCTGGTCCTGGGCGAGCCGGGCCACCTTGGCGTACCGCTTCTCGAAGATCACGCAGGTGACCATGACGGGCACGGCGGGCCCGAGGATCACCAGCCCCAGGGTCCAGTCCTGGAGCAGCATGATGACCACGCCGACGAGGATCGTCACGCCGTTGACCAGCAGGAACGTCAGCGGGAAGGCGAGGAACATGCGCAGCAGCATCAGGTCCGTCGTCCCCCGGGACAGCAACTGCCCCGAGGCC
>NZ_MUKA01000594.1:432-560 GCF_002150735.1 Streptomyces africanus
CGGCGATCGGCCCGTCCACCATCCACTTCAGGACGAGCGGGATCACCAGGCCCACGCAGGAGGCGAGTATCGCGACGAACGCCGCGGTGAACAGCCGCACCCGCACGGGCCGTACGTACGGCCACAGA
>NZ_MUKA01000089.1 GCF_002150735.1 Streptomyces africanus
CAGGGCGACGAGGCCGCCGAGAAATTCAACAAGCCGGGTCAGCAGCTCGCGTTCCAGGTATTCGCGGATCACCTCGGCGGCCTCGTCGCCCTGGGTGGTGAGCTGCAGGAAGTCGGCGTTCTCCCACAGGTCCGTCACCGCGTCGATCAGACGGTCGGGGAGGGTGGCCGGGTCGCCGCCGAGGACGTCGTCCACCGCCAGCGCACTGGCGCAGTGGAACTGCATCACGTCCGCGAACAGGCCCTTCTTCGAACCGAAGTGGTACGCGATCAGCGCCGGGTCGACCCCGGCGGCCCCGGCCACCGCGCGCACGGTGGTGCGCCGGTAGCCACGTTCCAGGAACAGCGCACGGGCCGCCGAGACGATCGACGCGCGGGTGGGCGGGTTGCCCCGGGGGCGGCCTCGGGTGCGGGCGAGGGCAGGGGCGGCGTTATTCATCAGCGTTGAGCCTGCGTTTCCTGATCGGCACAGTCAAGGGCATTCCGGGAGCCACACGAAGGGATGACCCGACACCATGCGTATCGCAGTCTTCGGCGCCAACGGACCGACCGGCCGCCACCTCACCGACCAGGCCCTCGCCGCCGGCCACGAGGTCGTCGCGGTGACCCGCCGCCCCGGCTCCCTCTCCGAGCGGCCCGGCCTCGCCGTGGCCGTCGCCGACGCCACCGACCCGGCGGCCGTCGACGCCGCGATCGGCGGCACGGAGGCCGTCCTGTCCGCGCTGGGCGCGCGCTTCAGCAAGGAGACCATCACCACGTACTCGGCGAGCGCCACGGCCATCACCGGGGCCATGACCCGCCAGGGCATCAAGCGGTTCCTCGCCGTCAGCTCCAGCATCGCCGACCCGAACTGGCGCCCCACCGGTGCCCATTTCTTCAACCATGTCCTCGATCCGCTGGTGAACCGACGCCTCGGTCGCACCCTCCACGAGGACATGCGCCGCATGGAGGTCGTGATCCGCCGGACCGACCTCGACTGGACCCTCGTCCGGCCCTCGGGCCTCTTCGAGCACCCCGTCGTCACGGACTACCACGCCGCCGAGACCAGCGCTGACGGCGTCTTCACCGCCCGCACCGACCTCGCCGCGAGCATGCTGCGCGAGCTTGAGGAACGGCGGTACGTCCGTACGGCCATGGGCGTCATCACCACGGCGGTGAAGCCGAACATCGCCAAGCTGATCTGGCAGGAGGGCGTGAAGAAGAAGTGAGCCGGGCGCATCGAATACTCCGTTTGGTTGTGCAGATCAACGACCGGTGGCTGTGAACTGCTGGATTCAACCACCCAGCCAACCGCCCAGGCCGTTCTGGCAACAACTGCAGGTTGTTACGCGTACCGTGTCGCCGTGGACCTCAAAGCCGTACGCGCCTTCCTCGCGATCGCCGATGCCGGGCAGTTCCAGAAGGCCGCCGTGGACCTGTCGCTCACCCAGCAGGCGGTCTCCAAGCGCATCGCCGCGCTGGAGAAGGACCTGGGGGTGCGGCTGCTGGTGCGTACACCGCGTGGCGCGGAGCTCACCATCGACGGGCAGGTGCTCCTGCCGCACGCCCGGGCCCTGCTCCAGGCGGAGGAGCGGGCGGTGGCGGCCGTGCGCCCCGGGGAACGCGCGCTGCGGGTGGACGTCGTGGGGCGCCGGGCCGCCACGGCAGGACTGGTACGGGACTTCCACCGGGCGCACCCGGAGATCGCCCTGGACGTCGTCACGCTCTTCGACGCGGACACGGCCGTGGCCGCCGTGCGGGACGGGGCCGTCGACGCCACGCTCCGTGCGGTCACCATGCCCGGGCGCAGGCTCCCCGACGGCGTCGAGACCGTCCCGGTCCTCGACGAGCCGCTGCGTCTCTGTGTCGGCCCCGACCACGAGTTCGCCCGCGCCGCTTCGGTGACACCCGCGCAACTGGCCGGGCACCGGATCTGGATGCCGGGCAACGCGCCCGGCACGGAGTGGTCGGCCTACTACGACGAACTCGCCGAGACCTTCGGCCCGGACATCGACACGATCGGCCCCAACTTCGGTGTGGAGGCCCTCCTCGACACGGTTGCGGCCTCCCCGACCCTGGCGACCTTCCTCAGCGAACGGACCCCCCTCGTCTGGCCGGCCGACCACGACCTGCGCCTCGTCCCAGTGCGCGACCCGACCCCGGTCTACCCGCACTCCCTGCTCTGGCGCACCGACAATCCGCATCCGGGCCTTGCCGCCCTGCGCGACCATCTACTGGCGACGCGCCCGGGGCTGACGGAGGGGGAGGTCTGGAAGCCGAGTTGGGCGAGGTGAGCCGGGAGTCGAGAGGAACTGTCGAGGCCGCCCGCTTCTTGGCCAGTGTCGTGCTTCCACGAGCCGAGTAAAGGGCACTCCGCGTCGCCTTCGGCGAT
>NZ_MUKA01000595.1 GCF_002150735.1 Streptomyces africanus
AGGAGCCGGCGCCGGCTCCTCCACCGCGTCCGGACGACCGTACTCCTCCTCGTACCGGCGGATCACCTCACCCACCGGCAGCCCGGGCCACAGCGTCGCCTCCCCGCTGTCCCGCGCGATCACCAGCCGCTGCGCACCACCGTCGGAACGCGGCCCGTCCACCCGGTCCTCGGCCCACACCACGAACCCGAGATCGAACTCCCGCACCCGCACCTCACGATGCTGGTACGACGGCACGTCCCCGTTGATCCACTCTTCCGCGCGCTCCTGCGCCTGCGCGAACGTCACCATCGCTGAAGTCACTCCCCCACAGCCGAGGACGACACCGCACCCACCGGCACCACACGCGCGAACCCGCCGTCCACCATCAGATTCGCCACCGTCTCCAACTCCGGCGGATTACCGGCCAGCCGCGACAGGAAGACGTCGAAGTCGTCCCCGCACGGCAGCAACAGCCGCTCCACCCGCTCCGCCGGCGGCAGCGCGGGATCCACGTCCCGGGCGTCGTCGTACGCGCAGAACCACACCGAACCGATCCGCTCGCCCTTCACCTTCACGGCCAGCAGCCCGCCCTGGACGAACCCGACACACAGATAGTCCTTGGTCAGATGGTCACGCAGACACTTGTTGACGTACACCAGGTCGTTCACGGCCGCCTCGTCCCGCACCGTGAAGAACGGCTGGTCGATCAGCAGCCCCAGCTCCGCGTCCAGCGCGGCACCCACCGGCGCACAACCCCCCGCCGCCTTCAGGAACGACCGGTACGGACCCGGCAGCCGGTAACCGAGGTCCTCCTCGGCCCCCTGCACCTGCGCCTCCGTCACCGCCACGCCCGACTTCGGCAGCCCGAAATGCGCCGGACGCGTCTCCTGCAACGGCCGCGTGCCCCGCTTGGACTGGTCGACACCCGACGTCGCCACGCCGCCGTGATGCCGCAGCAACGCCTTCACCTCGACCGGCACCAGCTCCAGCCGCCGCGTGCCCACCGCGTGGTGCCACGTCCAGCCGTGCGGCGTCGCCACCGCCGGCACCGTGTCCCACAGCTCATGCCCGGACGACGCCAGCGCCATGTTCGCCGACACGTAGTCCGTCAGCCGCAACTCGTCGACGCCGAAACCCTCCGGCGGCTCCGCGATCTCCGCGGCCGCACGCGCGTAGGGCGAGAAGTCGGGGTAACCACCCTCGTCGACCCGTACCCCTCTCGGGTGACGCGCCGCCCGGACCGGATCCGGGAAATGCACGACCTGCCCGGCGTAGGCCGCGTTCGGCGGCGCGGCTTGCTGCCCGAGCCGACCTGTCGTCATGGCGGTTGCCCCCTGCGGCACTCTGTACGGCCCGTATTCACCACCTTCGGCGCACTACGACCCGTATCGACTGTCACGTCTTCTGTCTCAACTTCTGCCTCAACTGCCGCGCACCTCGGTGCACGTCACCGCACGCGCCCACCTCACGGATCACCCTCCGGTTCACCACATCGATCTCCGAACGGATCACCGCATCGCCCGCGGTGCCGACAGCCTATGCGGTACGACGACACCGGTCACCGGCACCGGGTCCGCGCCCCTCCGCCTCCGTGACCAGCCGTCACCCCACCGTCACGGCACACCCCCGGTACGGGCGTGTCACCGCGCCCCAGCTTCCGCACCAGCCACGCCATTTGGCAGTCTGTGACCCCCGGGGGGATGCACGGAGGGGAAGGCGATCATGAACGCGACACAGACGGGACCACACACCGGCAGGTCCGCCGACCCGCGAGCCGGCGACCCCCGCATCGGCTGGAGCGCCACCGAAGCGGCCCACGCCCCCGTCCTCCACCACCGCCGCGACGGCATCCTCCCCACCATCGCCGCCGCCCTCTCCGTCCGCGGCGCCACCCTCACCGGCACCGCCGCCCGCGGCGACACACCCCCGGCCCTGCACCCCCTCGTCCAGGACTTCCTGGACACCCTCACCAGCACCCAACGCGACCGCTTCACCGGCCGCTGCGCCGAGACCATCCTCATCTCCCGGCACATCGCCGCCGCCGACGCCGCCCGCAGCAAACGCGCCGCCCGCAAACCCATGACCAACGGCGAGGCCCGCAAAGCCCTCAAGCAGGCCAAACTCACCGCCCGCCGCATCCGCGAGGACGGCGACCCCCTCCACGGCAGCTTCGCCGCCCCCTGCCGCGCCTGCACCGCACTCAGCGCCCACTTCGGCGTCCGCATAGTCGACCCGGCGGCCACCAACAGCTGACACGCCCCCACCCACACCGAAACACCGCCGGCACCGCTACCGCTGCGCCCGCCCCCCATGACCTCGACGAGACGAAGGGCAGATGCACACCGACCGCACGTCCACCACCCGCTTCGCCGTAACTGTCGACGCCGCCCTGCGCGCCGCCGGCTGGCAACCCGGACGCTGGGACATCAAACAAGCCGAGATCTGGGCGGACACCCTGCGCGACCACGCCTCACCCGCCGGCCACCGCCACACCGTCTTCCCCGCGGCCGTCGAAGCCTGGGCCGAGTTCGGCGGACTCCACATCACCCCCACCCTC
>NZ_MUKA01000596.1 GCF_002150735.1 Streptomyces africanus
CACCGCCCTCGGCCACGTCCTCTAGGCCTTGCGGCGCCCTATCAGGTGGGGCTTGGCCTCCAGCCCGTCCAGGCCGTGCCACGCCAGGTTCACCAAATGCGCGGCCACCTCGGCCTTCTTCGGCTTGCGTACGTCCAGCCACCACTGGCCGGTCAGGGCGACCATCCCGACCAGGGCCTGGGCGTACAGCGGCGCCAGCTTGGGGTCGAACCCGCGGCTCTTGAACTCGCGGCCCAGGATGTCCTCCACCTGCGTGGCGATGTCCGAGATGAGCGAGGCGAAGGTCCCCGTCGACTGGGGGATGGGGGAGTCACGGACCAGGATGCGGAAACCGTCCGTGTACTCCTCGATGTAGTCCAGCAGGGCGAAGGCGGCCTGTTCGCACAGTTCGCGGGGGTGACCGGCCGTGAGGGAGCTGGTCACCATGTCCAGCAGGCGGCGCATCTCGCGGTCCACGACCACCGCGTACAGCCCCTCCTTGCCGCCGAAGTGCTCGTACACCACGGGCTTGGAGACCCCGGCCTTCGCCGCGATCTCCTCCACCGACGTGCCCTCGAAACCCTTCGCGGCGAAGAGCGTGCGACCGATCTCCAGCAGCTGCTGGCGGCGCTCGGCACCGGTCATCCGGGTGCGACGCACTCGCCGCGGCTTGTCATTGCTGGGGGTGCTGCTCGAGTCGGTCGCCACAGCGACCATCATGCCGCCTTGACGGGCTCCTTCCCGCGCGGGGAGCCGCCTTCCCCGGTGTTACGGCGCGAATCGATACGCGAGCGTGACGGCCAGCGCACGTCGTACGCCCAGCCGAGCATTTCGAACCAGCGGATCAGCCGGGCGGAGGAGTCGAGCTGGCCGCGCATCACCCCATGCCGCGCGGAGGTGGGGTCGGCGTGGTGCAGGTTGTGCCAGGACTCACCGCAGGACAGGATCGCCAGCCACCACACGTTGCCCGAGCGGTCGCGCGACTTGAAGGGGCGCTTGCCCACCGCGTGGCAGATCGAGTTGATCGACCACGTCACGTGGTGCAGCAGGGCCACCCGGACGAGCGAACCCCAGAAGAACGCCGTGAACGCGCCCCACCAGGACATCGTGACCAGCCCGCCGATCAGCGCCGGGAGGGTCAGGGACACGACCGTCCACAGCACGAACTGGCGGGAGATCGCGCGCAGCGTCCTGTCCTTGATCAGGTCCGGGGCGTACTTCTCCTGCGATGTCTGCTCCTCGTCGAACATCCATCCGATGTGCGCCCACCACAGGCCCTTCATCAGGGCCGGGAGCGTCTCGCCGAACCGCCACGGCGAGTGCGGGTCGCCCTCCGCGTCGGAGAACTTGTGGTGCTTGCGGTGATCGGCCACCCAGCGGACCAGCGGGCCCTCGACCGCCATGGACCCGGCGATCGCCAGCGCGATCTTCAGCGGCCGCTTGGCCTTGAAGGAACCGTGGGTGAAGTGACGGTGGAAACCGATCGTGATGCCGTGGCACCCCAGGTAGTAGAAGAACACCAGCAGACCGAGGTCCAGCCAGCTCACGCCCCAGCCCCAGGCCAGCGGGACCGCCGCCAGCAGCGCGAGGAACGGGACGGTGATGAAGAGGAGGAGGGCGATCTGCTCGATGGAGCGCTTCTGCTCGCCGCCCAGCGTGGCGGGGGGAGCCTGGTCGGTTTCCTGGCCGGACGCCTTCGGGGCGTTTTCGATCACGTCGGAACTACTGGTCATACGCGTCCCCTGGGGGGTATGTGGATGGTGAGGAGGGTGCCGGAGCACGGGAACCCCGCAGTGCTTCCTACGGTTCCGTAACCTACGGCTTCGTAAGTATGGCAGCGCGTCGCCCGGCGGCAAGAGCCCGAGGGCCTGCGCGTCCCGGCCGACACCTATCCTGGAGTCGGTCGGACAGCGCGGTCCGCTCTGATTTCTTCCCGGATGTCCGGCCCGTATGCGGCGCCCGCCGCGCGAGACGCCGTCCGGGTACCCCCTCCCAGACGAGCTTCAACACTGCAAGGAGCCGCACCTGTGAGCAGTGCCGACGACCAGACCACGACGACGAGCAGTGAGCTGCGTGCCGACATCCGCCGACTGGGTGACCTCCTCGGAGAGACCCTCGTCCGGCAGGAGGGTCCCGAGCTCCTGGAGCTCGTCGAGAAGGTCCGCCGCCTCACCCGTGAGGACGGCGAGGCCGCCGCCGAGCTGCTGCGCGGCACCGAACTGCAGACCGCGGCCAAGCTGGTCCGCGCGTTCTCCACCTACTTCCACCTGGCCAACGTCACCGAGCAGGTCCACCGCGGCCGCGAGCTGCGCGCCCGCCGCGCCGCCGAAGGCGGACTGCTCGCCCGTACGGCCGACCGGCTCAAGGACGCCGACCCCGAGCACCTGCGCGAGACGGTCCGCAACCTCAACGTCCGCCCCGTCTTCACGGCCCACCCGACCGAGGCCGCGCGCCGGTCGGTCCTGAACAAGCTCCGGCGCGCGGCCTCGGTCGG
>NZ_MUKA01000597.1 GCF_002150735.1 Streptomyces africanus
TAAGAGACAGGCCCCACCTGCCACCCCCCGATCCGCTGACCTCGCCCCTCACCGGCTGGACCCGCGCCCACTGGGAGGCCGTCGCCGACCGCCTCCTCGACGCCCTGACGCCCTACGCCTCCCCGGGCCTGGCCCAGTACCGGCTGCCCGGCCCGCCCAGCCACTCCGGGCCATGGTCGGACGGTCTTGAGGGCTTCGCCCGCTCCTTCCTGCTGGCCGCGTTCCGCATCGCCGGTTCGGGCGGGCAGGGCGTGCCCGGCCTGATCGAGCGGTACGCGGCCGGGCTCGCGGCCGGGACCGACCCGCGCGGCCCCGACCGCTGGCCGCCCATCACCGACCGGTCCCAGCCCATGGTCGAGGCCGCGTCCCTCGCGATCGCCCTGCACGAGACCCGCCCCTGGATCTGGGACCGGCTCGACGACCGGGTACGGCAGCGGGTCGCCGACTGGCTCGGCGGCTTCGTCGGAGCCGTGGTCAACGACTCCAACTGGCGGCTGTTCCAGGTCATCACCGAGGAGTTCCTGGGCTCCGTCGGGGCCCCGCACAGCCGCACGGAGATCGACGCCGGCCTCGCCCGCCTGGAGGACTGGTACCGGGGCGACGGCTGGTACACCGANNGCAAGTTCGACTACTACAACGCCTGGGCGCTGCACCTCTATCCGGTCCTGTGGGCCCGTATCGCGGGGCCGCGCGCCGACCCCCGGCTGGTGGCGGAACACCGGAGGCGCCTGCGGTCGTTCCTCCACGCCCACCAGCACTTCTTCGGCGCCGACGGCGCCCCCGTCCACCAGGGCCGCTCGCTCACCTACCGGTTCGCGACGACGGCCCCGCTGTGGGCGGGTGCCCTCGCCGGCGTCACCCCGCTGCCGCCCGGCCGCACCCGCCGTCTCGCCTCCGGCGCGCTGAAGCACTTCGCCGAGCGCGGCGTGCCCGACGCGCAGGGACTGCTCACGCTCGGCTGGTACGGGCCGTTCCTGCCCGTCACCCAGCGGTACTCGGGCCCGGCCTCCCCCTACTGGGCGAGCAAGGCCTTTCTCGGCCTGCTCCTGCCCGCCGACCACCCCGTGTGGACCGCGCCCGAGGA
>NZ_MUKA01000090.1 GCF_002150735.1 Streptomyces africanus
CGAGGAAGCGACACCCCCGGCAGTCCGGCTCGTGGGGGTGGTGGGGCCGGGCCGGGGGTGTCGCTTCCTCGGGTGAGGCGTTACAGGGCCTGGGCCGCCGGCTTCACCATTCCCCTCACCGTGCGGGACTTCACGAAGTCGCCGATCGCCGTCATCTCCCACTCGCCGGAGAACTGGCGGATCAGCTTGGCCATCATCACGCCGGTCTGCGGCTCGGCGCTGGTGAGGTCGAAGCGGACCAGTTCCTCGCCGGTCGTGGCGTCCAGGAGGCGGCAGTAGGCCTTGGCGACCTCTGTGAACTTCTGGCCGGAGAAGGAGTTGACGGTGAAGACCAGGCCGCTGACCTCCTGCGGGAGGCGGCCGAGGTCGACCACGATCACCTCGTCGTCACCGCCGCCCTCGCCCGTGAGGTTGTCGCCGGAGTGCTTGATCGCGCCGCCGACGATGGACAGCTTGCCGAAGTAGCAGCTGTCGATGTGGTTGCGCTGTGGGCCGTAGGCGATGACCGAGGCGTCAAGGTCGATGTCCTTGCCCCGGTACGCCGGCTCCCAGCCGAGGCCCATCTTGACCTGGGACAGCAGCGGGCGGCCGCCCTTGACCAACGAGACGGTCTGGTTCTTCTGGAGGCTGACGCGGCCCTTGTCGAGGTTGATCTTCCCGGCGCCGGGCGCGGGCGGCGGTGGCGTGGCCGGAGCCGGGGGCGCCGCCGGCGTGGTGACCGGCGGGGCCGCGGGAGCCACCGGGGCCGGCGGCGGGGTCACCGGCTGGGCCGGGGCTGCCGCGGCCGGCTCCTCCACCGTGACTCCGAAGTCCGTGGCGATGCCCGCGAGGCCGTTGGCGTATCCCTGGCCGACGGCCCGGGCCTTCCACTGGCCGTTGCGCCGGTAGATCTCCACGATCACCAGGGCCGTCTCGTCACCGAGCTGCGGGGGCGTGAAGGACGACAGCACGGAGCTGTCGTCCGCGTTGCGGATCGTGGCCGTCGGTTCGATGCCCCGGAAGGTCTGGCCCGCGGCGTCCGGGCTCGCCGTGACGACGATCTTCTCGATGCCGGGGGGCACGGCCGTCGTGTCGACCACGATCGCGTCGGGCGTGGTGCCGCCGCCCGAGCGGTACGTCACGCCCGGGCCCGAAGGCTGGTTGTAGAAGATGAAGTCGTCGTCGGAGCGCACCTTGCCGTCGGCGGTGAGCAGCAGGCCCGATACGTCGAGCCGCACCGGGGCGGCGACGTCCACCGTCACGCGGGCGGCGGACAGGGGGATGTTCGAGCCGGGGGTCATAGCTGTCATGCCGGGTGAACGAGCGAGGCGGTTTTGCCGTTCCCTTACCGAGACTCTTAGGAAAACCATGGCGGCGATGCCAGAGGTATATGCGCCTGAAGGTGCTCTACTATGCGCCTTGGTTGGGGGTGCTTTGGTCAATGTGTGCGTCGAACACCCCTGCCCGGTAGGAGGGTCGACTCGAACGCACTTGCTCACACCGTGTGCAATTCCGGTTAGATGTGATCTTTCGCCGCGAGTGCCCGCGAAGCGTTCGTACGGTGATCGACATGCAGCTCCGCTACAACTACCGGGCCTACCCGGACGCAGCCCAGCGCCGTGCGCTGGCGAGAGCGTTCGGGTGCGCCCGCGTGGTGTGGAACGACTGCCTTCGTGACCGCAGGGAAGCGCACGCGGCGGGGCTGCCGTATGTGACGTCGGCGGAGTTGTCCCGGCTGCGCATCACCCAGGCCAAGCGCACCGAAGAGCGTGCCTGGCTCGCCGACGTATCCGCCGTGATCCTGCAGCAGTCCCTGCGGGACCTGGACACCGCCTACAAGAACTTCTTCGATGGCCTCACGGGCAAGCGGCAGGGCCGGAAAGTCGGGCCGCCCCGGTACAAGTCGAAGAAGGACACCCGGCAGTCGATCCGCCTCACCACCAACGCCTTCTCCCTCCAGGACAACGGCACGGTGTACGTGGCCAAGGTCGGCAACCTCAAGGTGATGTGGTCCCGCCGGCTCCCGGCCCCGCCCACGTCCCTGACCATCACCAAGGACAGCTCGGGCCGCTACTTCCTCAGCTTCGTCGTGGACACCGAGCCGGACATCCTCCCGCGCTTGGAGACCGATGCCGGGATCGACCTGGGCCTGTCCGCCTTCGCCGTTCTGTCCGACGGCACGAAGATCAGCGCCCCGCGTTTCCTGCGCCGGGCGGAGAAGAAGCTCAAGCGCCTTCAGCGGGAGCTGTCCCGCAAGCAGAAAGGGTCGAAGAACCGGGCCAAGGCCTGTATCGAGGTCGCGCGCCAGCACGCGCGCGTGGCCGACCGGCGCCGGGACTGGCACCACAAGGTCTCCACGCAGATCATTCGCGATAACCAAGCGGTGTATGTGGAAGACCTCGCGGTGTCCGCCCTGGGCCGCACTCGGCTCGCCAGGTCCGTGCATGACGCGGGATGGTCCGCGTTCGTCGGCATGCTGGAGTACAAGGCGGCTCTGCACGGCCGCACCTTCGCCAAGGTGGACCGTGCTTTCCCGTCTTCCCAGGTCTGCTCGGTCTGCGGGTTCCGGGACGGTCCCAAGCCCCTGCATGTGAGGCAGTGGACGTGCGGCGCGTGCGGCACGGTGCATGACCGTGACCTCAACGCAGCTCGCAACGTCCTCTGCGAAGGACGTCGTATCGTCGCCGCCGGACGGGCGGAGACGCTAAACGCCTGTGGAGCGCCGGTAAGACGGGCACACGTGCCCGCACAGCGCGGTGAAGCAGGAAGCCGCCGGAAGGGTCAGCCGACCCAGGCCGGAATCCCTGGACGCTAGGCCAGGGAGCACGTCAACTTGAGGCCAATCGGGTCAGCGGCGGTTGCGGGGGTGGTCGCGGGCGGTGCGTTCGTTGCCCCGCTTGTAGTTTCCGGTCCAGCGGGCCATGACGAGCTGGGGATCGGAGGTCTCCACCTCGGCCAGGAACCGGGCGGCCCGGGGGCCGCTCAGCGTGGTGGCGGGGCGGCCGTGGTGGGTGATGCGGACGGTTCCGCCCGCGTGCTGCTCGTAAGCGAATCCGTGGGGTCGCGGCATGCCGTGAGCGTACGGGGGCGGGGGCAGGCGCCCCAGCGGATTTCGCCTGCCCCCAGAACAGTCCTACTGCAGAACAGTCCTACGGCACGACCACGATCTTGCGGCCGACCCCGGACGCGAACTGCTCCAGCGCCTGCGGGTACCGCTCCAGCGGGATCCGGTCGCTGATGAAGACATCGGGGTCGAGGACCCCGCCCGCGAACAGCTCGGCCGCGCGCTCGAAGCTGTGCAGCACCGCCATCGAACCGGTGATGGTGATCTCCTGGTTGTAGATGCGGTACGGGTCGATCGTCACGCGGGTCGCGTAGTCCGCCACGCCGAACTGGAGGAACGTGCCGGCCTTCGCCACCCGGTCCAGGCCGTCCTGGATCGCCGCCGCGTTGCCCGTGGCGTCGACGACCAGGTCCCAGCCCTGCGGGCGGTCCAGTTCGTCCGGGCTCGCCGCCGACCCCGAGACGCCGAGGCTGCGGGCCGTCTCCAGGCGGGCCGGGTTCACATCGACGACGTCCACGCTCGCCGCGCCCGTGCGCTTGGCCAGCTCCAGCATCATCAGACCCATCGTGCCGGAGCCGTAGATCAGGACGTGCGAGCCGAGGCGGGACCGGAGCACGTCGTAGCCGCGTACCGCGCAGGACAGCGGCTCCACGAGGGCCGCGTCCTGCGTGCGGACGTGCTCGGGGAGCTTCACGCAGTTCGCCACCGGGGCGAGCGCGTACTTCGCCGCGCCTCCGGCCGTCGTGACGCCGATCGCCGCCCAGCGTTCGCAGAGGTTGTTGTGGCCGGTACGGCAGTAGCGGCACTCGTAGCAGTACAGGGACGGGTCGACCGCGACCCGGTCGCCCACCGACACCTCGGTGACCTGGGTGCCGACCCCGACCACCTCGCCCGCGAACTCGTGCCCGGGCACGATCGGCAGCTTGGGGGCGAACTCGCCCTGGAGGATGTGCAGGTCCGTGCCGCACAGCCCGCAGGCCGCGACCTCGACGACGACCTCGCGCGGCCCTGGCGTCGGGTCCGGGACCTCGGCGACGACGGCCTTGCCCACGGACTCGATGACGGCGGCCTTCATTTGACGGCTCCCAACGACAGGCCCTGGACCAGCTTGTCCTGGGCGGCGAACCCCGCGGCGAGCACCGGCAGGGAGATGACGAGCGACGCGGCGCACACCTTCGCCAGGAACAGGCCCTGGCTGGTGATGAAGCCGGTCAGGAAGACGGGGGCGGTCTCGGCGACCACACCCGTGAGCACCCGGGCGAACAGCAGCTCGTTCCAGCTGAAGATGAAGCAGATCAGGGCGGTGGCGGCGATACCCGGGAGGGAGATCGGGGCGACCACGCGCGCGAGGATCGTGGGCAGCCGGGCCCCGTCCACCTTCGCCGCCTCGATCACCGCGACCGGGATCTCGGCGAGGAACGACTGCATCATCCACACCGCGATCGGCAGGTTCATGGAGGTGTAGAGGATGACCAGCAGCCAGATGTTGTCGAGCATCCCGGCGTTCTTGGCGAAGAGGTAGATCGGGAGCAGGCCCGCGACCGCCGGCAGCATCTTCGTGGACAGGAAGAAGAACAGCACGTCCGTCCACTTGCGGACGCGGTTGATCGACAGCGCGTACGCCGCCGGGAAGGCCAGCAGCAGGACCAGCAGGGTCGAGGCCAGGGACGCGACCGTGGAGTTGATCAGAGCCGGCCAGGGGCTCGCGCCGCCGCCCGCGCCGAAGAACTCGCGGTAGCCGTCCAGGGTGAGGGCGGCGGCGAAGGAGGGCGGGTTGGTCGCCGCGTCCTGCTCGGAGTGGAAGGACGTCAGCGCCATCCACGCGATGGGCAGGAAGAACGCGATGCCGAGCAGCCAGGCCAGCAGGCCCAGGCCCGCACCTTTGCCACGGACACGGCGGACACGCAGGGCGTTCGTGCTCATGCGCGGGACACCTCCTCGCGGAACAGGGACGACACCACGCGCAGGGCGAAGGTCGCGATGACGATCGAGCCGATGACCACCAGGACGCCCGCCGCCGAGGCGAGGCCGTTCTCATGGGCCTGGTAGAAGCTCTGGTAGACGGTGTAGGGGAGGTTGGCGGTGCCCAGGCCGCCGGACGTGATCGTGAAGACCGCGTCGAAGTTCTGGACGATGTAGATCGAGCCCAGCAGGGCGCCCAGTTCGAGGTAGCGGCGCAGATGCGGGAGCGTCAGGTGGACGAAGATCTGCCAGTCGCTCGCGCCGTCGACCCGGGCCGCCTCGATCTGCTCGTGGTCCCGGCTCTGCAGGCCGGCCAGCAGGATCAGCATCATGAACGGCGTCCACTGCCAGACGAGCGACGCCTCGACCGCGAGCAGCGGGGTGTTGGAGATCCAGTCGGGCTGGGGGCCGCCCACATAGTGCAACAACCCATTGAACAGGCCGTATTCGGGATTGTAGAGCACATGTTTCCAGAGCAGGGCCGCCGCGACGGGGACCACCAGGAAGGGGGCGATCAGCAGCGTCCGTACGATGCCCCGGCCGCGGAACCTCCGGTCCAGCAGCAGGGCGAGGACGAGGCCCAGCACCAGGCTGGCCAGGACCACCGCCACCGTCAGCAGGACGGTCGTCCACACCGAGTGGCGCAGGTCCGCGTCGGTGAGGACCTCCTGGTAGTTGCCGAAGCCCGTGAAGCGGCGGGCGTCGGGATAGAGGGCGTTCCAGTCGAAGAAGGAGATCACCAGCGTGGCCACGAAGGGCAGCTGGGTGACGACGATCATGAAGATCAGGGCGGGGAGCAGCGGGGCGCGGGTGGCCCAGGCCCGCAGGCGGGCGGAGGGCCGGCGGACCGGTGTGCGGGTCTCGGGAGCGGCCAGGGGGGCCGTTGTCATGGCGGTCATCGTCCCTCGTACTCCTCGGAGATCTTCTCGGCGAGCGCCTGCGACTTCTTCAGGGCCGACTCGACGGACTGGCGTCCGGCGATGGCCGCGCTGATCTCCTGCGAGACCTTGGTGCCGAGGTCGGTG
Organism: Streptomyces africanus; assembly: GCF_002150735.1. Lineage (GTDB taxonomy): Bacteria > Actinomycetota > Actinomycetes > Streptomycetales > Streptomycetaceae > Streptomyces > Streptomyces africanus. The sequence continues at coordinate 6,031 of NZ_MUKA01000090.1, forward strand.
AACTCGGGGATGCCGACGAACTGGATGCCGGGCGCGGGTCGCGGCTGCACGCCGGGATCGTTCGGCCGGGCGCCCTCGATGGCCTGCTTGGTCATCTCCTGGAAGGCGGCGGCCTCCTTGCGGTAGTCGGCGTTGGCGTAGGTCGACGCCCGCTTGCCGGCCGGGACGTTGGACCAGCCGATCTGGTCGCCGACCAGCTGCTCGTACTTCTTGCCGGACGCCCAGGAGACGAACTTCCAGGCGTCGTCGGAGTTGCGGGAGGCCTTCTGGATGCCCCAGGCCCAGGTGTAGAGCCAGCCGGAGGACCTGGTCTGCTCGACGGGGGCGGGGGCGTAGCCGAGCTTGCCCTTGACCGGGGAGTTCGCCGCCTCCAGGGATCCGGCCGCGGAGGTGGCGTCGTACCACATGGCGACCTTGCCCTGGGTCATGTTGTTCAGGCACTCGGCGAAGCCGGACTGGGCGGCGCCTGACTCGCCGTGCTCGCGGACCAGGTCGACGTAGAACTTCGTCGCCTTCACGAAGGCCGGGGAGTCGAGCTGTGCCTTCCAGTTCTTGTCGAACCAGGTGCCGCCGAAGGTGTTCACGACGGTGGTCAGGGGGGCCATCACCTCGCCCCAGCCGGGCAGGCCGCGCAGGCAGATGCCCTTCATGCCCGGTTCGGCGCCGTCCGCCTTGGCCGCGAGGTCCGCCACCTGCTGCCAGGTGGGGTGCGCGGGCATCGTCAGGCCCTTCTTCTCGAACACGTCCTTGCGGTACATCAGGAACGACGACTCGCCGTAGAAGGGCTGGCCGTAGAGCTTGCCGTCGTCGCCGGTGAGGGACTGGCGCATCGGCTTCAGGACGTCCTGCTCGTCGTAGGCCGGGTCCTTGGCCACATAGCCGTTCATCTCGTGCAGCCAGCCGTTGCGGGCGTAGATCGGTATCTCGTAGTTGGACAGCGTGGCGACGTCGTACTGGCCGGCCTGGTTGGCGAAGTCCTGGCTGATCTTGTCGCGGACGTCGTTCTCGGGGAGGACGGTGAAGTTGACCTTGATGCCGGTCTCTTTGGTGAAGTGGGCGCGGGTGAGCTTCTGCAGCTCGACCATCTGGGGGTTGTTGACCATCAGGACGTTGATGGCGTCACCGCCGGATCCGGCCCCGCCCGCGCCGACCCAGCAGCCGGAGAGCAGCGGGGCGAGCAGCGTCCCTGCGGCGGCCATGGCGAGCGTGGCTCGCGGTGGCCGTCGTCGGCTCTGGGTTCGCATGGATCGCTCCTGGATGTATGGGGAGATAAGGGGTATCGCAGGGCGTGGAGGTGCCCTGTGGGGACAAGGGGTGAAGGGGTGGTGGGCGGTCAGACCCGGATGACCTGCGGTCCGAGCAGTGAGTAGCGGTGGGCCTCGGCCGCGGGCAGCAGGGTGCTCGTCACGATCGTCTCCAGCGCGCCGACCTCGGCGAACCGGCAGAAGCTGACCGCTCCGAACTTGGCGTGCACGCCCGCGAAGACCGTGCGGCGGGCGGCCCGGATCGCCTGGGTCTTGACCTCGCTGACGGCCGGGTCGGGGGTGGTCAGGCCGTGTTCGCGGGAGATGCCGTTGGCGCCGATGTACGCCAGGTCGACGACGAAACCGGCCAGCATCTTGGTCGTCCAGTGGTCGACGGTGGCGAGGGTACCGGAGCGGACCCGGCCGCCGAGCAGCAGGACGGACACGGTGTCGGTCCCGGCGAGGGCGCCGGCGACCGGGAGGGACGCGGTGACCACGGTCAGCGGCCGGTCCCGGGGGAGCGCCTCGGCGATGAGCTGCGGAGTGAAGCCCTCGTCGACGAAGACGGTCTCGGCGTCGCCGAGCAGGTCCGCGGCGGCGGTCGCGATGCGGCGCTTCTCGGGGACGTGGCTGGTGGCGCGGAAGGCGAGCGTCGTCTCGAAGCCGGCGCTCTCCACCGGGTAGGCGCCGCCATGGGTGCGGCGGAGCAGGCCGTGGTCCTCCAGGACGCGCAGGTCTCGCCGGACGGTCTCCTTGGCCACGCCCAGTTCGGCGGCGAGGGCGGTGACGTCGACGGAACCGCTCGCGCGGGCGGCACGGACGATCTCGCGCTGGCGTTCCTCCGCGGTTCTGGTCATGGCCGTCACCCGCCTTCCTGCTGTGCTGCCCGTTCGGGCCCTCGGTCGGGCCATGGGGGAAGTTCTACAGCGGGTGCTCTACGGGTACCAGGTCTGTTGCGGAAGTGTTCGTGCCCGGGTGTGCCCGTTCGGTCTCGGGTCTGCGCCGCGGGCCGGAGAGGGATCGTGGCCGTCCGCGGGTACGTCGTGGCTGGTCGCGCAGTTCCCCGCGCCCCTGAGGGTGCTGCCCGACTGCATCCGAGCCGTGCCCGTTCTCTGCCCGACCGCCCTCTCGCGACGACGCGTTCCGGTCAGTACGGCCAGATCGGCGGGTCCGTCACGAAGTGGCCGCCCAGGTAGGCGTGCGCCTCGTTCTCCGGGTCCAGCTCGCCCTGCTCGGCGATGAGCTTCTCGGCCCACGGCTCGGAGTCGTCCTGCGGCTCGTAGCCGAGCGCCCGGGCGGTGGTCAGGTCCCACCACAGCCGGGTGTTGGCGGAAGAGCCGTGGACGACGGTGTGGCCGACGTGCTCGGCGGTCAGGGCCGCGTGGAAGAGGCGGGCGCCGTCGGCGGGGCTCATCCACACCGAGAGCATGCGCACGCTGGTCGGCTCGGGGAAGCAGGAGCCGATCCGCACCGAGACCGTCTCCAGGCCGTGCTTGTCCCAGTAGAGCTGTGCGAGGTCCTCGCCGAAGCACTTGGACAGGCCGTAGAAGGTGTCCGGACGGCGGGGGGTGTCGACCGGGATCAGGGGGTCGTCGCCCTGGGGGCGCGGGGTGTAGCCGACGGCGTGATTGGAGGAGGCGAAGACGATCCGGCCGACGCCCTCCTCGCGGGCGGCCTCGTAGAGGTGGTAGGTGCCCTCGATGTTCGCCTTGAGGATCTTCTCGAACGGGGCTTCCAGGGAGATGCCCGCGAGGTGGATGATCGCGTCGACGCCGCGGACGGCCTCGCGTACGGCGTCCTGGTCGGCGAGGTCGGCGACGATCGCGTCCGGCGCGCCCTCGACCGGGCGCAGGTCGAGCAGGCGCAGCTCGTAGCCGTAGTCCGGGAGCAGGTCCCGCATCAGGGTGCCGAGGCCGCCGGCGGCGCCGGTGAGCAGGACGGTGCGGGGAGCGGGCATCCTCGGTCTCCTTGAATCTCCCACCGTGCAGATGAGTGCACGGCATTCATATGCGTGGACACGCTAAGGATCTGGAGCGGAACCCGTCAAGTATGCAGCGGAAAGAGCGAATCCGCTGGTGCGTGGCGGGTTCGCGCGCTTGACCGGCGCCCAGACGGCGCTTTAGCGTGGTGGTGTTCAGAAATGTAGACGGCAATCATGAATATGGAACCGGGAGAGCTCGTGACGTCAGCCCCTCTCGCCGCCCGACTCGACATCCCCAGCGGACCGCTGTTCTTCCCGGTCACCGCCTACGGCCCCGACGGCTCCGTGGACCTCGACACCTACCGCACGCATGTGCGCCGCGGGGTCGAGGCCGGAGCCGCCGCCGTGTTCGCCTGCTGCGGCACCGGCGAGTTCCACGCGCTCACGCCCGAGGAGTTCGAGGCGTGCGTACGGGTGGCCGTCGAGGCGGCCGAGGGGCGCGTGCCGGTCGTCGCGGGCGCCGGGTACGGCACCGCGCTCGCCGTGCGCTACGCCCGGCTCGCCGAGGCGGCCGGGGCGGACGGACTGCTCGCCATGCCGCCGTACCTCGTCGTCGCCGGGCAGGAGGGTCTGCTGCGGCACTACCGGGAGCTCGCCGCCGCGACCGCCCTGCCGGTCATCGTCTACCAGCGGGACAACGCCGTCTTCACGCCGGAGACCGTCGTCGAACTCGCGCGCACGGACGGGATCATCGGTCTCAAGGACGGGCTCGGCGACCTCGACCTCATGCAGCGCGTCGTCAGCGCCGTGCGCTCCGAGGTCCCCGGCGACTTCCTCTACTTCAACGGCCTGCCGACCGCCGAACAGACCCAGCTCGCCTACCGCGCCCTCGGCGTCACGCTCTACTCGTCCGCCGTGTTCTGCTTCGCGCCCGAGATCGCCCTCGCCTTCCACCAGGCGCTCCGCAACGGCGACGACAGCGTGGTGGAGAAGCTGCTGGACGGCTTCTACCGCCCCTTCGTCGAGCTGCGCGCCCAGGGCCGCGGCTACGCCGTCGCCCTCGTCAAGGCCGGCGTACGGCTGCGCGGACTGGACGTGGGGGAGGTGCGGCCCCCGCTGCACGAGCCGACCGGGGATCATGTCAAGCAGCTCGCCGAAGTGATCGAGCGCGGCTACGCGCTGCTTGAGGAGGCCAAGTGAAGGCGTCGGCATTCGTCTACCCCTGGGACGTCAACGGGGACCCGGAGGCGCCCGCGCGGATCGCGGCGCTCGGCGTGGAGCAGGTGACGCTCGCCGCCGCCTACCACTCCACGCGCGCGCTCACCCCCCGCCACCCGCGCCACCGCATCGTCACCGCCGAGCACGCCGCCGTGCTGTACCCGGCGGGCGACCGCTGGGACGGGCGGGAGCTGCGCCCCTACCCGGCCGGTGGCTGGGCCCCCGGGGACGCCTTCGGTGAGGCCGCCGCCGCGCTCACGGACGCCGGCCTGGAGGTGCACACCTGGGTCGTCCTCGCGCACAACTCCCGCCTGGGCGCCGAGCACCCGGACACCTCGGTCGTCAACGCCTACGGCGACCGCTACCCCTGGGCGCCGTGCATCGCGCAGCCCGCCACGCGCGCGTACCTGACCGCCCTGGCGGCGGAGGCGGCCGTACGGCCCGGGGCGCGCGGCACCGAGCTGGAGTCCCTCGGCTGGTACGGCCTCCAGCATCTGCACGCCCACGACAAGACCGGCGGCGTCGGCCTCGGCGACGCCGGGCAGTACCTGATGGCGCTGTGCTTCTGCCCGTCCTGCCGGGAGGGTTACGGCCGGCACGGCCTGGACGCCGACGAGCTGGCCGCCGCCGTACGGACCGCGCTGGAGCCGGTGTGGCAGGGGGTGACGCCCTCCGACGGAGGCTGGGCGGGCATCGAGAAGCTCCTCGGCGAGACGCTCGCGAACACCACGCGCGCGTACCGGGACGAAACCGCCCGCACGCTCCAGGAGGAGGCCGTGACGGCGGTCCGGGCGGCCGCGCCCGACGGCTTCCAGGTCCTGCTGCACGCGGACCCGGTGTCCTACCACGTGGGTGCGAACCCCGGGGTCGACCCGGCGCACATCCTCTCCGTCGCGGACGGTGTGGTCGTGCCCTGCGCGGGCGGCACCGGCACCCTGACGCCGTTCGCCCGGCAGGACAGGGCGGGCGCGGTCATCGCCGCCAACTTCACCGTCGTCTCCGGCATGGGCGGCAGCCCCGGCACCCTCGCCGCCGACGCGGCCGAGGCCCGGCAGCTCGGCGCCACCGAACTGCGGCTGTATCACGCCGGGTTGGCGTCAGACGGTGATCTGGAGGCGGTCCGTTCCGTTCTCGCGGGGCGTTGATACGGCGGAGTCGCCCGGGTGGCTCGGCGCCGCTCTGTCACGCCGGGTCGGCGTCCGACGGCGACCTGGAGACCGTCCGCTCCGCTCTCGCCCGGCGCTGAACCAGCGCGGCCGCCGTCACCAGCAGCGTCACGCCCAGGGTCACCAGCACCGGCCGGTGGCCCACCAGCTCGACCAGGGCCGCCCCGGCGGCCAGTCCGGCCACGTTCGGCGTGTACACGAGCGTGTGGGCCGTGGCGGTGACCCGGCCCAGCAGCGGGCCCGGCGTCTCGCGCTGCACTGATGTCAGCGTGGCGATCAGCACCGCGGGCAGCCCCGCCCCGATCGCCGCGCTGCACACCAGCGCGAGCGGGGCGGACGGTACCGCACGCAGGGCCACCGCGAGACCCAGCAGGGCGATGCCGTACGCCGCGAAGCGCCGCTCGCCCAGGCGGCGCAGGGCGGTGCCGGAGCTCAGGCCGACCGCGACCGACCCGGCTCCCTGCACGGCGTACAGCACTCCGGCGTAGGCGGGGGAGCGCCCGAGGCCGTCGACGACGGCGTAGGTCATCGCCCCGTTCAGGCCGGCGCACAGCATGGTGGCGCCGCCCGCGAGCACCAAGGGGCGCAGCACGGGGTGCGCCCACAGGTGGCGGGCGCCCTCGGCGGTCCGCTCCCGGCGGCTGTCGGTGGGCGGCGCGGGCTTCTCCTCCCGTACCCGCAGCAGCGCGTACAGGCCCGTGGCCAGGACGAACGTCGCCGCGTCCAGGAGGGCGACGCTCGCGCCGCCGTATGCCGCGTACAGGCCCGCGCCCGCCAGCGGGGCCAGGAGCTTCATGCCCTCGGTGGCCGTCATGCGCAGGCCGTTGAAGTCACCGAGCAGGGACGGGTCGACGGCGGTCGCCACGAGCGCCGACTCGGCCGCGTCGTGGACGACACCCGCCGCGCCGTATACGAACAGCACCGCGTACAGCAGCCACAGATCGCCCGGGGCGTCGACGCTCACGAGGGTGAGCAGGAGGGTGCCCAGGAGCAGGTTCACGCCGATCAGCAGCGGTGTGCGGCGGCCCCGGTCGGCGAGCGTGCCCAGCAGCGGTCCGGCCAGGGTCGGCAGCCACATGGCGAGCATGCACAGCGCGGCCAGGCCGTCCGAGCCGGTGAGGTCCTTGACCCACACGCCGGACGCCAGCCACAGCGCCGAGGTGCCGAAGCCGGAGACCACCACGCCAAAGAGGCAGAGCCCGGCGGCGCGGTCGCGCAGGACCCGCGCCACGGACCAGGTCGTTCTGTTCGTCATGCCTGGTCATCGTGGCCCTAAGGCCCGCGCGCGGGGATCGGCAAGGTGCCGTAGAAAACGGGTGGCCGGGCGATGAGTTCCGCGGTCGCCGTCGGTCTACCTCCCAGGACCGGAACCAGGAGGCACAGCCGATGACCGACACCACCACGACCCTCGACCTCGGACCGCAGACGGCGGTCCTGGCGCGCCTGGCCGAAGGCGTCACCGACGAGCACCTGGCGGGCCCGACGCCCTGCCCGCAGTACGCGGTACGCCACCTGCTGGGGCACCTGGTCGGGCTGACCGTCGCCTTCCGCGACGCCGGCCGCAAGGACCTGGGCGTCACGACCGACACCAGCCCGGGCTCCGCGCTCCCGCACCTCGGGCCCGGCTGGCGCGAGGAACTGCCCAAGGTCCTCGCCGAACTGGCCGAGGTCTGGCGCGACCCGGCCGCGTGGACCGGCATGACCCGGGCCGGCGGCGTGGACCTGCCCGGCGAGATCGCGGGGCTCGTCGCCACCGACGAACTGGTGATCCACGGCTGGGACCTGGCCCGCGCGACCGGCCAGGCCTACACCCCCGACCCGGCCGCGCTCCGGGTCTGCCACGACTTCCTCGCCGCGTCGGTCGACGACCCCAGCCGGGGCGAGATCTTCGGCCCCGTCGTCCCCGTGCCGCCGGGGGCGCCCCTGCTGGACCGGGCGGTGGGGCTGAGCGGGCGGGATCCGGGGTGGACGCCCAGCTCGTAGAAAGCGATTGCTACTTCCTGCGTCAGAAGCATTGACGAAACACTCGCGCCCTCCTACCGTCATCGCGTCGTACTTCGTACGTCATATATGAGACGCGATACGAGAGATCCGATACGCGATCCCCCAGGGGACGCGAGATCCGAGAGGCGCGCATGACCTCTGTGCCCACGCCGATCCCCTCCCGCACGCAGTACGTGCTGGAGGGGATCAAACACCGCATCCTCACCGGGCAGCTGACGCCCGGCCAGGCGCTGGTCGAGACCGAGCTCGCCGCGCAGTTCGGGGTGTCGAAGACCCCGGTGCGCGAGGCGCTCAAGACCCTCGCCGGGACCGGGCTGGTCGTGATGAACCAGTACAAGGGCGTCACGGTGCGCATGGTGGACGCGGACATGGCGCGCGAGGTCTACGACGTCCGGCTGCTGCTGGAGCCCGAGGCGCTGAAGCGGGCCGTGCACCGGGGGGCCTCCCTGGAGGCCGCCCGCACCGCGCTGACCAGGGCCGACGCCGCCATCGACACCGCCGAACGCTCCCTGGCCAACCGGGAGTTCCACCGCGCCCTGTACCTGCCGTGCGGCAACCCGCTGCTCGGCCGGATGCTCGACGAGGTCCGCGACCAGGCCGCCCTCGTCTCCGCCGTCGCCTGGGCCGCCTCGCCCTCCTGGGAGCGGGAGGCCGGCGAGCACCGCGAGATCCTCCGGCTCGCCCTCGACGGCGACGCCGACGGCGCGGCGCGCGCCCTGCACTCCCACATCGCGTCCTTCGTACAACGTGCTTTCCCCCGGGCGGAACTGGAACAGGAAGGTCAGGAATGAGCAGCGTGGCGTTCGAGACCCAGCGGGCGGCCCTGGCCGACGTGGTGGCGATCCCGGTGACGCCGTTCGCCGAGGACGGCTCCGTCGAGCAGGACACCTACCGGGCCCTGCTGCGCCGTCTGCTCGACGGCGGCATCACGACCCTCACCCCCAACGGCAACACCGGCGAGTTCTACGCCCTGACCCCCGAGGAGCGCCGGCTCGTCACGGAGCTGACGATCGACGAGGCCGGGGAGCGGGCCGTCATCCTCGTCGGCGTCGGGCACGACATCCCGACCGCCGTCGCCTCCGCCCGGCACGCCCGGGAGCTCGGCGCCCAGATGGTCATGGTCCACCAGCCCGTCCACCCCTACGTCTCCCAGGCCGGCTGGATCGACTACCACCGGGCCATCGCCGAGGCCGTGCCGGAGCTGGGCGTCGTCCCGTACATCCGCAACGCGCAGCTGACCGGTGCCCGGCTCGCCGAACTCGCCGACGCCTGCCCGAACGTCATCGGCGTGAAGTACGCCGTCCCGGACGCCGCCAGGTTCGCGGCCTTCGCCCGGGACGCGGGCCTGGAACGGTTCGTGTGGGTGGCAGGACTCGCCGAGCCCTACGCCCCCTCCTACTTCTCCGCGGGCGCCACCGGCTTCACCTCCGGGCTGGTGAACGTCGCCCCGGCGGTCTCCCTGAACATGATCGAGGCGCTGCGCTCCGGCGACTACCCGGCCGCCATGAAGGTCTGGGAGCAGATCCGCCGCTTCGAGGAACTGCGCGCCGACAGCGGCTCCGCCAACAACGTCACCGTCGTCAAGGAGGCCCTCGCCTCCCTCGGGCTGTGCCGCCGCGACGTCCGCCCGCCGAGCAGGCAACTGCCCGACAGCGAGCGGGCCGAGGTCGCCGCCATCGCCGCGGGGTGGTCGATATGACCGGCCGGCTGTCCCCCGAGGACCTCAGAAGCCACCAGTGGTACGGCGCCGAGGGTCAGTTGCGCACCTGGTCGCACAACGCCCGTATGCGGCAGCTCGGTTATGAGGCGGAGGAGTACCTGGGCCGCCCGGTGATCGCCGTCCTGAACACCTGGTCCGACATCAACCCCTGCCATGTCCATCTGCGCGAGCGCGCCGAGGCGGTCAAGCGGGGTGTGTGGCAGGCCGGCGGTTTCCCCCTGGAGTTCCCGGTCGCCACACTCTCCGAGACGTACCAGAAGCCGACCCCGATGCTCTACCGCAACCTGCTCGCGATGGAGACGGAGGAGCTGCTGCGGTCGTACCCGGTCGACGCGGCGGTGCTGCTCGGCGGCTGCGACAAGTCGACGCCCGCGCTGCTCATGGGCGCGGCCTCGGCCGACGTACCGTCCCTCTTCGTGCCCGCGGGGCCGATGCTGCCGGGCCACTGGCGCGGTGAGACCCTCGGGTCCGGCACCGACATGTGGAAGTACTGGGACGAGCACCGCGCGGGCAATCTGACCGACTGCGAACTGCGGGAGTTGCAGGGGGGCTTGGCGCGTTCACCCGGTCACTGCATGACCATGGGGACCGCGTCGACGATGACCGCGGCGGCGGAAGCCCTCGGTATGACGCTGCCGGGCGCCTCCTCGATCCCGGCCGTGGACTCCGGGCACGAGCGGATGGCCGCCGCCTCCGGGCGCCGTGCCGTGGAGCTCGCCTGGACCGCGCTCAAGCCGTCCCGGATCCTCACCCGCGAGGCCTTCGAGGACGCCGTCACCACGGTGCTGGGACTCGGTGGCTCCACCAACGCCGTCATCCACCTGATCGCGATGGCGGGTCGCTGCCGCGTCGAGCTCACCCTCGACGACTTCGACCGCATCGCCCGCACCGTGCCGGTGCTCGCCAACGTCCGGCCCGGCGGACAGACGTACCTCATGGAGGACTTCCACTTCGCCGGAGGCCTGCCCGCCTTCCTCTCCCGGATCACCGACCTGCTGCACCTGGACCGGACCACCGTCAACGGCACCCTCGCAGAGCAGATCGCGGGCGCCCAGGTGCACAACGACGACGTCATCCGCACCCGGAAGAACCCGGTCGCCGCCGAGGGCGGGGTCGCCGTGCTGCGCGGCAACCTCTGCCCGGACGGCGCCGTCATCAAGCACATCTCCGCCGAGCAGCACCTGCTCAAGCACACCGGGCCCGCCATCGTCTTCGACGACTACAAGACCATGCAGCGCACCATCAACGACCCGGCGCTCGGCATCACCCCCGACCACGTGCTCGTGCTGCGCAACGCCGGCCCCAAGGGCGGCCCGGGCATGCCCGAGTACGGGATGCTGCCCCTGCCCGACTACCTGCTCAAGCAGGGCGTGCGGGACATGGTCCGCATCTCCGACGCCCGGATGAGCGGCACGAGTTACGGCGCCTGTGTGCTGCACGTCGCACCCGAGTCGTACGTGGGCGGACCGCTCGCCCTCGTCCGCACCGGCGACTCCATCACCCTCGACGTCGAGGCGCGCACCCTCCATCTCCACGTCGACGACGAGGAGCTCCAGCGGCGCCGGGCGGACTGGACGCCACCGCCCGCCCGCTACGAGCGCGGCTACGGCGCGCTCTACAACGAGCAGATCACGCAGGCCGACACCGGCTGCGACTTCGAGTTCCTGGCCCGCACGGGCAAGGTGCAGGACCCGTACGCGGGCTGAGCCACCGCACCACCCGAGTACCTCAGCACCACCCGAGTACCTCAGCACGACCCGGCACGACCCTGCACGGGAAGAAAGCGCTTCCCGTACATGCACCTACGCACGACGTACCACGACGTACTGAGAACGGAGAACAGTCATGGCCCAAGCCGCAGCCGTGGCGAAACCGCCCGCGCCACCTCGGCGGCGCCGTGCCTCCGCCACCCCGCGCAGGCTCCCGTACCTGCTGATCGCACCGGCCGCCCTGCTGATGCTGGGCTTCATCGCCTACCCGGTCATCAGCGTCTTCTACTACAGCCTGCAGAACTACAACCCCACCAAGCCCTGGCGCAACGGATACGCGGGCTTCGACAACTTCGTCCACGCCTTCACCGAGGACCCGGTCTTCTGGGACACCCTCGTCTTCAGCGCCAAGTGGGTCTTCGTCGAGGTCGGCCTCCAACTGCTGTTCGGTCTCGCGCTGGCCCTCATCGTCAACCAGACCTTCGTGGGCCGGGGGCTGGGACGCGCGATGGTCTTCTCCCCGTGGGCCGTCTCCGGCGTGCTCACCTCCGCGATCTGGGTGCTGCTCTACAACTCCCAGACGGGCATCACCCGTTACCTCGCGGACATCGGCATCGGCTCCTACGGGACCAGCTGGCTGTCGGACACCTCCACCGTCTTCCCGGCGGCGGTCGTGGCCGACCTGTGGCGAGGGGTGCCGTTCTTCGCGATCCTCATCCTCGCCGACCTGCAGTCCGTCTCGAAGGACCTCTACGAGGCCGCCGAGGTCGACGGGGCCAGCCGCATCAAGCAGTTCTGGCACATCACGCTGCCCCATCTGAAGGACGCCATCATCCTGTCCACGCTGCTGCGGGCCGTCTGGGAGTTCAACAACGTCGACCTGCTCTACACGCTGACCGGCGGCGGCCCGGCGGGGGAGACCACGACCCTCCCGCTCTACATCGCCAACACCTCGGTCGACGCCCACAACTTCGGCTACGCGTCCGCCCTGACCACGGTCGCGTTCGTGATCCTGCTCTTCTGCTCGATGGTCTATCTGCGGCTGAGCAAGTTCGGAGGCGAGAGCAAGTGAGCGTCAAGGAAGCCACCAAGGCGGCGCCCGCCCCGGCGCCCCTGGCCCCCGAACCGCCGCGTCCCGCCAAGGGCAAGCGCGCCTGGGACGAGGCGCCCCGCTGGCAGATCTACCTGCCCCTGGGGATCTACCTGGTCTTCACCCTCATCCCCTTCTACTGGATCCTGCTGTTCGCCCTGCGCCCGGCCGGCTCGACCTCGCTGGTGCCCTGGCCGATGACCTTCGACCACTTCGAGAAGGTGTGGACGGAGCGCAGCTTCGGCACCTACTTCGCCAACAGCGTGCTCGTCGGCGTCGCCACCCTGATCATGACGACCCTCGTCGCCCTCGCCGGCGGCTACGCCCTCGCCCGGTTCGACTTCAAGATCAAGCGGGCGTTCATGCTGGGCCTGCTGTGCTCCCAGTTCGTGCCGGGCGCGCTGCTTCTGGTCCCGCTGTTCGAGATCTTCGCCGAACTCCAGATGATCAACAGCCTCGGCAGCGTCATCCTCGCCGAGACGGTCTTCCAGCTGCCGCTGTCGATGATCCTGATCAGCAACTTCATCAAGAACGTGCCGTACTCCCTGGAGGAGGCGGCCTGGGTGGACGGCTGCAACCGCATGACGGCCTTCCGGATCGTGGTGCTGCCGCTGCTGCGGCCGGGCCTGATCGCCGTCGGCTCCTTCGCCTTCGTGCACTCCTGGAACCACTTCCTGTTCGCCCTGATGTTCCTCAACAACCAGGACAAGCAGACGATCCCGGTCGGCCTGAACACCCTGATGAGCGCGGACAGCGTCGACCTGGGCGCCCTCGCCGCGGGCGGCATCATCGCGGCCGTGCCGGTCGTGATCGTGTTCGCCTTCATCCAGAAGTGGCTGATCACCGGGTTCAGCGCGGGGGCGGTGAAGGGATGAGACTGCGCCAACTCGCCGTCGCGGCAGGGCTGGTGGGCGTGCTCTGCGTCCCCGCGCACGCCGAGGACCGTGACATCAGCCGCGACACCCTGCCCGCGAACGACGGCTGGGCCTCCGAGGGGGCGGGCACCACCGGAGGGGCCGCGGCCGACGACGCCCACGTCTTCACCGTCACCGACCGGGCCGAGCTGGTCCGCGCCCTCGACGGCGGCAGCGACACCCCGAAGATCATCAAGGTCGCCGGGACCATCGACGCCAACACCGACGACGACGGCGACCGGCTCGACTGCTCCGACTACGCCACCGGCGGCTACGGCCTGAAGAAGTACCTCGCCGCCTACGACCCCCGCACCTGGGGCGCCGCCAAGCCCAGCGGCCCCCAGGAGGAGGCCCGCCAGGCCTCCGCCGCCCGGCAGGCCGAGCGGGTCGTGCTGCCCGTCGGTTCCAATACCACCATCGTCGGGCTCGGCGACTCGGCCGTCCTCAAGGGCGCGAGCCTGCAGGTGCGCAACGCGGACAACGTGATCATCCGCAACCTCGACATCCGGGACGCCTACGACTGCTTCCCCGTCTGGCAGCCCAACACCGGCGGCCTCGGCGACTGGAAGACGGCGTACGACGGCATCTGGCTGGCCGGTGCCACCCATGTGTGGGTCGACCACGTGACATTGAGCGACAAGGGCCACCCGGACGCCGAGGAGCCCACGTACTTCGCCCGCAACTACCTGCGCCACGACGGACTGCTGGACATCACGAACGGCTCCGACCTGGTGACCGTCTCCTGGAGCCGGTTCGCCGGCCACGACAAGGCGATGCTCATCGGCAACGGCGACACCGCCACCGGCGACCGCGGCAAGCTCCGGGTCACCCTCCACCACAACCGGTTCGAGTCGGTCGTCCAGCGCGCCCCGCGGGTCCGCTTCGGTCAGGTGCACGTCTACAACAACCGCTACGAGATCACCGGCGACGACTACCGCTACTCCCTCGGCGTCTCCACCGAGTCGAGGATCTACGCCGAGAACAACGCCTTCCACGCCCCCGGCCACGTCGAGGCCGCCGACCTGGTCAAGAGCTGGAACGGCAGCGCCCTGCACCAGAGCGGCACGCTCTTCAACGGCTTTCCGGTCGACCTGCTCACGATCTACAACGCCTACAACTCGGGCAGCGAGCGCGACCTGACCGGCGACGTCGGCTGGACGCCCGCCCTGCACGGGCGGATCGACAGCGCCGCCGAGGCCGACCGGGCGGTGGCCCGCGGCGCGGGCGCGGGGAGGATCCCATGACCGGTCGCATGATCGACTCCATGAACACACCTCTGCCCGTCGTCCTGGCCGGCGCCCGGGGCCACGGCCGCTGGCACGTCGAGAACATCCGCCGCCTCCAGAAGCAGGGCCTCGTCCGGCTGGCCGGCGTCTGCGAACTGACACCGCTGACCGAGGCGGAGCTCGACGGCCTCGGCACCCCCGAGCAGTCCGCCGACTTCGCTGCCCTGCTGGACTCCACCGGCGCCCGCATCGCCGTGATCTGCACACCGATCCCCACCCACACCGACCTCGCGCTCACGGCGGCCGAACGGGGCGTGCACCTCCTGCTGGAGAAGCCGCCCGCCCCCTCGTACGCGGAGTTCCGCCGCATGGCCGACGGGGTCGCGGCGGCCGGGGTCGTCTGCCAGATCGGCTTCCAGTCGCTGGGCTCGCACGCCCTGCCCGCCATCCGCGAGCTGATCGCCGAAGGGGCGATCGGGCAGCTGGCCGGGCTCGGCGGGGCCGGAGCCTGGGTGCGGAACGAGGACTACTTCCGGCGGGCGCCCTGGGCGGGCAAGCGGCGGATGGACGGCGTCGACGTGATCGACGGGGCGCTGACCAACCCCCTCGCCCACGCCGTCGCCACCGCACTCGCCCTCGGCGGCAGCACCCGCGCCGAGGACGTCACCGGCATCGAGACCGAACTGCTGCGCGCCAACGCCATCGAGTCCGACGACACCTCCTGCGTCCGGATCGGCACCGCCCAGGGCCACCCGGTCACGGTCGCCGCGACCCTGTGCGCCGAGCGGGCGGACGAACCGTACGTCCTCGTGCACGGCAGCACCGGCCGCATCACCTTCTGGTACAAGCAGGACCGCGTGCTGCTCCAGCGCGCGGGGCACGGCCCGGAGGAGTTCGAGCACGGCCGCACCGACCTGCTGGAGAACCTCGTCGCGCACCTCACCACCGGCGCCGACCTGCTGGTCCCGCCGGACGAGACCGGCGCCTTCATGAAGGTCGTGGAGGCCATCCGCACCGCTCCCGACCCGGCTCCGCTGCCGGACACCGCCTGGCACCGGATCCCCGGCGAGAACCGCCGGGTGGTGCCCGGCATCGACGGGCTCGTCTCGGCCGCCGCCGACACCCTCTCCCTCTACTCCGAGCTGGGCGCCCCCTGGGCGCTGACCGCGGAGCACCTGTCGAAAGAGGTGAGCACCAGATGACCAGCAGCAACGACACGGCGGTGCTGCGTGTCGCGGGGCGGCCGGTCGGCCGCTACGTCACCCGGCCCGAGCTGCCGGCGCGGCTCTCCCCGCGTCCCTATCTGCACCCCGTCACCACCCTGGCCGGCACGGCGGTCACCGAACTGACCCCGGCCGACCACGCACACCACCTCGGCGTCGGTGTCGCCGTTCCCGACGTCGAGGGGTTCAACTTCTGGGGCGGGCGCACCTACGTCCGCGACCAGGGCCCGACCGAGCTGGACAACCACGGCTCCCAGCGGCACGTCGCCTTCCAGCTGCGCGACCCGGACGGCTTCGTGGAGGAGCTGCGCTGGATCGCCGCAGGCGGCGAGCTGCTGCGCGAGCGCCGCACGGTCGCGGCCACCGAACTCACCGACCAGGCCTGGGCGCTGGACCTCACCTTCTCCCTCACCAACGTCACCAAGGACCCGCTGTCGATCGGCAGCCCCGCGACCAACGGACGGCCGGGCGCGGCCTACGGCGGTTTCTTCTGGCGGGCCCGCAAGGAGGACTCCGCACCGGAGGTCTTCTCAGCCGGGGCCGAGGGCGAGGAGCGGGTCCACGGCCGGCCCGCCGACTGGCTCGCCCTGCGGGGCGGCACCTGGACGCTGGTCTTCGCCGGTGCCACCGAACAGACCCGCCGCGACCCGTGGTTCGTGCGCACCGAGGAGTACCCGGGCGTCGGCTCCTCGCTGGCGTACGGCGAGCGGCTGCCCCTCCCGCCGGGCGAGACCGTCGTCCGCCGGGTGGTCACCGTCGTCGCCGACGGCCGCCTCGACCGGGACGCCGCCGCGGCCCTCGTCCGCAAGGCGGTGAGCCCATGACCACCGAGACCTACCGCAACCCCGTCCTCGACGCCGACTGGTCCGACCCGGACGTCATCCGCGTCGGCGACGACTTCTACCTCACCGCCTCCAGCTTCGGCCGCGTCCCCGGACTGCCGTTACTGCACTCCCGCGACCTGGTGAACTGGACCCTGGTCGGCCACGCACTCGAACGGCTGGAACCGGCGGAGGAGTTCGAGCGACCCCGCCACGACTGCGGCGTCTGGGCCCCGTCCCTCAGGTACCACGACGAACGCTTCTGGATCTTCTGGGGCGACCCCGACCAGGGCATCTTCCAGGTCAACGCCCCCGCGATCAGGGGCCCCTGGACCCGCCCGCACCTGCTGAAGGCCGGCAAGGGCCTGATCGACCCCTGCCCCCTGTGGGACGAGGAGACCGGCGAGGCCTATCTGGTCCACGCCTGGGCCAAGTCCCGCTCCGGCATCAAGAACCGCCTCACCGGGCACCGGATGCGCCCCGACGGCACCGAACTCCTCGACGAGGGCAAGGTGATCGTCGACGCCGACCGCATACCCGGCTGGTTCACCCTCGAAGGACCCAAGCTCTACCGGCACGACGGCTGGTTCTGGATCCTCGCCCCCGCCGGGAGCGTGGAGACCGGCTGGCAGGGCGCCTTCCGCTCGCGCGGCTTCTTCGGGCCCTACGAGGAGCGGATCGTCCTGGAACAGAAGGACACCGACGTCAACGGCCCCCACCAGGGCGGCTGGGTGCGCACCCCGTCCGGCGAGGACTGGTTCCTGCACTTCCAGCAGCGCGGCCCCTACGGCCGGGTCGTGCACCTCCAGCCGATGCGCTGGGGCCCGGACGGCTGGCCGGTGCTCGGGAACGACGGCGCCCCCGTCGCCGTACACGACAAGCCCGGCCTGCCGGCGCAGCCGCCCGCCGCGCCCGCTACCGACGACGACTTCCCCGGCGGACGGTACGGCCGCCAGTGGCAGTGGACCGCCAACCCCGGCGACGGCTGGGCCACCCAGCACTCCGGGGACGGGCTCCGGCTGACCTGCGTCCGCTCGGCCGACGCGCACGATCTGCGCAAGCTGCCGAACGTGCTCACCCAGCGGCTGCCCGGCACACCCTGCACCGTCGAGGTGGAGCTGCGGCTCGACAGCGACGAGCCCGGGGCCCGGGCCGGTCTCGCGGTCCTCGGGGACGCGTTCGGCTGGATCGGGCTCCAGCGGGGCGCGGACGGGACCGCGCACCTGGTGCACCGGTTCGCCGAGGCCGTCGCGGACGCCGAACGCGACGCCGCCCACCCGCGGCTCGCACCCGAGGACCGGGCCCGGCTGCGGATCGAGATCGGCGCGGGCGCCCGCTGCCGCTTCTCGGCCGACGTCGGCGACGGCTTCCGGCCGTCGGGCCCGGTCTTCGCCGCCACCCCGTGGCGCTGGGTCGGCGCCCTGCTCGGCCTCGTCGCCCTCGCGCCCGCCGGTCAGGGACACGCCGGCGCGGCGACCTTCACCCAGTTCCGGATCAGCCCCTCGTAACGCACCTGAAGCCGTAAGCCTGTTGGGAGCCGCAATGACGCACCTCCGTAGCAAGCGCTTGTCGAGACCGGGGCACGGCAAGGTCGTGGCCGCCGTGCTCGGCCTCGTCGCCGCGCTGAGCCTCGGGACCCTCGGGGACGCACAGGCGGCTCCGCAGTCCCGGGAGGCCGGGCCCGCCGCCGACCGCTGGACCGACCGGGCGCACGGCTTCGCCTCCCTCGCCGGCGGCACCACCGGCGGAGCGGGCGGCAAGGTCGTCACCGTCACCGACCAGGCCGCGCTGGCGAAGTACGCGGCGGCCGAGGAACCGTACGTCATCCGCGTCAAGGGCTCCCTGGACATGGACCCCTTCGGCACGGAGATCCCCGTCGCCTCCGACAAGACCATCATCGGCGTGAGCGACACCGCCGAGATCGTGCACGGCGGCTTCACCCTCGACCCCGGCACGCACAACGTGATCATCCGGAACCTCACGATCCGCGACACGGCCATCGAGGGCAACTGGGATTGCAAGGACACCGACTACGACGGCATCCGCCTCGACACCGCCCACCACGTGTGGATCGACCACAACCGCTTCTCGCGGATCTGCGACGGCCAGCTCGACATCCGCAAGGACAGCGAGTACGTCACCGTCTCCTCCAACCAGTTCACGAACAACAACAAGACCTTCGGCATCGGCTGGACCCCGAACGTCAAGACGCAGATCACGATCGACCACAACTGGTTCCGCGGCACCAAGCAGCGCAACCCGTCCGCCGACAACTGCGCCTACGCCCACCTCTACAACAACTACCTGTCCTCGCAGCTGTCCGACGGCGACCCCGTGTGGACGTACGGCAACTGGTCGCGCGGCCGCACGAAGATGGTCATCGAGAACAGCTACTACGACAGCGTCCAGCACCCCTACCAGGCCGACGCCACCGCCGAGCTGGTGCAGCGCGGGTCGGTCCTGCGCAACACCACGGGCCGGCACGACGCGTGGGGCACGGCGTTCGACCCGCGCGCGTTCTACGCCTACCGGCTCGACCCGGCCGCCGCCGTGCCGGCGCTGGTGAAGCGGTTCTCCGGACCGCAGAAGCGGATCGGCGGCCCGGTCGTCCTGCACGTCCCGGGCGACTACCCGACCGTGCAGGCGGCGGTGGACGCGGTGCCCGACGGCAACGACACCGCCGTCGAGATCGCCGTCGCGCCGGGCACCTACCGAGAGAAGGTGCTCATCCCGGCGAGCAAGCCGAATCTCGTGCTGCGGGGGACTGGACAGGACCGCTCCAAGACCGTCATCGTCTTCGACACGCCCGCCGAGTACGGGGGTTCGACGGGCAGCGCCACCGTCCGGATCGCAGCGAACGACGTCACCGCACGCAACCTCACCTTCAGCAACGACTTCGACGAGGCCGCGCACGAGCTGAAGGGCGAGCAGGCGCTGGCGATGAAGACGACCGGCGACCGGATCGTCTTCGAGGACACGGCGTTCCTGGGCAACCAGGACACGCTGATGACCGACAGCCCCAAGCTGACCACCCTCAGCCGGGTCTACGTCCGCGACTCCTACATCGAGGGCGATGTCGACTTCATCTACGGCCGGGCCACGACCGTGATCGAGCGCTCGGTGATCCGGGCGCTGAGCCGGGGCTCGGACACGAACAACGGCTACATCACGGCCGCTTCGACCTGGAAGGGCAACCCGTACGGGTTCCTGATCACCCGGTCGGAGATCGTCAGCGACGCCCCCTCCGGGAGCTTCCACCTGGGCCGGCCCTGGCACCCGGGCGGCGAGCCGGACGCGATCGCGCAGGTGCTGATCCGGGACACCGCGCTGCCGGCCGCGATCAAGTCCTCCCCGTGGACCGACATGAGCGGGTTCTCGTGGAAGGACGCGCGGTTCGCCGAGTACCGCAATGACGGCCCGGGTGCGACGGTCACCGGCGACCGTCCGCAGCTGAGCGACCAGGAGGCGCGGCAGCACACCGTGGCCGCCTACCTCAAGGGCACCGACGACTGGGCACCCCACGCCCGCCACTGACCCCCCACACCTTCAAGTTCCGCTGGATCCAGAAGAAGAGAGCCGACCAATGAAGATCAGCAATCACAGAAGCAGGCGCGCCGCCACGGCCGTCGCCCTGGGGGCCGTGCTCGCGCTGACCGCCACCGCATGCGGTGACGACGGCAGCGGGGCGGGCGGCGACAAGGGCGCCGACGGCAGCGGCAAGGGCAAGATCGTCTTCTGGGACAACAACGGCGGTGTCCGCACCGAGATCTGGAAGGAGGTCATCGCCGACTTCGAGAAGGCCAACCCGGACATCAAGGTCGAGTACGTCGGGATCGCCTCCACCGAGTACCAGTCCAAGGTCGACACCGCCCTCCAGGGCGGCGGTCTGCCGGACGTCGGCGGTGTCGGTGCGGCGATGCTCGCGGGGTTCGCGGCACAGGGCGCGCTGGAGCCGCTGGACGAGCGGCTCGAGAAGTCCTCGCTCAACGGCAAGCTCAACAAGGACATGGTCGAGTCGCTGAAGGCGGCCGGTGGTGGCGACGACAAGCTGTACTCGATCCCCACCTCCGCCAACAACGGTGTGCTGTACTACCGCACCGACCTGTTCAAGAAGGCGGGGCTCGAGGAGCCGACGACGTGGGAGCGGTTCTTCACGGCCGCCGACAAGCTCACGAACAAGGGCAAGAACGAGTTCGGCTACACGATTCGTGGTGGTGCCGGTTCCATCGCCCAGGCGCTGGACGCCATGTACGGGCAGTCCGGGATCACCTCGTTCTGGGACTCCAGCGGTGAGAAGACCACCGTCAACGACCCCAAGAACGTGGCGGCGCTGGAGAAGTACGCGGCGCTGTACAAGAAGGTCACTCCCGCGGCCGACCTCAACAACGACTTCACGAAGATGGTCGCGCAGTGGGACTCCGGCACGATCGGGATGCTGAACCACAACCTCGGGTCGTACCAGGACCATGTGAAGGCGCTCGGGGTCGACAAGTTCCGCGGTATTCCGCAGCCGACCGGGCCCGGCGGGAAGCGGGTTCAGGTCTCCAACCCGGTCGACGGGATGGGGTTGTTCAAGAGCTCCAAGAACAAGGCCGCCGCCTGGAAGTTCATCGAGTTCGCCACGTCCAAGGCGGAGAACTCGAAGTTCAACGAGGCGGCGGGGCAGGTGCCGTCGAACCTGGACGCGGCGAAGGATGCGTGGATTTCGAAGGCCGAGCCTACGAAGTTGGCCGCTGGCGCGTTGTCGGACGGGTCGACGACGATTGTGCAGCTGCCGTACTACCTGCCGGACTGGAACACGATTTCCAAGGCCGACAATGAGCCGAACTTCCAGAAGGTGCTGCTCGGGAAGATGAGTGCGAAGGAATTTCTGGACACGTTGGCTGAGCAGTTGAACACCGCGCAGGAGGAGTGGAACCAGCAGAACGGGTGAGTTTTGCTGGGTTTCGCCGTGGGACGGCCCGTGGATTTCAGGGTGCGGGCCGTCCCGTGGCTTGTCGCGCAGTTCCCCGCGCCCCTAAGGAGTTTCTTGCATGTCTCTCAGTCGAAGACAAGTCGCCGTTGCCGCTGTCGCCTCCGTGCCTCTCGCGTTCTCCGCTACCGGTACGGCACAAGCCGGCGGTCGCCGTAACCGCACCCTCTATATAGCCGGTGACTCCACCGCCGCCCAGAAATACGCGAATGCTGCCCCCGAGACCGGGTGGGGGATGGCGCTGCCGTTCTTTCTGCGTAAGGAGCTGGTGGTCGCCAACCATGCGGTGAACGGGCGTAGTTCCAAAAGCTTCGTCGACGAAGGGCGCCTGGAGGTTGTTCTCTCCGCGATCCAGCCCGGCGATTTGCTCCTCATTCAGTTCGGTCACAACGACGAGAAGGCCGAGGACCCGACTCGGTACACCGAGCCCTGGACGACGTATCAGGACCATCTGCGGATGTACGTCGAGGGGGCCCGGGCCCGTGGGGCGCGGCCCGTGCTGGCCACCTCCGTCGAGCGGCGGAAGTTCGATGCCGGCGGGAAGGCTCTGCCGACACACGGCGAGTACCCGGCGGCCATGCGGGCGCTGGCCGCCGAGGAGCGGGTCGCGCTGCTCGATGTGCAGGCACTGTCGCTCGCCCTGTGGCAGGAGCTCGGGGTCGAGGGGACGAAGAAGTACTTCAACTGGACCGCCACCGAGCAGGACAACACGCACTTCAACCCGCCGGGCGCGATCGCCGTGGCCCGGCTCGTGGCCAGGGAGCTGGTCCGGAACCGGGTGCTCGGGCCGCGCGATGTGCGCCGGCTGGACGAGCCGATTCCCGAGTCGTGGATCACCTGGCCGCAGGCCGCCGCGTAACACCCCCCACTGCAGAAGGAAAGAGAGCCGCACCATGAACGTTCGGAAGTGTCATGATCATGTCAGTGTGAAGGTCGCCGCGGTGGTCGGGTGTGCCGCGCTCGTGCTGTCCCTCAGCGGTACCGCAGCGCAGGCCGGGCCCCGGGACGTGGCCCGCCAGACGCTCGGCGCCAACGACGGGTGGGGCGCGTACGGCACCGGTACCACGGGGGGTGCCGCGGCCGACGCCGCGCACGTCTACACCGTCACCACCTGGGAGCAGTTCAGGGACGCCCTGAAGGACGGCGGGACCGCGCCCAGGATCATCAAGGTGCAGGGGATGATCGACGCCGTCTCCCAGGGCTGTGAGGCGTTCGAGGCCGAGGGGTACGACTTCCAGAAGTACCTCGCCGCCTACGACCCCGCCGTCTGGGGGCACGACAAGCCGGTCAGCGGTGAGCAGGAGGACCTGCGGGCCGCGTCCGCCGCCCAGCAGGACAAGACCATCAAGGCGGTCGTGCCCGCCAACACCACCATCATCGGCGTGGGCAAGAACTCCGGGATCCTCGGCGGCAGCCTCCAGATCAAGGGCGTCGACAACGTCATCGTCCGGAACCTGACCATCGAGGCGCCGGTCTTGTTGTCGTCGGCCGGGTCCCACTGCGGGAAGCAGTCGACCGGCGCCT
>NZ_MUKA01000598.1:0-1100 GCF_002150735.1 Streptomyces africanus
GGCGCGTTGCGCGGCACGCGGCGCCGGTCACCGGCTTGACGGAGGGAAGCCGGTGACCGGCTCCTCCCCCGCGGCCAAACGCCCTCACAGCGTGAGGTGCGGCACAGCGGCACCAGGTAACACGGGGTTCACATTCGAGCAATGGCCGGGAAATCGCCTGTTGACAGGCTGCCGGGCATTGAGCGGCGCCCCAGTGCCGCAGCGCCGCAAGCACCCGCGATACGCGCCCAGACACACCCCCGAAGGATGTGGCCCGTGACCTTCAAGGCTGAGTACATCTGGATCGACGGCACCGAGCCGACGGCCAAGCTGCGTTCCAAGACCAAGATCATCTCGGGCTCCCCCGCCGGTCTCGACGCGCTGCCGATCTGGGGCTTCGACGGGTCCTCCACCAACCAGGCCGAGGGCCACGCCTCGGACTGCGTCCTCAAGCCGGTCTTCACCTGTCCGGACCCGATCCGCGGCGGCGACGACATCCTGGTGCTGTGCGAGGTCCTGAACATCGACCTCACCCCGCACGCCAGCAACACCCGTGCCGCGCTGGCCGAGGTCGAGGAGAAGTTCGCGGCGCAGGAGCCGATCTTCGGCATCGAGCAGGAGTACACCTTCTTCAAGGACGGCTACCCGCTCGGCTTCCCCAAGGGCGGCTTCCCGGCCCCGCAGGGCGGCTACTACTGCGGTGTCGGCGCCGACGAGATCTTCGGCCGTGACGTCGTCGAGGCGCACCTGGAGAACTGCCTGAAGGCGGGCCTGGGCATCTCCGGCATCAACGCCGAGGTCATGCCCGGCCAGTGGGAGTTCCAGGTCGGCCCGCTGGCCCCGCTGGAGGTCTCCGACCAGCTGTGGGTGGCCCGCTGGCTGCTGTACCGCACCGCCGAGGACTTCGACGTCGCCGCCACGCTCGACCCGAAGCCGGTCAAGGGCGACTGGAACGGCGCCGGTGCCCACACCAACTTCTCCACCAAGGCGATGCGCGAGGGCTACGACGCGATCATCACCGCGTGCGAGTCGCTCGGTGAGGGCTCCAAGCCGCTCGACCACGTCAAGAACTACGGCGCCGGCATCGACGACCGCCTGACCGGTCTGCACGAGACCGCCCC
>NZ_MUKA01000598.1:1146-2397 GCF_002150735.1 Streptomyces africanus
CATGTCATCGTGGGGGCATGGAGATCGACGGGGGACTTCCGGTCAAGGTCATGACGGAGAGCGGGCAGACGTACGCGCGGGTCTCGGCGCGGCGGTTGCGGGAGCTGGTGGAGCGGATCGGCGGCGAGGACGACCACTTCCTCGTCGTGCAGCGGATACCGGACCGGCCGCTGGTCTTCATCCAGACGGCGCGCGACGCGGACGGGGCGTACGACCTCCAGCACCGCACGGGCCGCGTCCCCCATATGTGGGTGGCCCGGGTNNNCGCCCCCGAG
Source organism: Streptomyces africanus (assembly GCF_002150735.1). Lineage (GTDB taxonomy): Bacteria > Actinomycetota > Actinomycetes > Streptomycetales > Streptomycetaceae > Streptomyces > Streptomyces africanus. The sequence goes on from NZ_MUKA01000598.1 coordinate 1,422, forward strand.
GTCGCGGCGCGGGCCGAGGGATACGTCCGCGACATGCTCCAGGACGGCTATCTGGGCATCGAGGCGATGATCCGCGAGGCGGTGTACCTGATGGACGACGGTGAGGAGACCCCTCCCGTTTCCCAGGAGCAGGCCCGCGAGCTGGTCGAGCGGCTGTGGCTGGAGCGGCTCGACGAGCAGGCGAAGTGGACCGGGCCGACCGATCCGGACCGGCTGGGGCGGGCTTTCGCGGCCCTGGAGGAGGACGGCATCGTCGCCCGGGAGAACTTCACCTGCTGCCGCGGCTGCGGCATGTCGGAGATCGGCGCGGAGGCGGACGGCAGGCCGGGAGCGCGCGGGTTCGTCTTCTTCCACCACCAGGGCACGCGCAGCGCGGCGCAGGGCCACGGCCTGTCGCTCCACTACGGCGGGTTCGACGGCTCCGAGGAGACCACGAAGGCCGTCGGACATCAGGTCGTGGCGGCGCTGGCCGAGGCCGGGCTGTCCGCGGAGTGGGACGGCGACCCGGGCAAGGCGATCGATGTCGCGGCCCTGGAGTGGCGCAAACGCCTGGTGGGATGAGACGCCGGGCGGGCCGTCCGCCCTCCCCACCGGTGTCCACGCTGTGAGAGAAGGGTCCCGGTACCCGGCCCCGGTCTGCTTCAATGGCCCCATGGCCAGCTACCAGAAGCACACCGCGACGGGTCGCCATGACCTCGAGCCCTTCTGGCCGTCCCGTCAGGACCACGACTTCGACCGGGTGTGTTGCCGCGCGACGAACGCGCCGGCCCTCTAAAGCCGTACACCCCGGCCTTCGGCCAGCGCGAACCGCGTACGTCCTCGGCGAGCCCGACCACGAACTCGCGGCCGTCGACCTTCCGACGAACTCCTCGCGCGAAAGAGCTGACCTCTCATGGCGACCACTCGTTCCCTGTCCACCGCCGCCCCCTTCAATGCCCCGTCGGCCACCGGGCCCCGGCACCGGCTGCGCGCCGTC
>NZ_MUKA01000598.1:2434-2791 GCF_002150735.1 Streptomyces africanus
CCAGCAGCCGCCGTTCCCGGTGGCGGTGCCGGACCTGCCGGAGGCCACCCGCCCGGAAGCCCCCACGACCCCCACGACTCCCGCGGGCTCCGAGCCGGGCGGCGAGCCGCTGATCCGCGTCGACACCGTGCAGCGCACCGCCGAGGTGGCCGGGCGGCCGCTCGACCTCACGTATCTGGAGTTCGAGCTGCTGGCCCACCTGGTGGCGCATCCGGGCCGGGTGCACACCCGCGACCAGCTGGTGGGCACGGTGTGGGGCTACGGGCACGTCGGCGACGGCCGTACGGTCGACGTCCACATCGCCCGCCTGCGCCGCAAGCTGGGGGCCGAGCACCGCGACACGATCCGCACGGTGCG
>NZ_MUKA01000599.1 GCF_002150735.1 Streptomyces africanus
CGCGCCCTGCGCGACACCGGCCGCGAGGCCGATGCCCTCGCCGCGTACGAGTCCGCCCGCCGCGCCCTCGCGGAGGGCCTCGGCGCCGACCCCGGCCCGCAGTTGCGCGCCCTCCACGCCGATCTGCTCGCGTCGGTCGCGGGGAGCGCGAAACCGGCGCACGCTCCGCCCGAGCGCACCGGGAACCTCCGTCCCCGCCTGACCTCGTTCGTCGGCCGGGAACCCGAGATCGACGCCATCCGTTCAGACGTGCACAGGGCCCGCCTCGTCACCCTCACCGGACCGGGCGGCTCCGGAAAGACCCGTCTCGCCGAGGAAGCCGCCGCCGGGCTCCCGCAGGCGTGGCTGGCCGAGCTCGCCCCGCTCGACCGGCCGGAGGCGGTGCCGGGAGCGGTGGTCAGTGCGCTCGGTCTGCGCGAGACCGTGCTGATGACCAGCGAGCTGACGGCCCTGCAGGACGACCCCGTCGCCCTGCTCGTGGAGTACTGCGCGCCGCGCAGCCAACTGCTGATCCTTGACAACTGCGAGCATGTCATCGGCGCCGCCGCTCACCTCGCCGAGACCCTGCTGACCCGCTGCCCGGGGCTCACGATCCTCGCCACCAGCCGTGAACCCCTGGGCGTGCCCGGCGAACTGGTGCGTCCGGTCGAGCCCCTGCCGCCGGACCACGCCCGCCGGCTGTTCGCGGAGCGCGCCGCCGCCGTCCGTCCCGACGCGGACACCGTGCTCCGTGACGAGCGGGCGGTGGCGGAGATCTGCCGCCGCCTGGACGGGCTGCCGCTCGCCATCGAGCTGGCTGCGGCCCGGCTGAGGCTGCTCACGCCCCGGCAGATCGCCGACCGGCTCGACGACCGCTTCCGCCTCCTCACCTCCGGGAGCCGTACGGTCCTGCCGCGCCAGCAGACCCTGCGGGCCGTCGTCGACTGGTCGTGGGAGCTGCTCGAGGAGGCCGAGCGGACGGTGCTGGGCGAGGTGTCCGTGTTCGCGGGCGGCTGGGACCTGGCGGCGGCGGAGGCCGTGTGCACGGGGCCCGCCGCCGAGCTGCTCGGGGCCCTCGTCGACAAGTCCCTCGTCGTCGCGGCACCCGGCGGGACGGACGCCCCGGACGGCATGCGGTACCGGTTGCTGGAGACCATCCACGAGTACGCCGTCGAGCGCGCCGCCGAGGCCCCGCAGCTGCGTGCCGCGGCCGAGCGGCGGCACGGGGCGTGGGTGCGCGCACTCGTCGAGCAGGCCGAGCCGCTGCTGCGCTCCGCCGGGCAACTGCCGTGGGTCTCCCGGCTGGAGACCGAGCTCGACAACATCCGCGCGGCCCTCGACCGGGCCCTGACGGCCGGGGACGAGGAGGAGGCCGGCGCCATCGTCCTGGCCATCGGCTGGTTCTGGTGGCTGCGCAACTACCGGCACGAGGGCCTGGAGTGGCTCGACCGCATCCTGCGGCTGGGCGTGGAGAGGGACGCCGCCGCCGGGCTCGTGCCGTCCGGCGGCGAGCCGGGCCTGCCCGACCCCGTCGACCACTTCCTCGCCGCACCGGACGGGGAGGCGGGGCATCCGCAGCACGCCCTGCGGATGGATCTGCGCGTCCTGCATGTGTTCTTCATGACCGAGGCCGGGCCCATACAGGCGTTCGTCGACGAGCGGCGGCCGTATGTGGAGCGGGTGTGGGCCTACTTCCAGGAAGGGGGGCCACGGGCAGCCCGGATCCCGGGAATCGTCTGCCCGATCATCTCCTCCTACCTGAGCGACCGCAGCGACCTCCGGGCCGTCATGGACTCCGCCGTCGCCAACTGCCGTACGCACGGCGGGGACTGGGAGACCGCCGTCGCCCTGATGTTCCGTACGCACATGGTCGTCGACGCACCCGGCGACCTGGACGGCGTCGACGCCGACCTCGCCGACCTGCGCGTCCTCAGCCGCCGCACCGGTGACCGCTGGCTGCGGGCCCAGGTGTGCAGCGCGGCCGGCGAGGCCGCCATGGCGCGCAGCCGCTTCGAGGAGGCCAAGGGGGAGTACGAGGAGGCGCTGCGGCTCGCCTACGAGGTGGGCGCGTACGCCGAGTCGCCGTTCCTCATCGCCCGGCTCGCCGAGATCGCCTACCGCGCGGGAGACCGCACGGCCGCGCTGGCGGGGCTGGACGAGGCGAGCGCCGCCGCCGAGCGGTACGGCGTGGCGGACTCCAGGGCGTTCGTCCTGTTGCTGCGGGCCCAGATGGCTGTCGAGGAGGGGCACATCGCCCGGGCGCGCGAGTTCTGTGAGGCGGCGCGTGCGGACGCCGCGCGCGGCACACCACCGCCCCAGTTCGTGGTGATGCTGGATCTCATGGACGCCATGGTCACGGCGAGCGAGTCCGGCCCGGGGCCCGCCCTGGCCAAGCTGACCGGAGCCCTGCGCGACGCCGTGGACAAGCGCTGCTCCGACCTGATCCGGGCCACCGTCGTGGACAGCGCGGCAGGACTGCTGGCCGACCTCGGCGACTTCCCGCGCGCGGCCCGGCTGCTCGGCGCCGGCGACCGCTGGTGGGCCGGCCGTCCCCGCCCCATGCCGGAGCACGCCCAGGCGGAACGGGCCGGGGCAGCCGCGCGCGCCGCCCTGGGATCTGCCCGGTGCGAGTCGGAGCGTGCCCGGGGCGCGGCCCTAACGGCGGACGACGTCCTGCGCGAGCTGCAACAGGCGCGGAGTGCGTACGCCACCGGGGCGACAGCCGCTAACCGCAGATGAACCTGGACTCCGCCCAGTCCGCCAGGGCCAGGTTGTCGAGGGCGCCGTGCGGTTCCACCACCAGCCGTACGGTGCTGCGGCCGGTGAGGTTCACCTGGACGGGAACCGCCGGGGCACCACCCTCCACCAGCCCGGACCGCCACAGCCGGACCCCGTCGGCGTAGACGGAGAAGTACACCTCGCCGAGCTTCGGCGCCGTGTCGTCCACCCCGACGAGCGCCTCGTACGAGGAGCAGGCGCGGTTGAGGTCGATGGTGACGGAGGAGCTGCCGTGCACGGTGACGCCGTGCGCGTACCGCCGCTCGCCGGTCGACAGGCCGTACCGCTGCCAGACCCAGCTGCTCGCGCCGATCCGCATCTCGGGCGCGGTGCCGTCGCCTGTGATGTCGTACGACAGTTCGCTCCACTGGTAGACGGCCGGGGAGGGCGGCCTCTCGGTCAGGGTCGGTGTGGGCGTGGGCGTGGGCGCCGGGG
>NZ_MUKA01000091.1 GCF_002150735.1 Streptomyces africanus
AGGCAAATGCCCCCACCCCCTGACGACAACTCAGGAGCCCCCATGACCACCGCCGTAGCCGCCCCCTTCCGTTTCTTCTCGCTTCAGGTCGTGCGGACGAGGCGGCTCGGTCCGTCCCTGGTCCGTGTCACCTTCGGCGGGCCCGATCTGCACGCCTTTCATTCGGACGGGCGTGACCAGTCGCTGTCGCTGTTCCTGCCCCACCCGGGGCAGCCCGAGCCGGTCGTCCCGCTGGAGCTCGGGGACGGGTGGTGGCAGGGCTGGCGTGAACTGCCGGACGACGTACGGGCCGTGATGCGGTCGTACACCCTGCGAGAGCTGCGCCGCGACCCGGACGAGATCGACATCGACTTCGCCCTGCACGGCATCGAGCCGGGTGCCTCGGTCCAGGCCGGGCCCGCCTCCCGCTGGGCCGCCGGGGCCGCCGCCGGAGACCGGGTGCTGCTGCTCGGCCCGGCCGTCGCCGACAACCGGGCGATCCGCTTCCGGCCGCCGCAGGACACCGACCTCGTGGTCGTCTGGGGCGACGAGACCGCCGTCCCCGCCGCCTCGGCCATCGTCGAGTCGCTGCCGGCCGGCACCCGCGCCCGGGTCTGGCTGGAGGTGCCGCACGCCGGGGACATCCAGGACCTGGCGACCGAGGCCGACGCCGAGATCACCTGGCTCGTGCGGGAGGAGCAGGGTCACGAGGGCTCCGCCCTGGTCCTCGACGCCCTTCGCGAGGCCCAACTGCCCCCGGCCGAGCGGCCGTACGTCTGGATCGCCGGTGAGTCCGGCTGCGTGAAGGAGCTGCGCCGGCACTTCGTGCGCGAGCGCGGGATCGACCGCCGCCGGGTCACGTTCGTCGGCTACTGGCGTCGCGGGGTGAGCGAGGAGCAGTTGCGGGCCGAGGGGTAGCCCACCGGCCCGCCCTCAACCCTCACAGTTAATTAGGTTAGGCTTACCTAAGTAACTCGCGAGGCAGCCCGCCCTGTCCCGCACCGGACTGTCCCCACCGGAGGACCCCCACATGCGCTCGCACCTGCTCAACGACACCACCGCGGAGCAGTACCGCCGCTCCGTGACCGACGGAGTCGAGCGGGTGGCCGCCAGAATCGCCACCACAGAACGGCCGTTCACCGGCGTCACCGTCGACGCCCTCGCTCCCGCCATCGACGCGATCGACCTCGACAAGCCGCTGTACGACACCGCCGCGGTGCTCGACGAACTGGAGGACGTCTACCTCCGGGACGCGGTCTACTTCCACCACCCCCGCTACCTGGCCCACCTCAACTGCCCGGTCGTCATCCCGGCCGTGCTCGGCGAGGCCGTGCTGTCCGCCGTGAACTCCTCCCTGGACACCTGGGACCAGTCGGCCGGCGGCACCCTCATCGAGCGCAAACTGATCGACTGGACGACCGAGCGCATCGGCCTCGGCCCCGCCGCCGACGGCGTGTTCACCTCCGGCGGCACCCAGTCCAACCTCCAGGCGCTGCTGCTGGCCCGCGAGGAGAGCAAGACGGACTCCCTCGCCAAACTCCGCATCTTCGCCTCCGAGGTCAGCCACTTCAGCGTGAAGAAGTCCGCGAAACTGCTGGGGCTCGGCCAGGACTCCGTGGTCTCCATACCCGTCGACCACGACAAGCGCATGCAGACCGTCGCCCTCGCCCGCGAGCTGGAGCGCTGCAAGCAGGACGGCCTCGTGCCCATGGCCGTCGTCGCCACCGCCGGCACCACCGACTTCGGCTCGATCGACCCGCTGCCCGAGATCGCCGAGCTGTGCGAGCAGTTCGCCACCTGGATGCACGTCGACGCCGCCTACGGCTGCGGCCTGCTCGCCTCCCTGAAGCACCGGGACCGGCTGAACGGCATCGAGCGCGCCGACTCCGTCACCGTGGACTACCACAAGTCCTTCTTCCAGCCGGTGAGTTCGTCCGCCGTGCTGGTGCGCGACGCCGCCACGCTCCAGCACGCCACCTACCACGCCGAGTACCTGAACCCGCGCCGCATGGTGCAGGAACGTATCCCCAACCAGGTGGACAAGTCCCTGCAGACCACCCGCCGCTTCGACGCCCTCAAGCTGTGGATGACGCTGCGGACTATGGGCGCCGACGGCATCGGGCAGCTCTTCGACGAGGTGTGCGAGCTGGCCCGGGAAGGCTGGAAGCTGCTCGCCGCCGACCCGCGCTTCGACGTCGTCGTGGAGCCGAGCCTGTCCACCCTGGTCTTCCGCTACATCCCGGCGTCCGTCACGGACCCCGCCGAGATCGACCGCGCCAACCTCTACGCCCGCAAGGCCCTGTTCGCCTCCGGTGACGCCATCGTCGCGGGCACCAAGGTCGGCGCCCGTCACTACCTGAAGTTCACCCTGCTCAACCCCGAGACGCAGGCGTCCGACATCGCCGCCGTCCTCGATCTGATCGCCGGCCACGCCGAGCAGTACCTGGGAGAGTCCCTTGACCGCGCGTCCTGAAAACCCGAACAGAATCCATGACTTCGTGGGCATCGGGCTCGGCCCCTTCAACCTCGGCCTGGCCTGTCTCACCGAACCGATCGACGAACTCGACGGGGTCTTCCTGGAGTCGAAGCCCGACTTCGAGTGGCACGCGGGGATGTTCCTCGACGGCGCCCACCTCCAGACCCCGTTCATGTCGGACCTGGTCACCCTCGCCGACCCGACGTCCCCGTACTCCTTCCTGAACTACCTGAAGGAGAAGGGCCGGCTGTACTCGTTCTACATCCGCGAGAACTTCTACCCGCTGCGCGTCGAGTACGACGACTACTGCCGCTGGGCCGCGAGCCGGCTGAGCAGCATCCGCTTCAACACGACGGTGACCGAGGTCCGGTACGAGGACGACCTCTACGTCGTGCACACGCAAGCCGGAGACGTCTTCCGCGCCCGTCACCTCGTCCTCGGCACGGGCACCCCGCCCCACATCCCCGAGGCCTGCCGGAACCTGGGCGGCGACTTCATCCACAACTCCCGCTATCTGAGCCACAAGGCGGAGCTGCAGAAGAAGGACTCGATCACGCTCGTCGGCTCGGGCCAGTCGGCCGCCGAGATCTACTACGACCTGCTCAGCGAGATCGACGTCCACGGCTACCGGCTGAACTGGGTCACCCGCTCCCCGCGCTTCTTCCCGCTGGAGTACACCAAGCTCACGCTGGAGATGACGTCGCCGGAGTACGCCGACTACTTCCGCGAGCTGCCCGAGGACACCCGCTACCGCCTCACGGCCGAGCAGAAGGGCCTGTTCAAGGGCATCGACGGCGACCTGATCAACGAGATCTTCGACCTGCTCTACCAGAAGAACCTCGGTGGTCCCGTGCCCACGCGGCTGCTCACCAACTCCTCGCTGACCAGCGCGGCGTACGAGAACGGCACGTACACGCTCGGCTTCCGCCAGGAGGAGCAGGGCAAGGACTTCGAGCTGACCTCCGAAGGCCTGGTCCTGGCCACGGGCTACCGGTACGCCGAGCCGGAGTTCCTGGGGCCCGTCCGCGACCGCCTGGTCCACGACTCCCGGGGCAACTTCGACGTCGCCCGCAACTACGCCATCGACGTCACCGGCCGGGGCATCTTCCTGCAGAACGCCGGCGTCCACACCCACAGCATCACCAGCCCCGACCTGGGGATGGGCCCGTACCGGAACGCGTACATCATCCGCGAGCTGCTCGGCACCGAGTACTACCCGGTCGAGAAGACGATCGCGTTCCAGGAGTTCTCCGTATGAGCACCACCGGCATCGGCACCTTCACCCTCCGCCCGCTCGACCCCCTGAGGGACGCCGAGCTGCTGCACTCCTGGGTCACCCACCCGAAGGCGGCCTACTGGATGATGCAGGACGCGGAACTCCAGGACGTCGAGCGCGAGTACATGCGCATCGCGGCGCACGAGCACCACCACGCCTACCTCGGCCTGCACGAGGGCCGGCCGGCGTTCCTGATGGAGAAGTACGACCCCCGGTACGTCGAACTGACCGGGCTGTACGACCCGGAGCCCGGCGACGTCGGCATGCACTTCCTGGTCGCGCCGACCGACCGGCCGATCCACGGCTTCACCCGGGCGGTCATCACCGCCGTGATGGACGAGCTGTTCGCCGACCCCCGCACCCGGCGGGTCGTGGTGGAGCCCGACGTGAGCAACAAGGCCGTGCACGCGCTGAACGAGGCCGTGGGCTTCGTGGCCGAGCGCGAGATCGACAAGCCGGAGAAGCGCGCGCTGCTGAGTTTCTGCACGCGCGATCAGTTCGTGGCCGCCCGAGGAGTTGCCGTATGACCCTGTCCGACGCCGTAGCGCATCTGTCCCCCCACCGCTGGGCGCGGGCCAACCGCCTCCTGATCCGCAAGGCACTCGCCGAGTTCGCGCACGAGCGCCTGATCACCCCCGAGCAGGACGGGGACGGCTACGTCGTCCGCAGCGACGACGGCCAGACCCGGTACACCTTCACGGCCACGCTCCGCGCCCTCGACCACTGGCAGGTCGACGCCGAGTCGATCACCCGGCACCGGGACGGCGCCGAACTCCCGCTCGCCGCCCTGGACTTCTTCATCGAGATGCAGAAGTCCCTGGGCCTGAGCGACGACATCCTGCCCGTCTACCTGGAGGAGATCTCCTCCACCCTCTCGGGCACCTGCTACAAGCTCACCAAGCCGCAGACCACGGCCGCCGAGCTCGCGCGCAGCGACTTCCAGACCATCGAGACCGGCATGACCGAGGGCCACCCCTGCTTCGTGGCCAACAACGGCCGGCTCGGTTTCGGCATCCACGAGTATCTGTCGTACGCGCCGGAGACGGCGAGCCCGGTCCGGCTCGTCTGGCTCGCGGCACACCGCTCGCGGGCCGCGTTCACGGCCGGCGTCGGCATCGAGTACGAGTCGTTCCTGCGCGAGGAGCTGGGCGCGGAGACCGTCGACCGCTTCCACGGCGTGCTGCGCGAGAGGGACCTGGACCCGGCCGACTACCTGCTCATCCCGGTCCACCCCTGGCAGTGGTGGAACAAGCTCACCGTCACCTTCGCGGCCGAGGTGGCCCGGGGGCACCTCGTGTGCCTCGGCGAGGGCGACGACGAGTACCTGGCCCAGCAGTCCATCCGGACCTTCTTCAACAAGTCCAGCCCCGAGAAGCACTACGTGAAGACGGCCCTGTCCGTCATCAACATGGGCTTCATGCGCGGGCTGTCGGCCGCCTACATGGAGGCCACACCCGCGATCAACGACTGGCTGGCCCAGCTCATCGACAACGACCCGGTCCTGAGGTCGACCGGCCTGTCGATCATCCGGGAGCGCGCCGCCGTCGGCTACCGGCACCTGGAGTACGAGCAGGCGACGGACCGGTACTCGCCGTACCGCAAGATGCTCGCCGCGCTGTGGCGGGAGAGCCCGGTGCCGTCCCTGAAGGAGGGCGAGTCCCTGGCCACGATGGCGTCCCTGGTCCACGTCGACCACGAGGGTGCGTCGGTCGCGGGCGCGCTGATCGAGCAGTCGGGCCTCGCCCCGACCGAGTGGCTGCGCCGCTACCTCCAGGCCTACTTCACGCCCCTCCTGCACAGCTTCTACGCCTACGACCTGGTCTTCATGCCGCACGGCGAGAACGTCATCCTCGTCCTGAAGGAGGGGGTCGTGCAGCGCGCGATCTACAAGGACATCGCCGAGGAGATCGCCGTCATGGACCCGGACGCGGTACTGCCGCCTGCGGTGGAGCGGCTGCGCGTGGAGGTCCCGGAGGACAAGAAACTCCTGTCGGTCTTCACGGACGTCTTCGACTGCTTCTTCCGCTTCCTCGCGGCGAACCTCGCCTCCGAGGGCATCCTGGAGGAGGACGACTTCTGGCGCACGGTCGCGGAGGTCACCCGCGCCTACCAGGACTCGATGCCCGGACTCGCCGACAAGTTCGAGCAGTACGACATGTTCGCCCCCGAGTTCGCCCTGTCCTGCCTCAACCGCCTCCAACTCCGCAACAACGAACAGATGGTCGACCTCACGGACCCGTCCGGCGCCCTCCAGTTGGCGGGCACCCTGAAGAACCCGATCGCAGAGTTCTGACCCACAAACAGACGGACACCCCGGAGTACGGTCCTCCGGGGTGCCCGTCATATCCAGGGGCGCGGGAATTTTAGGGGCGCGGGGAACTGCGCATCTTTTAGGGGCGCGGGGAACTGCGCGACCAGCCCCCACGCACCCGCAGCCGAATCACCGCCCGTCAGACCCCCACGGCACCTGCGGCGACCGATACCACTCAATCCCCAGGACGTTCCACCGCTCAGCCTGCGCAGCCAACCGCACCTTGTATCGCGACCAGTCCCGCGAACCAGCCGCCGACCACCCCAACTCGGCAACCCCCGGCAACCGCGGAAACGCCATGTACTCCACCTGCCCGGACCCCTCGATCGTCTCCGTCCACAACGGCGCCTCCACCCCCCCGCACAGCCCCCTCCGGCAC
>NZ_MUKA01000600.1 GCF_002150735.1 Streptomyces africanus
CGCCCGGATGCTCGCCGAGGAGACGGCCGACACCGAGGGCGTCGTGCCGATCCCCGGGGCGCCGGAGTTCCTCGCCTCGCTGCGGGGGCTGCCGCATGCGCTCGTGACCTCGGCCGACGTTCCGCTGTCGACGGCGCGGATGGCCGCGGCCGGACTGGAGCTGCCCGAGGTGCGGGTGACCGCGGAGTCCGTCGGGGCGAGCAAGCCCGACCCGGAGGGCTTTCTGAAGGGCGCCGCCGAACTGGGTGTGGCGCCTTCGGACTGTGTGGTGTTCGAGGACTCCGGGGCCGNNCCTGACGCGGGTGCGCGTGGAGGCCGTGGGGGACGGGACGATCCGTCTGCACATCGGTTGAGGACCGCTCGGGGGTGTCTGCCGTCCGGTCGGTCAGACGTGGGCGGCGATGGTGTGCGCGCACGCCAGGGCCTCGGTGTGGGTGGTGTCCACCTCCACGTCGTAGCGCACGCCCTCGTGGACGACGTGGGCCTGTGACGCGGCCATGCCCCGGACCCGGTCGCCTCGGGCGANNNNCGGCGCGGGCCATCGCGGCGATGCCCTCGGCGAAGGCCGGCCACGGGTCCGGCAGCACCTCTTGCAGCCACCGTACGATCCCGGACTTGCCCGAACTCGAACCGCCGTTGAGCACGATCACCTGTGTGGTCACGGCGTCACAGTAGGGCGGCCGGGCCGGTCATGGCTTCTTGGTTTCCGACTCCAGCTTCTCCCGCGTCTCCCGGTCGTAGACACCGAGGTCGTCGGTCTGGATGCCGCGTGACCACTGGTAGTTGCGGACGGCCTCCTCGAGCCGGCTGTCGTAGTCGCCGTCGGGGTCCTCGCCGTAGAGATACAACTGGCGTAGCCGGAGCTGGAGTTCGCTGACCTCCGGGCCTCGGTCGCCGAGGCGCAGGACGGTGGGGCCGCCGCTCTGGCGGGAGTTGCCCGGGGGTGCCTTCCCCGGGTCGGTGGCCGTGGCGGACGTCCGGGGCGCCGACGGGCCGGCCGACTGCGACGCGCTCGGCGAGGCGCCCGACGCGGACGGCGACGGGGAGGCCGACGGGCTCCCGGTGGCCGACGGCGACGGCGGCGGTGCGGCGGGGGCCGAGGGCGTGACCGGTGCGGTCCGCGCCGG
>NZ_MUKA01000601.1 GCF_002150735.1 Streptomyces africanus
CATGTCGAGGTCGACCTCGGCACCGGCGGAGAGATGCTCGTCGAACGGCACGACGATGACGCCCCGGCAGCGCGTCTCGAAGTGCGACACGATGTCCTCGACCTTGATCATCTTGCCGGTCTCGCGCACACCCGAGATGACGGTGATGGACCGCGACACGAGGTCGGCGTACCCGTGCGCCGACAGCCAGTCCAGCGTCGTACTCGCACTGCTCGCACCGTCCACCGACGGCGTCGAGATGATGATGAGCTGGTCGGCGAGGTCCAGCACCCCGCGCATGGCGCTGTAGAGCAGACCGGTACCGGAGTCGGTGAGGATCACCGGGTACTGCTTGCCCAGCACGTCGATCGCGCGCCGGTAGTCCTCGTCGTTGAACGTCGTGGACACGGCCGGGTCGACGTCGTTGGCGATGATCTCGAGGCCGGACGGAGCCTGGGACGTGAACCGCCGGATGTCCATGTACGAGTTGAGGTACGGGATCGCCTGGACGAGGTCACGGATGGTGGCCCCGGTCTCGCGCCGGACACGACGCCCGAGGGTTCCCGCGTCCGGGTTGGCGTCGATCGCGAGGATCTTGTCCTGCCGTTCCGTGGCGAGCGTGGAGCCGAGCGCGGTGGTCGTGGTCGTCTTGCCGACACCGCCC